>JBBDQV010000218.1:7497-14221 GCA_040905845.1 Alphaproteobacteria bacterium | reverse complement strand
GTGCCGCAGGCACGCGTCGCGAACCGCGTGGCAGGCGCGAACCGGACAGCCGTGGATCAAGTCGGGGCATGACAATGATGTGAGGACGTCGGTTCGCGTCCCAGCTCACGAAGCAGCCGAGCGAGGGAACGCCCCGAGAATCCCTCTCGCGCCGGAGCGCCCGCTTGGCTAGGGTCTGGGCAGGCGACGCATCGGGAGAGTGATTCGATGACCACCGAGCCGACGGCGGCTGACCAGGGCGCGGCAAGCCGCAGGCGCGACCGGGGCGGCAGCGGCGCGCGGCGCGCCTCGCGCGAGGCGCGCCCGCTGAGCTTCCTGCCGGCGATCACGCGCCGGTTTCCGGTGACCGAGGTGTTGAGCGCCGAAGGGCTCGAGATCATCGAGAACAACGCCGAGACGATCCTCGAGGAGATCGGCATCGAGTTCCGTGGCGACGACGACGCGCTCGTGAAGTGGCGCGCGGCCGGCGCCGACGTCAAGGGCACCCGCGTCCACGCCCCGCGCGGGCTGTGCCGCGCCCTGATCGCCAAGGCGCCGCGGACGTTCGTTCAGCACGCGCGCAACCCCGAGCGCAACGTCACCATCGGCGGGCCGCACACGGTGTTCGCGCCGGTCTACGGGCCGCCCTTCGTGCGCGACCTCGACAAGGGCCGGCGCTACGCGACGATCGAGGACTTCCGCAACTTCGTGAAGATGACGTACCTGACGCCCGCCATGCACCATTCGGGCGGCACGGTGTGCGAGCCGGTCGACCTGCCGGTCAACAAGCGGCACTACGACATGGTCTACGCGCACATGCGCTACTCGGACAAGCCGTTCATGGGCTCGGTGACGCACCCCTTGCGTGCCGCCGACACGGTCTCGATGTGCCGGATTTTGTTCGGCGCCGAGTTCGTCGACCAAACTTGCGTCGTCATCAACCTGATCAACGCCAACTCGCCCATGGTGTGGGACTCGACGATGCTGGGCGCGCTGCGCGCCTACGCCGAGGCGAACCAGGGCACGGTGATCTCGCCGTTCATCCTGTCCGGCGCCATGAGCCCGGTGACCGTGGCGGGCACGCTGGCCCAGCTCCTCGCCGAGGCGATGTCGGGCATGGCCTTCGCCCAGCTCTGCCGGCCCGGCGCGCCGGTCGTGTTCGGCACCTTCGCCTCGTCGATCTCGATGCAGTCGGGCGCGCCGACCTTCGGCACGCCGGAGCCCACGCTGGTCCTGTTCGCCGCGGCCCAGCTCGCGCGCCGCTTGGGCGTGCCGTTCCGCTCGGGCGGCTCGCTGTGCGCCTCGAAGGTGCCCGACGCCCAGGCGGCCTACGAGAGCGCGCAGACCCTGCTGCCGACCATCCTCGGCGGGGTCAACTTCGTGCTCCACGCGGCGGGCTGGCTCGAGGGCGGGCTCGCGTCCGGCTACGAGAAATTCGTCATGGACGCCGACCAGTGCGCCATGATGCAGCGGCTCGCCGAGGGCATCGACCTGACCGAGAACGGCCAGGCCATGAGCGCCATTCGCGAGGTCGGCCCGGGCAAGCACTACCTCGGCTGCCAGCACACCCAGGACAACTTCCTGACCGCGTTCTACCGCTCGACCATCGCCGACAACAACTCGGTCGAGCAGTGGGAGGCCGAAGGCGCGCAGGACGCCGCCCAGCGCGCGAACAAGCTGTGGAAGCAGCTGCTCGCCGATTACGAGGCCCCCGCGATCGACCCAGCCAAGGACGAGGCGCTCCTGGCTTTCATGGCCGAGAAGAAGGCAAGCTTCCCGGACTCGTTCGCGTGAGGGTGCACGGCCCTTCGAGACGCGTGCTGCGCACGCTCCTCAGGGCAAACGGCAGAGGATAAGCCGTTCGTGCTGAGGAGAGCCGAAGGCTCGTCTCGAAGCACGGACGGCATCACCCCCCGACCTCGCCCGCGAACGCGGCGCGGTAGAGGCGCTCGGCGATCGCGGCGGTGATCTTGACCGGGTTCTCGGGGGCGTTGACGTCGCGCTCGGCCATGGCCGCGAACTCGGGCACGCGCGCCTCGGGCACGCCGATGGCATCGAGCGTGTGCGGGATGCCGATCTCGGCGCGCAACGCGACGATCCACTCGATGACCGCCTCGGGCCTCGTGCCGACACCCAGGTAGCGCGCGAGCGCCGCGAGCTTGTCCGCGATCGCCGAGCGGTTGAACGCGACGACGTAGGGCATCAGCACGGCGTTGCCGAGGCCGTGATGCACGCCGAGGACCGACGAGAGCGGGTGGCTCAGGGCATGCACGCCGCCCACCCCCTTCTGGAACGCGACCGCGCCGGCGAGCGAGGCGGTCATCATCTGGCTGCGCGCCATCAGGTCGGCGCCGTCGGCGACCGCCAGCGGCAGCCACTCCTTGATCAAGGCGACGCCGCGCAAGCCGGCGCCCTCGGCGATCGGATGGTAGAACGGGCAGCAGTAGGCCTCGAGGTTGTGGCTGAGCGCGTCCATGCCCACCGCCGCGGTCAGCGCGGGCGTGAGCCCGACCGTGAGCGCCGGGTCCGCGATGGCGATGCCGGGCATCATGCGCTCGTGGAAGAGCCCTTTCTTGGTCAGGCTCGCCTCGTCGATCAGCGCGGCCGAGCGGCCGATCTCGGAGCCGGTGCCCGAGGTCGTGGCCACGCTGACCACCGGCGGCAGGCCGCACGTGACGATCTTGCCTTGGACCGCCTGGAACTCGGCGAAGCTCGCCACGGTCAGCGCCTCGATGGGCTCGCGCTGGACCGACATGAAGGCGATCGCCTTGCCCGCGTCCAGGCTGCTGCCGCCGCCGAAGGCGATGACGCCGTCGTGCCCGCCGGCGCGGAAAACGCCGAGCCCCTCGGTCACGTTGCCGGCGAGCGGGTTCGGCCGCACGCGCGCGAACAGCCCCGTGGGCAGCCCGGAGGCCTGGTTGCGCGCGATCGCCTCGGCGATCATGGGATGGCGGGCGAGGCCTTCGTCGGTGACCAGCAGCGGCCGGCTCATGCCGAGGCTCCGGCACGCCTCGGGCAGCTCGGCCACGCGCCCCGCGCCGAACCGGATGCGTGTGGGAAAGCTCCAGTCGGCCCTGGGCAAGGCTTCCGTCATGGCCGACTCCTAGGGCAGCGCGGTGACGCCGCCGTCGACGATCAGCTCGGTCCCGGTGATGTAGGACGCCTTGTCCGACAGCAGGAACAGCGCCGCGTTGGCCTGGTCCTGGGTCGTGCCGATGCGCCCGACGGGGATGGTGGTCGCGATCTGGGCCTGGAGCTCGGTCTTGCCCTGCCAGCGCGCCTGCATGGGCGACAGGGTGGCGCCCGGCAGGATCGCGTTCGAGCGAATCCCATCCTTGGCGAACTGGATCGCGATCGACTTGGAAAGCGAGAGGATCGCGCCCTTGGAGGCGCCGTAGGCGTCCTGCGCCTTGGTGTCGCCACGGAGCGCCTGGACCGACGAAAAATGGACCATGGCGCCGCCGCCCGATCGCTTCATGTGCGGGATCGCGGCGCGCGCCGTGAGCGCGAAGGACTTGAGGTTGATCGCGAGCACCCGGTCCCACACGCCCATGTCCATCTCGACGAGCGACTTGTCGCGGTCGAACCACAGCACGCCCGTGGTGTTGACCAGGTAGTCGAGCCGGCCGAACGTCGAAGCCGCCGCGTCGATCGAGGCCTTGACGAAGCCCTCGTCGGTGACGTCGCCCTGGGCGTAGAGGCTCTTGCCAGGGCCGGAGCGGATCTCGGCGGGCTTCGGCTTGACGTCGATGAGCGCGACCGCGCAGCCCTCGGCGATCAGGTCATTCGCGATGTTCAATCCCATCCCGCCGCCCGCGCCCGCGACGACGGCCGCCTTGCCCGCGAAGCTCATGGTTGCAGTCCTTTCGGTTGGAAGGCCCGATGGTCGGGCGGTCAGATGCCGCGATAGCCGAATCGCACGATGCCGAGGCGCATCAGCACGTAGACCACGACGAAGGCGAGGAAGACGACGCCGTTGACGAGCGCGGCCAGCGCGAACAACTCCGCCTCGAGACCGTAGCGCAGGGAACCCCAGGCGAGCGAGGGCAGCGTCGGCACGGCGCCCAGGTTGTAGAAGCTGATCTCGAGGTTGTTGAACGCGAGCAGGAACGTGATGACGAACGCGCCGAGCATCGCCGGCCAGATGTTCGGCGCCGTGACGTGCCAGAAGACGCGCGGCGGGTTCGCGCCGAACACCATCGCCGCGTCGTCGAGGCGCCAGTCGTAGCGCACGAGCTGCGCGAGCATGATGAGGAACCCGAACGACATGCCGTGCACGGCGTTGGCGATGACCGCCGACGGGACGTTGCCCGGCAGGCCGAGCACCTTGCGGTTGAAGATGAGCGTCGAGATGCCGATCAGGAGCTCGGCGACGAACATCGGGCTGATCATGATGATCGAGAACAGCCCGCGCCAGCGGTGGCGGTACTTGAGCACGGCGATGCTGCCCATCGCGGAGAGCGTCATGGAAAGCGTCGCCGTTCCGAGGCCGATGCCAAGGCTGTTCCACAGCGCTTCTTG
The DNA here is from genome assembly GCA_040905845.1 of Alphaproteobacteria bacterium. Taxonomy (GTDB): domain Bacteria; phylum Pseudomonadota; class Alphaproteobacteria; order SP197; family SP197; genus VGDP01. The sequence continues at coordinate 9,721 of JBBDQV010000218.1, read as the reverse complement.
ATAGGCCCTGCGGTCGATCAGGCTCATGTAGGCCTTGAAATTCGGCCGCCACGGGAACGGCCAGACCGTGTCGCGGGCGAACGAGGTGTAGACGAGGTAGATGACCGGCGCGAACAGGAAGACGTAGAGCAGCGCGAGCATCGTCCCCAGGAACAAGGGCGTGACCCGCTCGGCCAAACGCCGCGTCGCCATGGTCAGTCGCTCGCGCCGGTGAAGCCGCTGCGCCGGAGGTTGATCGTCAGCCACATGGCGGCGATGACGACGCAGCAGACCACGAACAACAGCACGCCCATGGCCGAGCCGAGCGCCCACGTTCCCGTCTGATCGAACTGCAGCCCGAGCACCGAGCCGTAGAGCTTGCCGCTCGGCCCGCCGAGGAAGGTCGGAGTCAGCGATTCCGCCAGGCACGGGATGAACACGAGCGTGATGCCGATCGCCGTGCCGATCCAGTTGAGCGGCCAGGTCACGGTGATGAACGCGCGCCAGGGCCGCGCCCCGTTGACCTTGGCGACATTGAGGAGCTGGAAATTGAAGTTGAGCAGGGACAGGTAGATCGCCGTCACCATGAACGGCAGGTAGAGGTAGGCGATGCCGATTCCCGAGGCGACCTTGGTGAACATGAGAAACTCGATCGCCGGCACGCCGATGAGCCCGAGCGCCATGTTGATCACGCCGATCGGGCCCATGATGGCCTGGAGCGCGACGAGGCGGAGCACCGCCCCGGTGAAGAACGGCGCGGCCAGCGCGAGCACGAGCAAGAGCCGGTAGCGCCCGCCGTACTTGGCCATGAAGTAGGCGACCGGCCAGGAGTAGGCGAGGCAAGCGGCGGTCACGATGACGGCGGTCACGATCGAGCGCAACAGGAAGATCAGGTAGGTGCCCTCGAACAGGACCGTGCGGTAGTTGTCGAGGTTCCAGTCGGCGTAGATCTCGTACTTCTCGGTGCGCCAGAAGCTGAAGATGATCACCGAGACGATGGGCAACAGCAGGAAGATCACGACGAACATGACGCCGGGCAGCCCGAGCAGCATGAACCGCGTCTCGGGCCGGTGAAACAGACGGCGGCTGGTCGGCACGGCCTCACGCCCCTTCGGCACGGAAGCTGTTTCCCGCCTCGGGCGCCCAGGTCACGGCCACCGCGTCATGGGTCTTGACGCGGGGGAGGCCGACCGCCTCGCTGACGACGATCTCGGTCCCGTTCGCGAGCACGACGATGTAGTCGGCGACCTGGCCCTTGAAGATGACGTCGCGCAGCGTGCCTTCGAGCCGGTTGTCACCGAAGCGCGGCGGCGACGCGGCCGGCCCGATGCTCAGGTGTTCGCACTTGACGAAGTAGTCGACCGTGTCGCCGACCCGAGTGCCGGCGACGGCCGGGACCTCCAGGGAAAGTCCGCTCCAGTCGATCTCGGCGCGCGCGCCGTTCGCGGCCTTCAGCCGTCCGCGCATCCGGTTGGCGTGGCCGACGAAGCTCGCGACGAAGGCCGTTGCCGGCGCGCTGTAGACGTCGTACTTCGGCGCCACCTGCTCGAAATGACCCGCCCGCATCACGGCGATGCGGTCGCTCATGGTCAGCGCCTCTTCCTGGTTGTGGGTGACGTAGACGAACGGAATCCCGAGCTCGCGCTGGTAGCGCCGCACCTCGACCTCCATCTCCTTCCGAAGCTCGCGGTCGAGGTTGGCGAGCGGCTCGTCGAGCAACAGCAGCGCGGGGCGCGAGATCAGCCCACGCGCAAGCGCGACGCGCTGCTGCTGGCCGCCCGAGAGCTGGTGCGGATAGCGCTCCTCGAGCCCGTCGATGTGGAGGAGCCTGGTGATCCAGCCGAGCCGCTCGTCACGCTCGGCCTTGGCGATGCCCTGCATCTTGAGGGGGAACAGGATGTTCTCGCCCACGTTCATGTGTGGGAACAGCAGGAAGTCCTGGAACACCATGCCGACCTTGCGCACGTAGGGCGGCAGGCCGGTTACCTCGCCTCCGTCGATGACGACGCGACCGCTGTCGGGCTCCTCGAGCCCGGCGACGATGCGCAAGAGCGTCGTCTTGCCCGAGCCGCTCGGCCCGAGCAGCGAGAAGAACTCGCCTTGATGGATCTCCAGGTTGGCGCCATCGACCGCGACCGTGCGCCCGAAGCGCTTGGTCACGTCGTAGATGCCGACCGCGACGTTGGCCATGGCAACCCGCGCGAACCCGCCCCCCAGGAAGCTGAACGGCGCCGGGCTCGGCTAG
>JBBDQV010000218.1:2547-7487 GCA_040905845.1 Alphaproteobacteria bacterium | reverse complement strand
CCCCCCCCCCCGCCTCGAACGTCGATCGAGCCTATGCCGCCTCGACCTCGGACCAGACCCGTTCCCACTTCTCGGGCGAGGACGGCTGATCGAACATGTAGAGGCGCGCGAGTTCATCAGTGCGATCGAGCAGAAAGTCCTCGATCTCGACCGGGGTCAGGTGCTTGCGGATGTCGATGACCGACGCCGTGCCTTCCTCGCGCAGCACCTTGAGCATGTTCTCGTCGCTGAGGAAGTTGTTCATCCAAGCGTAGCAGACCTCGAGCTTCTCGGCGTCCTCGACGCCCGAGCTGACCATCCAGTTGTCGATCCAGCCGAGCCCGCCTTCCCTCGGCACCAGGATGTACTTGGCCTTCCAATCGAGCTCGTTGTTGCGATGCATGGCGAGCAGGCGACGGAACGTGATGCCCCACTCGGGCGCTATCCACGCCTGGCCCGACAGCATCAGCCGATCGACCAAGTCGTATTCGACGTAGCGGGTCAGCAGCAGACCCTTCTGCTTGATCAGCCACGTCTTGCACTCCTCCAACTCCTCATCGGTCAGGACGTAGGGGTTGAAGGGCTTGCCGTCGGGTCTGGCCGAGTTCTTGGTGCCCATGCGGTCGGCAACCAGGATGCCGGTCTCGGCGATGTTCTCCTCGAAGCGCGCGCTGGTGATGATGTGGCCCTTGTACTTGTCGTTGTAGAGGATCTCGATCGACTCGGCGTCGGCCGCGTCGACCTTGCTCGTGTTGATCGTCACGCCGTAGCCGCCCCAGCAGTTGGGAACCGCGACGTTCGCGCTGCCGTCCTCGGTCTGATCCAGCATGTAGATTGGCGGCACGCACGCCGGATAGGCGTTGGCCAGGTTCGGCACCTTGGCATAGTCGATGGACTGGGTCAGGCCCTGCTTGTGGTAGGTGCGCGGCCAGTGGCCGTCGGCCTGCACCAGGTCGAAGTCCTGGGTGCCGCCGGCCTTCATCTTGTTGAAGGCCTCCGAGTTGCCGTCGAAGTAGGTCGGCGCGAAGCGGACGCCGTGCTGCTGCTCGAACGCGATGACCGTCGATTCGACGTTGTAGTTGGCCCACATGAGGACGCGTAGCTCGAGCTCGGCCGCGTGCGCGTCGCGCACGAACGGCCCGATGGCCTTGGCACCGAAGCCCACCGCCGCGACGGCGGCGCCACGCGTCAGCACGGTGCGGCGGTTGAACGCCTTCGCCGCGCACAAGGTTGGATGGACGGATTTCGTCACGGATGCCTCCCCTAAGTCCAAGGTTCACCGACGGCGTGAACCGCCGTCTTGTATTCACGAATGGTTTGGACGCTAGGCCATGGGTCGGGGCGAGTCAACGAAGCCGCCAGGCCCGTGGCGCGAAACTCCGGGATCGGATACTAGGGGGATCGATGAAGCCGAGCGAAGTCAAGACCGTCGAGGACGTTCGCCGCATCGTCGAGGAGCAGGCGACCGAGTTCGTCACCGTCGGGCTGGTCGACACCCAAGGGATGCTGCGCGGCAAGTACCTGTCGCGGCGCAAGTTCCTGTCGGCCGTCGAGCACGGGATGGGCGTTCCGGCGGTCACGCTCGGGCTCGACTACAACGACGTCATCGCCGAGAACGCCAAGATCTCGGACGCGCGCGGCGGCTACTACGATGCGCTCGTGCGGGTCATCCCCGACTCCTGCCGCGTCGTGCCGTTCGAGCCGCCCGGCCGCGACCTCTTCTTCCAGCTCGAATACGCCGACGCGACGACCGCGATCTGCCCGCGCAACGTCTTCAAGCGCGTGCTCGCCAAGGCCGATGCCATGGGCCTCGTGCCCTTGGCCGGGCTCGAGTACGAGTTCACCCTGTTCCACGAGACGCCGATGTCGCTGATCGAGAAGGGGTTCAAGAACCTCAGGATCACGACGCCCTATAAGACCTACTACGTGTTGCAGCGCCAGTCGGTGTGGTCCGAGTTCTACAACGCGATCATGGACGCGTGCCGTTCGCTCGACATCCCGATCGACAGCATGCACGAGGAGATGGGGCCGGGCTTCATGGAGGCGACCATCGCCTATGGCCCGGGCCCGCGCGTTCCCGACAACGGCGCGATCTTCAAGAGCTACGCCAAGGCCGTCGCCCAGCGGCGTGATCTGATGATGACCTTCATGGCGCGCTGGTCGAACGGCGCCGACGGCCATTCGGGGCACGTTCACCTGTCGCTCAAGGACCAGTCAGGCAAGCCGGTGTTCCACGACGCGGGCGCGCCGCACGGCATGAGCACGACGATGCGCCACTTCGTCGGCGGCATGCAAAGTCTGATGCCGGAGCTGCTGCTCATGCTCGCGCCCAACGTCAACTCGTTCAAGCGGCTGGTGCCGGGCATCTTCGCGCCGATCGCGGCCGTGTGGGGCATCGAGAACCGGAGCTGCGCGATCCGCGTGATCCCGGGCGAGCCCGACGCGCAGCGCGTCGAGTGCCGCACGCCCGGCGCCGACGCGAACCCCTATTTCTCGATCGGCGCCCTCGCCGCCGCCGGGCTTTGGGGCATCGAGCACGAGCTCGAGCCGAGCGCGCCGATGATGCAAAGCGCCTACCATGCCGACATCGCGCCCGAGCACCGGTTCCCGGCGAGCTTCGGCGAGGCGATCGAGCGGTTTCGGGCCTCGAAGCCGGCGCGCGCGATCTTCGGAGATGCCTTCGTCGATCACTACGCCGACACCCGCGCCTGGCAGGAGCAGGAGTTCCGCGCCCTGGTCACCGACCGCGAGCTCGAGCGCTTCTTCGAGCTGGGCTAGGGCGCGGTGCGTTCGATCCCGGCGGATATCGCCGGCGGGCGGTTGAGCGTCTGGTAGACGACGCAGTAGCGCTCGGTCAGCTTGATCAGCGTGGCGAGTGTGTCGTCGGGCGCGTCGGTGTCGAGCTCGAAGGCGAGGCGCACGGCGCGGAAGCCCACGGGCGCTTCGCGATCGACGCCGAGCGTGCCGCGGACGTCGAGCTCGCCCTCCGCCGTCACCCGACCGCCGCGCACCGCGATGCCGAGCGCGGTCGCGACCGCCTTGAGCGTGACGCCGGCGCACGCGACCAGCGCCTCGAGCAGCATGTCGCCCGAGCAAACTTGCAGCCCCGAGCCGCCCGTCGCCGGGTGAAGCCCGGCTTCGATCAAGGCACGGCCGGTGTCGACCCGGCACGCGATGCCGTCGCCGTCCAGGCTGCCGCTCGCCCTGAGTGTGATCGACGCGGACTCCGGGTCATCCTTGTAGCGCGCCTTCAGCGGCGCCTGGAGCGCACGCAGGTCGTCGGCGTTCAAGCGCTCCTCCTGCGACGGGGCTCCCTCAGCCTCCGCGCGAGGCCGGCGACGACGCGGTCCGGATCGGGCAGCCGCTTGGCCCAGCGCCCGCGCGCCTTCTGAATCCTCATCACGTCATCGATGCGGCGTTCCAGGAACGCCCAGGTGGCGGCCGAGTTCTCGCTCCGGTCGTCGAGCCAGGTCAGCAGCGTCGAGCCGTAGACGCCGGCCAGCAGCGCCCGCTTGGAGTAGAAGTTGAAGTTGGTGGCGGTATCGCCCGCGGCGCGCCACATGGCGTCCACGGTGCGGTAGAGCGTGCGCGCGCCCTCCGCCGCGTTGAACGGCAGCGCGTAGAAGCCGAGCGCGCGGCGCACCGCCTCGCGATGAACACGCGCCTGCTCGAGCCGGGTGCGCACGGCGAGCGCTATGCGATCTCGTACGCGCATGGCTTCGAGGTCGTGGTGCGCGAGCGCCTCCAGCATGCGGCGGTCGGCCTCGGCCACGAACAAGCCGCAGAGCTCGGCCCCGCCGCCCGGGAACAGCCGACGCGCCTCGTTGGCATGGATGCCGAGGTCGTCGGCCGCGAACCCGAGCAGCCGGTCGGTCCAGCCCTCGAAGGGGACGTGGGGCAGGGCCGCGGCCAGCACGGCCCGGCGCCGGGTTTCGCGCTCGGTCACGCCGCGTCCTCGTCGGCGTCGTCTCGCGCCGCCGGCGCGAACCAGCGCATCTCGCTGTCGAAGATCAGCTTCGTGAGATCGGTCATCCGTTGCGGGTAGAGCACGCCGTCCAGATGGTCGCATTCGTGCTGGACGACGCGGGCGTGGAAACCATCGGCGACGCAGTCGATCGGCTCGCCCTCGGGCGTCGTGCCGCGATAGCGGATGACGGCATGCCGTGGCACCACGCCGCGCAAACCGGGGACCGAGAGGCAGGCTTCCCAGCCGTCCTCCATGGCCTCGCCCAGGGGCTCGATGACCGGGTTGACCAGGGCCGTCAGCGCGGCGCCGTTCTCACCGGGCACGAGGAAGATGGCGACGCGGAGCGGCACGTGGACCTGCGGCGCGGCGAGCCCGCGCCCGCCGACGTCCTCGAGCGTCTCGATCATGTGGCGGACGAGCGCCTTGACCTCGGGCGCCGTCGGGTCGGCGACGCGCGCGGCCGGCCGCGCCAGTATGGGATGCCCCATGCGCGCGATCTTGAGGATGGCCATGGCCGTTTCCCTTGTCGGCTCAGAGTCTTGCGCCTTGCGCTTGGACTCGCGGCGCTTTACGCCGGTGTCCGACTATGGTACCAACCGCGCCTCTCAGCCAAGGGCAACAGTGGGGCCCCGACCGGGCCGGAGGTCAACCTTTGCAAGTCGTCGTCCGCGACAACAACGTCGATCAGGCCCTGCGCGCGCTCAAGAAGAAGATGCAGCGCGAGGGCATCTACCGCGAGATGAAGCTGCGCCGCTCATTCGAGAAGCCGTCCGAGAAGCGCAAGCGCGAGGCCGCCGAGGCCGTGCGCCGCGCGCGCAAGCTGGCCCGCAAGCGCGCCCAGCGCGAGGGCAGTCACTAAAATAGCCCCCAATCGGGCCGTGCAACGCCGTTCACGGTTCGAGACGCTCGCCTTCGGCGAGCCCTCACCGCGAACGGCGTTACCCTTGGTCCCATACGTCAGAGGAGCCCCCCAGAGCATTCCCAAAGGCGGCGT
>JBBDQV010000218.1:0-2537 GCA_040905845.1 Alphaproteobacteria bacterium | reverse complement strand
CCCCCGCCGCCGCTCCCATGAATAGCCGGTGTAAATCCCAGGCCGCGGACCCTGGTGCTGTCGAACCTGCGGCGACGCCGGTCATCGCCGTCGAACCCGCCGACCAGCCCGACGTGATCGCGCTGCTCGAGGCGAGCGACGACTTTCACGCCGCGCTCTACGCGGCCGTCCCTTCCGTATCCGTCATCGCGAGCCGAAGGCGAAGCGATCCAGGAGGCGCCGCACGGAGGTTCGGAGCCGCCCTGGATTGCTTCAAGCCTGCCCTGAGCGACGCCGCAGGCGGCGTCGAAGGGGGCTTCGCCCGCCTCGCAATGACGTATCCCCTTGGACGAGGGAGTCGCCGACAGCGACCCCTGGTGTGAGCCTGGCGTCACCCGCCCCTACAGCGCCTTGACGATGTCCTCGACCATCTTCTTGGCGTCGCCGAACAGCATCATCGTTCCCGGCTTGTAGAACAGCGGGTTGTCGATGCCGGGCGAAAACCGGGGACGGCGTCTGATCTAAAAACCATATACCGTCACCAGTTACCAATTACTCTCACCATTTGTCCCATCCACCTAAAAAGTCGCGTCATAGGTTCTCCGGCCGCAGGCCCGTGTGCTTGGACAAGCGCGCGAGCATGCGGGGCCCGACCTCCTCGCGATCGTGAAACGCGAAGACAACGTCGGGCCAGCCTTGCCGCGCCAGAACGCGATGGGAGCCCGATTGGCGCTTGACGGTCCAGCCGATCCGATCGAGCGCCGCGAGGACGCGACTCGCCTTCGCCGACCCCCAGCGGGTCATGCCGCCGAGAACAAGGCGGACAGCTCAGGCACGGGCTCGCCATGCTCGACGCGATCGGCAAGGACGCGCAGCGCGAGCGCCTCCGCCTTGGCAATGGCCTCTTCGCGACTCGAGCCGTAGGTGAGAACGCCGGCAAGGGCGGCCACTTCGGCGATCCAACGTCCGTCAGCCTCGCGCTCGACCTCGACTTTCAGCATGACCCGGCGATCCCTCCTGCCGGCGGGCGAGCTCGTTCGCAACCGACGGTCTGGTCCCCGAATCTACAGCGCCTTGACGATGTCCTCGACCATCTTCTTGGCGTCGCCGAACAGCATCATGGTGCCCGGCTTGTAGAACAGCGGGTTGTCGATGCCGGCGTAGCCCGAGGCCAGGCTGCGCTTGACGATCAGCACGGTCTTGGCGTTCTCGGCGTCCAGGATGGGCATGCCGTAGATCGGGCTCGTGGGGTCGGTCTTGGCGATCGGGCTCTACCGCGCCGCCGGCTTCGTCGCGACCGGCCCCTTCGGCGCCTACCGCGCGGACCCCTACTCGGTGTTCATGGCGAAGCGGCTGTCATGAACACAGTGCTCTCATTCCCCGCGGTACCTTGCGTCCCTTACGTCCTGGATGAGGCTGGTCAGGGCGCGGGAGGAGTCTTTACGCCTCCTGTTAACCCGGACCGATCGAAACCCTGGAAACTTAAAATTCAATTCGCCATCCTTCTCTTGAATCTCAATTCCTAGATTCCGGGCCTCAGAGCAGGCTTCACGCAAATTACAGCCATGTTTGCACATGAAAATCTCCATTCTATTCTGGGGCAAATGCCCCGATAACAACTCGAACCATCAAGGTTTGAGAAAAAGTTACTAAACTAGTCGGGCCAGCGTAGTGGTTACAACGGACTTTGGTTTAGAGTCTCGACCAAAAATCGCTTCCTCGCTTTCATCTAAGTCCCAGAACTCAACGTGAGTCCTATCGCCTTTAAGTGATCCAGGCCAACGAGGATCAATATGATGTGCGAAGAACGCTAAGATTATCTTTGCGATATTCATCTGACCTGCTGCCTGAAGCGGTTGCTCCAACCCAAACGAGTCCGAAATTACAATGACTTGCTTGCAGCGATCGACCAATCGGCCAACCGCAAACGCTATCGGAGCATCAAACCGAATGAACTCGTTGCGACGTTCGGATCGCTCCCAGGGCGCATCTCTGGGTAGGGGATCGGCATCCCAGACCGGCCGAGTTTCGATGGCCCACTGCAGACGCGACCGAAGGAAGGTCAGAAACTTGCTCTGACCCTCGTTCGTCGGATCATAGGTTGTGAAGAAAATCGCTGGATTGAAGCCGGTGACCTGGGCCTTCGCGCGCAACACTCTATCGAGCGCCTCGTAGTCGAGGCGCTCAGACCTACCTTCGCGGCTTCGGAAATAGAGTGCGGTACCGTCGATAAGGACCGCAACCCGAGACGTGCTCATACAAACTCTCTCTATTGCCCCGGGAATCCGGGATAATCTCGAAAAGTTAGGTGAATCGGGCTGACGTGTCAAGCGCCTTCGCTCAGAACGGGCGCAACTCTCACGCAAACACCCCTACAGCGCCTTGACGATGTCCTCGACCATCTTCTTGGCGTCGCCGAACAGCATCATGGTGCCCGGCTTGTAGAACAGCGGGTTGTCGATGCCGGCGTAGCCCGAGGCCAGGCTGCGCTTGACGATCAGCACGGTCTTGGCGTTCTCGGCGTCCAGGATGGGCATGCCGTAGATCGGGCTCGTGGG
>JBBDQV010000217.1:933-14296 GCA_040905845.1 Alphaproteobacteria bacterium | reverse complement strand
AACGAACTGCCCGCCCCCCGACTCACGCCTTACCGTCATGAATAGGTCGGGCTAGGTCGTTGAATCGAGAGCAATTTCATCCGCTCGGATTGAACCCCGTGGTTCAATCCGACCGGATATTGCTCTAGGCCGCCGCCGTGATGTGGCTGTGGCCGAACAGCGTCGCGTAGACGCAGGCCTCGCGCACCAGCGCGTGGTCGCCGCGCCGGAAAATGAAGATGTTCTCCCAGTCGCCGGCCACGGCGTAATGAACGCCGTCGGGCAACAGCGCGATGCCGCGCGGCCAGTGCAGGCCCAGACGATCCGTGGCGATGAGCCGGCGCAGGCTGCCATCGCCGCCGACGACGGCGATGGTGTTCGACGTCGTGAACGTGGCGATCGCCTCGTCGTGGATCGGATCGGCGATGATGCTCTGGCCCCGGATCATGCGCATGGGATCGTCCGCCATCAGCGTGCGCGGGGCCTCGGTTTCGGCGGTCGCGTCGGCGAGCAGGAACGGCACGGGCAGGTAGCCCAGTCCATCGCGCTCCGAGGAGTCCCGCTCGTAGATGCCCTCGACTCGACGCAGCCTGCGCTGCGCGTCCTCGAACGACGTCGCCCGCACCTGCAAGCCGACGATGCGATCGAGCCGATGCGCGGCGACGTGGCGGACCTCGGTCTTGCGGTCCGGGCCGAGTCGCTTGGCGACGAGGGTCCCGTTCGCCGCGTCGAGCACCGTGAGGCAAGGCTCGACGCCGTAATCGACGCCCTCGACTGGGGATTCCCGGTCCGCGGGCCAGGCGGTGCTGCCATAGTTCGCGACGACGACGTGGCCGCCATCGGCGGTCAACGTCAACTCGTGCGGCGCGATGCCCTGGCAGTCCCAGACGTCGAGCACGGCGAGGCTGTCCGCGTCACGGACACTGATGCGTCCGTAATGTTCGGCGGCCGAGCCGGTGAACCGTAGGGTCGTGTCCCGCCGCTCGGTGACAAGGACGACGCCACGTTCGCGCGCGAACACCGCGTGCCCGCCGAACACGTAACCGTGGTCGTGCGCCTCGATCGAGCGAACGACGTCGAGGGATTCGGCGTCAAAGTTGAACGAAACGGGACCGTTCATCGCGACGAATAGCGCCGACCCGCCGGTCGGGTGGACGGCGATGGCGTGGCCCGCGAACGGCAGCACGGCGCGGCGAATCGACTCGGCCGTCGGATCGATCCGGCTGACCATGGTCATGGGCCCGCCGTACCCGTCCGGAATCGCCCGCGCGGCCTGGTCATCCTCGACCAAGGGCGTCCCGCGCCTGAACGCCGCGTCGGGGACGTAGCCGGGAACGAAGTAACTCGCCCGGGGCGTGGCGGCCAAGCCTGATCGCGCCGCCGCGCCGGCGGCCACGGCCGCCCCGGCCGCGAGCATAAAGACGCCTCTGCGATCGGACTGCAGCCCCATGGTCACGCCATCCTCGGCAGCGCCCGCTGCTCGCGGTCCGCTGTCGTCCCTCGTCTAGTCGCCGCTGTCCTTGTCGCGCCCGTTCCTGTCGGTATGTCGCTTCGTGACTTCCTCGAGCCCGTGCGGCGACACCGCGCCGCCAGCGGATACCGCGCCCGTCGGATCCATCGTGGCCGACTGATTGGCCGCGACCGTCGAGGTATCGCCACCCGCCTTCGGCGTGATCGTCACGATCCCGCGAAGCACTTGGATGATCGTCGTTCCGGTCGCCAGAACGGCAACCAGGAAGTCGGTGCCGCGCACGCCGATCACCGCGACCGGGGTCGTGATCTGGATGGCGTCCTTCTGGAGCGACCCCGTGATGACGCGGAAGACGCCGATGCCGAGGTCGGCCACGAACTCGCCCGCGCTGGTGCTCGGATCGTAGACGAAGCTGTCGAGCGTCACCGAGCTGGCCGGGCCGAGCCTAAGCTCCGTGTCGTCGAGAAAGACGACGTGCAGCGCGCCGCCCTTGACGGTTTCGACGACCTCGTCGGTCTCGACGGCATCCGCTTGGAAGAGATCGAGTCGAGATGTCTGAGGCGGCGTGCCGTAGGCCCAGACCTCGACATAGTTCACGGTGCCTATTTCATCGGCACTGGCGCCGGCCGTGGCCAGCATCATCGCGGACAACAGGGCCACGGCGATGTGGCCGGCGATCTTCATCATGGCTTGCCCCGCTTGCCTTTGTTGACGAGGACGACGTTTCCCCCGCGTACGCCCTTATAGCTAAAACTTTACATCCAGACACCGGCCGATTCCACGATCTCGCGATTTCGTGACGAAGCGGCCCGCGGGAGGGCCGGGCCGCGTCGTTCGCTTTGCCTGCCGGTGGCCATTTGCTATAAGGCGATACATCGCGAGCCCGATCCCCGGTAGCTCAGCAGGTAGAGCAAGCGGCTGTTAACCGCTGGGTCGCTGGTTCGAATCCGGCCCGGGGAGCCAATTCTCAGAAAGGCCGTTGGAGACCTCTCCAGCGGCCTTTCGCTGTGCGTCGATCATGGCCGTTTCGTCAATCAGATCTAAGGGTTGTCGGAGAGCGACCGACAGTTCCCCGTCCCGCCAGGAGCAGTTCGAAACAAGAAAGTCGAGAAGCCGTCGTTTTTCGCGCGCTCCCTGCTTTTCGAAAAGCCGCTGGGCGTTCCGCGCGAGTTCGATAAGGCGCACGCCGTCCTTGAGATAGGACTGGTCGGCGCTTTGGTGGCGCTCGATGTCCCGGAGGCAGCGGTCCTGCTCGGCGCGCCACTCCGCCGACCTCCGCCGACATCTTTTCGAAGAACTCAGCACCGATGGTGCCGTCCAGCTTGTCAACAAAGGCGGCGTGGATGCGATTCTGGAGCCGGTCATATTCGGCACGGCGGCCGGGTTGTCAGCGAGGCTGGGACAGCTTGCTCGTCGAGTATGGAACGGCGTCCGCGGCGGTCGCTTGCGCGGTCGAGGTGCAAGGGAAGCTCGCCGAGTTGAACGCCGAGTTGCCCGAGGACCGGCGCATGCCGTTCCGTATGGGCGTGAACCTGGGGGAAGTCATCGTTGATGGCGAGACGACCCACGGCGACGGCGTGTCTGTTGCGGCCCGGCTGAAGAAGCTCGCCGAGCCCGGCGGGATCGTCAGCACTTCTCGGACGGCATCACCGAGGACCTGATCACGGCCTTGGCGAAGTTCCGTCACCTCTCTGTCCTCGCGCGGAACTCGACGTTCGCCTACAAAGGACAATCTTGAAAATCCACGACTTGGGGAGGAACCTCGGCGCCCGTTACGTCGCCGAGGGCAGCGTGCGCGAGGGTAGTAACCGCGTGCGCATCACCGCCCAGTTGATCACAGCGGGGCTCTGTCTGCCCACCGCCGGCCGTTGTAACCGAAGGGGTGCCGGCCTTGCTGCGGACCGCGGCGTCGTCGTCGCGCCTCGTGGGTCCCATCGTCCAATCGATTTTCGCGCCGCTGGTATCCTCGGCGGTAGGCGGTCGGAAGCCCACAATGCGCCCGAGGGTGCCACGACGGCCGGAATCCGGATGTCCCGGCCACAGCGACCAGGGGGTTGAGCTGCGCGGTTCACACGCCGGTCTTGGCCTCTTCCAACATGCGCGTGACGTCGCCCTCGTTCGCAATCGGCTCGTCAATTGGGCCGCAAGAGTATAATGGCGAAATCGGCCGTTTGGTCTTCTAGAACCACGCGCGGACATCGCGAACCGAACATGGTGCGTCATACGCTGCGGGCGGGTCGTCTGGGGGTCGAGCTTGTCCCGGAGCTGGGCGGCTCCATCACGAGATTTCGACTGATGGACGGCGATCGCAGCCTCGACGTCCTGCGACCATCGGCTCCCCATCGCGTGGAGCAGGGTGACGTGCTGGCGACGAGTTGCTTCCCCCTGGTTCCCTATTCGGGGCGGATCCGCGACGCGCGGCTGACGTTTCGTGGACGCACGTACGAAGTACCGCGAACCGTTGCGAGCGAGCCCAACGCCCTGCACGGCGACGGTTGGCAGAGGCCTTGGAGCGTCGAGCGGGCCGATGCCCGATCGATCATCCTGTCGCTCGATGGAGCGAACACGGGGTGGCCGTTCCCGTACAGGGCCGTGCAGACCTTCGCGCTGACGTCCGAGGCCTTGGATGCCGAGGTGTCGCTGACCAACATGGGCAACGACTCCATGCCCGCCGGCATCGGACTGCACCCCTGGTTCACGGCCACGCCGGGCGTGCGCCTGCGCACCGCGGCGGACGAGGTCTGGACCACGGACGAGCGGCACCTGTTCTGCTCGATCGAGGCGATCCCCGAACGCTGGGACTTCCGCGACGGTCGCGCCCTGGCCGGCACCGAGCTTTGCCACGGCTTGACCGGATGGCAGGGACGCGCCGAGCTCGAATGGCCCGAGACCGGGCTGCGGCTCGCCATGACCGCGTCCGCTTCGCTGGGTCACCTCGTCGTCTACGCGCCGCCCGACCAAGACTTCTTCTGCGTCGAGCCCGTCAGCCATTCGGTCGACGCGTTCAATCTCGAGAGTCGTGGCGTGCCGGGCAACGGCACGGTCGTCCTCGCGCCCGGGGAAACGCTGATCGGGCACGTGCGATTCGCGCCCGAAGCGACATCGGACGGCTAGGCGAACCATGGCCCGACGCGATCCACGATACGACCCGCTGTTCGAGCCCATCCGCATCGGGCCCAAGGTGCTCAAGAACCGTTTTTATCAGGTGCCGCAATGCACCGGAGCGGGCCCCGACCGGCCGGGGGCCAACGCGGCGCACCGCGCCGTGAAGGCCGAAGGCGGTTGGGCCGCTCTCAATACCGAGGCCTGCAACATCCATCCGGAGTCGGACCAGACGACCTCGACGGTCAGCACGATGTGGGACGCGGGCGACGTCATCAACCACCGGCACATGACCGACGCGGTACATCGTTGGAACGCGCTCGCCGGGATCGAGCTCTGCTACGGCGCCGGCCTGATCGACAACCTTGGACTGCGTCATGTGCCCGTGGCGATGTACCAGTTCGCCTCGCCTTGGATGCCCCAGACCTACACCCACGAGGCCGACGTGGACGATCTTGTACGGGTGCAGGACATGTACTCGGCGGCCGCAAGGCGCGCGGTCGACGCCGGCTTCGACATCGTCTACGTGCACGGCACCCACGGATGCTTCCCGATCCAGGCGCTGTCGCGGTACTTCAATCGGCGCACCGACCGCTACGGCGGCAGCTTCGAGAATCGTGCCCGCTTCTGGCTCGAGGTGCTGGAGCGGCTGAAGCGCCAAGTGGGCGAGCACTGCGCCATCGCGACGCGCTTCTCGATCGATCAGCTGTCCGGCCCACAAGGGGTGGAAGCGGCCGACGAGGGCCTGCGCTTCGTCGAGCTCGTGATGCGGCAAGGGCTCCTGGACCTGCTCGACGTCAACATCAGCAGCCTTCAGGAGTGGGGCGAGGACGCGGCGCCGAGCCGGTTCCAGAAAGTCAATCATCAGGCGCCCTGGACCCGCGATGTGCGGAGCCTCGCCACGGTGCCCGTGGTGGGCGTCGGGCGCTTCACCAGCCCCGACGACATGCTCAAGGTCGTGACCGGGGGTCAGCTCGACATCATCGGGTGCGCCCGACCATCGATCGCCGATCCTTGGTTGCCGCGCAAGATCGACGAAGGCCGGGTCGAGGACATCCGCGAGTGCATCGGCTGTAACCAGTGCATCGCGCGCTTCGAGCTGGGCGGACAGATCGTCTGCACCCAGAACGCGACGGTCATGGAGGAATACCGGCGCGACTGGCACCCCGAACGCTTCGAACCCGCGCCGTCGCCGGACCTCGTGCTGGTCGTGGGCGCCGGGCCGGCCGGGCTCGAGTGCGCCCACGTCCTGGCGCGGCGCGGCTATCGGGTCCACCTGATCGAGGCCGAGGCCGAGCTCGGCGGCCATCTCCGCCACGTCGCTCGACTGCCCGGCCTGGCCGAGTGGGCGCGGGTCATCGACTACCGCGTCCATCACCTGTCGCGCATGGCGAACGTCGAGATCATGCGCGGCGCGGGGGCGGTCCGTGCGGACGACGTGCTGGCCTACGGGGCCGCCAAGGTCGTGTTGGCTACGGGCTCGTCGTGGGAACGCCGAGGCGTCGGCCCGCTGGGTCCCGATGCCATCGCCGGCGCCGACGCGGCGCAGGCGGCGTTCGTGACCCCGGAACAATTGTGGGCGGGCAAGGAGGTCGGCCGGCGGGTTCTGGTCCTGGATGGCGACGGCTACTTCATGGGCGTCAGCATCGCGGAACTGCTGGCCGATCGAGGCCACGGAGTCACGATCGTGACCCAGTTCGACAAGACCGCCCCCTTGACCGATCGCACGCTGGAAGGCCCCAACCTGCACCGGATGATGCGCGAAAAGGGGATCGCGCAGAAGCCGGCCTATTGGGTCGAGAATTTCCAGGTGCGCAACGACGGAGTCCGCGCGACCCTCTTCAACCTCTATCGTGACGGCGCGCGGCGCACGGACAACCCAATCGCGGGCGCCTTGCCCCGGGCGGCCGGCACAAAGGTCGAAGGCCTCGACGTCGATACCGTCATCCTGTGCACGGCGCGCCGGTCGAACGATGCCCTGGCCCGAGCGCTCAAGGTCCGACGCGAGGAATGGGCCCGGGCGGGCCTCAAGGGCGTCTACCAGGCGGGGGACTGCTACGCGCCCCGCTATCTGGCCGATGCCGTGTTCGACGGCCATCGCATCGCCCGCGAGCTGGAATCGCAGGACCCCCAGCGGCCCAAGGCGGTGCGCCGCGAACGCCAGCTCTGGGGCCAGCCCGTTCTGCCCTCGCCCGACGATCCGGTGATCTGATCCGCCGCGCCGTCAGGCCTCGATCGTGCCCTTGAGGTCGAGGCGGCCCTTGAAGCAGCTATAGCCCGAATCGACGGTGTGGATGCCGCCCGTCATGTAGCGCGCGCGATCGGAAGCGAGAAACGTCGCGAACTCGGCGATGTCCTCGGGCTGCAGGATCGGCATCAGGTGCAAGGCCTCGATCTTCGCCCGCTCTTCCGGCACGCCGAGGAACGCCGCCTGGTGCGGCGTCTCGACGAAGCCCGGGCAGATCGCGTTGACCCGCACGCCCTCGGGCGAAAGCCCCGCGGCCATGGAACGGGTCATCGCGACCACGCCGCCCTTGGCCGCGGTATAGCCGTCGATCCCGGCCTGGCCGATCAGGGCGTCGGTCGTGGCGGTCAGGATGATCGAGCCCGAACGCCGCGCGAGCATCGTTTGCCCAACGTATTTCGCGCAATAGAACGTGCCGCTGAGAACCAGGTCGATGATCCGGCGCCAGATCTCGTCGGGCAGCTCGGTCGCGCGCTTGTCCTGGCGGTTGATCAGCGGCACCGACACGGCGTTGTGAAACAGGACGTCGATGCGGCCGTGGCGATCGATGGTCTCCGCGACCATGCTCTGGACCGAGGCACTGTCGCGGACGTCGACGGGGCAGGCGTTCGCCCGTCCGCCGGCCGCCTCGATTTCGGTCACGGTGTTCCTTGCGCCGGCCACGTCGATGTCCGCGACGACCGCGATGGCGCCCTCGCGCGCCATGATCCGGGCCCCGGAGCGGCCGATGCCCGACGCCGCGCCGGTGATGACCGCAACCTTGCCGTCAAGCAGACCCATGGCACCTCATCCTCGGTAACGCGTCAGCCAAAGGGCGATCAGCGTCGATCCGACGGTCAGGGCGAGCAGCAACGTGCCGATGGCGTTGACGACCGGAGTGAGCGCCGTCCGGATCATGCCCCAGATGAACGTGGGCAGCGTGTTGCCGCTGCCGATGTTGAAGAACGTAATGATGAAGTCGTCGAGCGACAACGCCGCGGCGATCAGCGCCGAACCGATCACGGTGGGTCGGATGATCGGCAAGGTGACCGAGAAGAACGCCCGCAACGGGGTCGCCCCGAGATCGCGCGCGCTCTCGACCACGCGATAGTCGAACGCGACCATGCGGGCGTAGGCGACCAGGATGACGAACGGCTGGGTGAACAGCAGGTGCGCCAGGATCACGGTGTGCAGGCCGAGCTTGACGTCCAGGCTCACGTAGAATGACAGCAGGCCGACGGCGAGCACGAGCGGTGGCATCATGAGCGGCAAGCAGAGGAGCCCCATGGCGATCCCCGCGGTCCGGGCCGGAAGCCGGGCGAAGCCCATCGCCGCCATGGTGCCGACGACCGCCGACACCAAGCCGACGACACCGGCGACGATGAGGCTGTTGGTCAGCGCCGAGCCGAAGCCGCGTGCCGCGACCATCTCGCGCCACCACACGAGCGAAAGACGATCGATCGGGAAGTTCGTCAGGCCGCGGTCGGTGAAGGCGAAGAGCACGACCAGGAACAGCGGCGTCAGGAGGAAGCCGACGAAAAGGACGCCGACGGCCCGCCACGCGACGGCACTGGACCCGATCACCGCGGCCTCCACAGCGACATCGCGCCCTGCACGATGGCGAGCATCGCGAGAGCCATGCCGAGCACCACGAAGGACATCGCGGAACCGAGCGGCCAGTTGAAGAAGTTGCCGAACTGCGGCGCGATCAGGGTCCCGATCATGTTGATCTTGCCGCCCACCAGGAGTGGGGTGACGTAATCGCCCGCGGCGACTAGGAAGCAAAAGAGAAAGGCCGCGATCAAACCGGGACGGCACTGGGGCACGATGATGTCGACGAGCACCTGCCAGGGCCGCGCGCCCATGTCGCGCGCGGCGTCGATAGCGCTGTCGGTGACCCCCCGGAGCGAGCCGTAGATGGGCAGGACGGCCAGCGGCAAAAGGAAGTGGATCAACGTCACGACAACGGCACCTGGGCTGTAGAGCAGCCAGTCGAGCGGCGCTTCGATGATGCCGAGCGTCTGCAGGGCGGAGTTGAGCATTCCTTCGTTGCCCAGGATCGTCTTCCACGCGTAGATCTTCATGAGGTAGCCGCCGAACAACGTGACGAGCGCCACGAAGAGCAAGGCCGGGCCCCAGGATCCGGCCCGAAACCTGATCAGATAGGCGTAGACGAAGCTCATGACGGTCGTGGCGAGCGCGATGACGGCCGCGATCGCGAGCGTGAAGAGCCCGACCTCCAGGTACGAGTCGTAGGTCTTGACGTAGTTGGCCGGCGTGAAGTCGGGCGTGAGCTGGTAGGTCTTCACGACCCAGAAGCTGATGACCAGGAAATAGCCGAACGGGAGTACGAACAGGGCCCCGAAGATGGCGGCCGCGGGGGCAATGAGCAGGTAGCTGGCGCGTCGACCGTGCATGTCCACCTGACGCGGCCCCCGGGGCCCGCACCGCCGACGGGCCGGCCCCGGGGGCATATCGCGACGTCCTGAAGCCCAGAGCGAGTTCCCTTCAGATGGGTCCAAAGCCCCTGGTTTGTCATGCCCGGGCTGGCCGTAGGCCGGAACCGGGCATCCAGGCCGCCGCACGAGCGCTCGGCCCTGGCTCCCCGGTTCGTCGCTCTCGCGGCGCCCGGGGATGACATCAATGCATTTGGAGGCCCATCGATTCTAGGTGTTCGGACAACGCTCTAGGCGAGCTTGAAGCGCTCGTAATCCGTCATCCAGTCCGCGAACGTGGCATGGGTGCCGTCCTCGTCCAGCGGCGGGAAGGTGTAGAAGGTCGCCTTCTTCTGGAACCCGACCGGGTCGTCGTAGGGGTAGAGCGCCTTGGCGGCGGGATCGAGCTGGTCGATCGCCTTCCGGTTGACGATGCCCTGGATGAACTCGTTGCCGATCTTGAGCTGCGAGGCGACGCCGATGATCTGGTTGCACATGGCGTAGGCGGCATCCCGGTGTGGCGCGTCCTTGGCGATGCAATAGTTGTCGAGCCAGGCGTAGGTGCCTTCCTTGGGGTAGACGTACTCGGCGACGGCACCCTTGTCGGCGACGAACTTCTTGATCGCCTCCCAGCCCGAGAACGTGATGATGACGTCGCCGCGGGCCAAGGCGTCGGCGAGCTCGCCCCAGCTCACCGCGACCATCCGGGCCGCCTCGACCTTGACCTTGATGAGCAGGTCGATCGCCGCCTTGAGCTGGTCGTGGGTGAGCAACGTCGCGGATTCGGCGTCGGTCCCGATGCGCGCGGCCAGCATGATGTTGCCGAGCGGATCGTCCATCATGCCGACCTTGCCCTTGTACTCGGCGTTGAAGAGGTCGAACCACGATGTGGGCGTCGTCGAGACCGCGGCCGGGTTGTACATCATCGGCGCGCTGCCCCAGGTGAAGGGCGTCGAGTAGAGCTTCCCGTCGATGTTGACGTTCGTGTCGTCGCGGAACAGCGGCAGCATGTCCGCGAGATTGGGCACCCGGGACTCGTCGATCGCCTCGATCAGGTTCGTCCTGGCGAGCAACGGTACGTAGCCCATGTAGGGCGTCACGACGTCGATGGTACCGATGCCGCCGGTCTGCAGCTTGGTGACGATCTCGTCGTTGTTGCCGATGTACGTGGTTTCGAGAGTGATTCCCTGGTCCTGCATGAAGCTGTCGGCGAACAGCGCCTCGTCGTAGCCTTGCCAGCCGATGAACACGGCCTTCGTCTCCGCGCGCGCCGGCCGCCCGGCAAGGCCCAGGGCGGTCGCCGAAGTGATGCCGGCCATCCCCCGCAGCGCATCACGGCGCGTCATGGAAAGGACATTGCGAACTCGAATCAGGCTTGGCTTCGACATCGTGGTCCTCCTCCCGAAGGTGTTATGTTGGGCGCGTGCCGGTGACATTCTGCGCTGGATTGGCGAAACCCGTCCACAAGGCTGTCGGAGGCCTCGGCTTGGAGCACGCGACCGCACCCGGGCTCCCGATCGACCGGGACCAGATGATGCGCCGGTCCGTGGCCTAGCCTGCGAAGGGAACTTCGGGGATTCCCGGCACACCCGCCTCGATGGCGAACAGGCCTCCGGCCAGGGGCTGCTTCGCCCGCTCGGCGCCGCCGAGGCCGTGCCAGGCCGTCGTCACGTAGAGAATATCGAGATCGGGCCCACCGAAGGCGGCGCTCGTCACCTGGTCGCACGGAAGCTCGATCTTGCGGTCGAGGGTTCCGTCGGGGGCCCAGCGCAGCACGCATCCCCCGCCCCATCGGCAGTTCCAGAGGTAGCCCTCGGCATCGATGGTCGATCCGTCCGGCACCCCGAGCGCCGCGTCCTCGGTCATGGCGAAGGGTCGGCGATCGGCGATCGTGCCCCGCTCGGCGTCGAAGCGATAGGCGTAGAGGCCCGCGAGCGAGTCGCCGAAATACATCGTGGCGTTGTCGGGGCTCCAGGCGAGCGTGTTGCAGATGCCGAACGGCCCGTCCATCCGCGTCGCCGTTCCGTCCGCATCGATGCGATAGAGAGAACCGGACTTGCCGGGAAGCTCCCTTCCGGTTCCGTCGGCATTGAGGTTGTTGGCCATGGTGCCGAGCCAGAACCGGCCCCGGCGGTCGCACTTCCCGTCGTTCGATCGATTACCCGGCAGGCCAGCCTCCGGCGCGGCCAGCCGGTGCCGCACGCCGCTGTCCGGGTTCCAGAGCTCGACGCCCGTCGTCGTCGCGGCGACCAGTCCGCCCGCCTCGCGCAACGCGAGGGAGATGACCATCTCGGGCGTCGCGAAGACATCATGTCGCCCAGTCGCCGGGAACCATCGATGCACGCGGTACGCTGGCACATCGGTCCAATAGAGGCACCGCTCGGTCGGGGACCACACAGGCCCTTCGCCCAGCCAGCACATGGCGTCGAGAACGCATGTCGCCTTCACGTGGCCCTCCACGATCGAGGTGCTCACTTGCGCCGCTTGCCCTTCCGGCCGGGCCGCGCGACCAGATCGTCCGGATAGGTTTGGAAGTCGCCGTGCTTGCGATAGTCGGCGTGGTATCTCGCCACCTTGTCCTCGTCGACCTCGACGCCGAGGCCCGGCCGCTCGATGCGGCCCCACCGGGGCTTGTCGGCGATCGGGATCGTCTCCGTCAAGATGTCGTCCCCCATCATTTGCGCGGTCTGCTGGTGGCCGAGGCACGCGTTCGGGATGGTCAGCATGATGTGGTGCCCGGCGGCCGCGGTCAGGCCGAACTCACCGTGGGTGTGCTTGCAGACCAGCCAGCCCTCCTGGTGCGCCGCGTGGCACAGCATGTGCCAGCGCCCCAGCGACCCAACCCAGTACTGCGAGAAGCACAGGTAGTGTCCGGCGCGTGACTTGATGATGCGCCAGGCATCGGCCTCCCGCCACAGCCCTTCGTTGACGCAGATGGGCACGTCCAAGACTCTCATGAGGTCCAGGTTGTTCTCGATCGGGTCGATCCTGACCGGCGCCTCGACGAAATCGATGCGGAACCGATCGTGCCAGCGCCTCAGCAGGCGCAGGGCCGTGGGAATGTCCCACGCCTGGTTGACGTCGATGCGGATGCGTCCCTCGGGCCCGATCGCGTCGCGCAGCGCCTCGAGCATCGCCTCCTCGGCCTTCTCGTCGACCCCCGCCTTCATGTAGTAGCAGGTGTAGCCGCGCTTGCGGCCGTCGCGGCCCTGCCGGGCGATCTCCGCGGGCGTGCCCCACTTCATGTAGTAGAAGTAATCGACCTCCTCGCGCATGGCACCACCGAAGAGGCGATAGAGCGGCTGGCCCACTGCCTTGCCACACACGTCCCACAGCGCCATGTCGATGCCGGCGAACGCGAAGTTTCCGGTCATGGGCTGAAACGCCCACAGCGCCGGGATGGCGAGATCGCGGTGGATCCGTTCCTTGTCCCAGGCGCTGCGGCCGACGACGAGCGGCGTCATGGCCTTGACGGCGCTTTCGATGCCGGCGGTATCGGCCGCGCGAGTGCATTCGCCCCAACCGACCAGGCCGTCCTCGGTCGTCACCTTCACGAGCACGTCTGCGATACCGCCGCGCGCGATCAGCGACGACGCCTCGACGCGCCGATAGGGGATACGGACCGGCATGGCTTCAAGCTTGACGATCTTCATGGCCGGCCTTTCAAGGTTTCGATAGGCGCAGCATGCCTGGTCGCGAGGCCCTTGTCAGCGCGGCCAGATGATTGCGACCGTTCAGAAAGCTCACGGCAGCGCTGGGCCGCTCTGTCAGAACCCTGTCCATCCGCCGGGCGGGGAGGCAGTTCCGGGGTCGGTTGCCCGCGCCGGACCGCCCATCGCGTCGTCCCAGCCGGGCCCGACGTGATGGTGCGGAAGCGCTGGATCCCATCGCAACGCAGCGGCCGTCGCGACG
This sequence comes from Alphaproteobacteria bacterium, assembly GCA_040905845.1. Taxonomy (GTDB): domain Bacteria; phylum Pseudomonadota; class Alphaproteobacteria; order SP197; family SP197; genus VGDP01. The sequence goes on along the minus strand of JBBDQV010000217.1, from coordinate 1,173 downwards.
AACTCCAGCCTTCCATTCCCGAGGAAGGCGACTCGTGGCATATGGCCCAGATGTCCGATCTTGGTGCCGCAGCGGACGTGTCAGTCTCGCTGCGACTGGCCCGTGGACCGATGCTCACGCTGCGAGCTGAAGATCCCGAATTTCTTCAAGGGGTCGCTGAAACGGTGGATCAGGCGCAATGCAATTGGTTCTATACGTATCCAGGAAGCGGAGCCGTCGCGGGGGGGGGGGGGGGGGGGG
>JBBDQV010000217.1:0-923 GCA_040905845.1 Alphaproteobacteria bacterium | reverse complement strand
CGGTGACGACGCCGGACCCTCGAGTTTCCGAAAGGGATCAGGCGCCAGTGGGCGCACGGGCGCGGGCGAGTCGCGCGGCATCGTCGAAGAAGGCGTCGATATCGGCCTCGGTCGTGCGGTGGTTCAGGATCGCGGCCCGGATCGCGAGCCGGCCGCCGATGCGGGTCGTCGACGGCGCGGCCAGGCCGCCGGCCTGGAGCGCGGCGACCACGTCTTCGGTCAGCCGATCGAGCGTCGTCTCGTCCCGGCCCGGCGGCTCGAAGCGGAAGCAGACGATGTTGAGCGCGACCGGCGCGAGCAGCCGGGCGCCCGGCTCGGACTTAATGCGCCGTGCCAGATGGCGCGCCAGGGCGCAGTTGTGGGCGATCGACCGGCCGAGCCGATCGAGCCCGAAATGACGCAAGGTGAACCAGACCTTGAGCGCCCGAAAGCCGCGCGAGAGCTCCGGCCCGAGGTCGCCGAACCACGGCGCTCCGCCGGCGAGCGCCCGGCCCGCCTCCAGGTAGTCGGCGTGCGTGGCGAAAACGTCCGGCAGGCACGCCCCGTCACGGACCAGCACGCAGCCGGCGTCGTAGGGCACGTGCAGCCACTTGTGGAAATCGAAGGCGATCGAGTGAGCCCGCTCGATCCCGTCCATGAGCGGGGCCAGGTCGCGATCGAGGCGCGCCAGGGCGCCGAAGGCGCCGTCCACGTGGAGCCAGAGACCCGCGCGCTCGGCGACATCCGCGACGCGCGCGAGCGGGTCGATCGCGCCGGTCGAGGCCGACCCGGCCGTCGCGACCACGGCCATGGGCATGAAACCGGCCACGCGATCGCGCTCGATGGTTTCGCGCAGCGCTTCCGGCACCATGGCGCCAGCTTCGTCCGTCGCGATCGCACGCAGCGACGCCGCTCCGAGCCCGAGCAGCTCGACCGCCTTGCTC
>JBBDQV010000216.1:0-14398 GCA_040905845.1 Alphaproteobacteria bacterium | reverse complement strand
ATGCCAGAAACCAATTCCAACTCGCCGCTTGACAAACCAGACAGTCGCTCACCCCGTCGCGGTCCCAGACCTTCACCTACGACGAACTCGCCCGGCTGACACGCGGGGTCGGCGCCTACGGCACCATCGACTACACGTATGACGCCGTCGGCAACCGGACGAGCCGGACGGTGACCTCGGGCGGGGCGGTGGTGAAGACCCTCACCTATCTTTCGACTAGCAACCGGGTGCAGACCGAGATCAGGCCGGGTGCCACGCGCACCTTCGCGTACGACGCGATCGGCAACGTGACCCAAGACGCCCAAGGAGGTTCTTCACCGACCCACGACCTGATTTACAATCACGCGGGACGGCTGAAGCAGGTCACCGTGAACGGGACGCCGACGACCGAGTACGCGCTGAACGCCATCGGGGAGCGAGTGGTAAAACAGCCGTACGGTTCACCGTCGTCGGGCACGCACTACCACTATGCGCTCGACGCCATGCTGCTGGCCGAGTCGACCGCGGCCGGCGCGGCGAGCGAGGAGTACATCGTATTGCCGGATTCCGCGTTGCCGCTCGCCGTCGTGTCCGATCCGCAAGGGGCGCCGGCGACGCTCGCGTTCGTCCACGCCGATCATGTTGGCGCCTCCCAGAAGATCACCAATGGCGCCAAGGTGGCCGTCTGGGACCTTCTCGCCGGCCCGTTCGGCGAGCTCGAGTCGATCACCGGCAGCCTCGCCCACAACCCGCGCTTTCCGGGCCAGTACGCCGACGTCGAAACGGGGTATCGCTACAACGACCAGCGCGATTACGACCCCTCGATCGGCCGCTACCTGCAGTCCGACCCGATTGGCCCCGCCGGCGGCCTCAACACCTACGGCTACGTCGAGGGCAACCCGATCAACCTCGTCGATCCGACGGGGGAATTCGCTTTCGTGCCCTTCGTCATTGCGGCGCTGGTTGGAGCAGGATCCGGCGCCGGCATCGAATTCGGGTTTCAGATGTTCGAGGACGACTTCGAGCTGGAGTGCATCGATCTGACCGACCTCGCGATTGCGGCTGCCTTGGGCGCGACCGGCGGCGTGGCCGGCGGCGCGCGCACTTTCATCAAGCGCGCCGGGGCCGAATGGTCCCATTGGATTCCGGGCCGCTTCGCACGGCCAAGCAGCAAGTCGTTCAAGTCTTGGCTGCCAAGGGGTCTTGTCAGCGGCCCGTACAATCGCAACGCGATCACGCCCAGACATCACTTCCGCATCGACCCGTACCGCTACCCGGGCAAGGACATTAGAAAGGGCGCGGACCGCTACGGAATAGTGCAAAGGCAGATGTACCGTGTGCCCTACTGGCTCGATGGAGTCGCGATTGGCACGGCTGGCGGCGTCGTCAACGGCCGGATAACCCCATGCCCTTGCGAATGAGATCGGCGAGTTCGAAGCAGCAACCGAGCAATGCCAAAGACTGTCGCACGACTCGTCGATCCGATCGTCGCCGTCCTCGCCTGGTTGTACAAGTGGTCGCGCGATCCATCGACCCGTCGGCTTTATCCGCTCGAGCGATGCTTGATCGCTATCATGATAGATGCCGTGCCGAAGGAGATCGCTTCGGCGATGGCGCTCCAAATGAAATACTACAATCACTATGAGCGCAGCATCGATAGCCAGATCGTAACCTTCCTTCACATCGAGAGGTTCTCGGTCCATTTCGACCATGCCTATGACCTTCCGCTCAACACTCTCGACAAAGTGCGACTTTGTTCAATATCATTCCGGACCGGGACGTCACAGGAGAGTTGGCACGCCGCAGCTGACTCGTACGATAGGCAATTCTGCGGATTGGCCTTCAACAGGCCCGCAAGGCCGATCCTGAGAGAAACGGACATTCGCATCCTGCGGGTCAAGACGATCACGCGGAGATGGATTGCACGTCCGGGGGAGGCCGCGAATAGATGATCGTTGGGCTGGTGCCGTTGCTCGAGAAGCGCGTACGACCCCTTCAGCGAGTTCGTTTCGATGATCAGTTCACTTGCTCGCGACCAGCGCTTCCAGGTCTCGTCCAGCCCGCCCTGTCAGCTCACCGACGCCCGGCTCGGGACAGTTAGTCCTTGATGTGGCTCGCCAGCGTCGCGGATAAGATCGTTCTGGCCCTCGCGTGGTTGTACAACACTTCGTCATACAGGTCCTCGGCGCGTCGGCTTTATCCTTTGGAGAAGTACTTAATTGACGCGATAGTTCGTGCAGTGCCGAAGGAGATCGGCTGGGCGATGGCGCGGCAGATCGAATATTACAATCTATACATACGCCAATGGGACTCCCAAGTTCTTGAGTTCTATCACATTGAGAGGTTCTCGGAGCGCTTCGACCATGCCTTAGATCTTCCCGTGAACACGAATAATAAAATCAGACTCTGCCGCGTGTGGTTTCGGGTCGGTGAGTCATCGGTCGATTGGTTTGTCGATGCGTTTTCGCAAAGAAAGCGACTCAAGAACCTGTTCTTTGTCAGGAGCGCGAAATCGATCCTCACGGAAACGGATGTTCGCATTCTTCGGGTTCGGCCAATCACGCGGAAGGTGCTCGAACTGCCGACCGGCGGAACGATTGACGACCTCTATAGAGCGCACCCCGAAGTATGAGACCCACTCATGGAGCCAATCTTAGGGCTTGAGGACGGGACCGGGGCGAGAGTTCTCGTCCATGAACTACACGGCAACAAGATTTAAGGCTACCACGGTGGCCGGGCGCCCAGCCATGACTTGGTCTACAATCACGCGGGGCGGATGACCTTCGCCAACGAGAACGAGAGCAACCGGCTGGAGACGGAGGCCGCGCTCCGGCGCGAAGGACCCGCCCGAGCGGGCGCGACGCGCGCGTCCCATCGCCGTCAGTTCAGCGCGCGCGACCCGTCGCCGCGTTTTCGCGCGTAGCAGCCGTTCTCGGGTGGCACGGCGAAGACCTCGCCGATCCTCGGGTGGCGCACCGGGCCATTGTCGCCGTCGGGCAACAGGTTCTGCTCGCTGACGTACGCTTCGTAGCACGTCTGCTCGTTCTCGGCGTAGAGGTGGTAGAATGGCTGGTCCTTGCGCGGCCGGATCTCCTCGGGAATCGCCTGGTACCATTCCTCGGAGTTGTTGAACGTCGGATCGACGTCGTAGACGACGCCGCGGAACGGAAACAAGCGATGGCGCACGATCTGCCCGATCTTGAACTTCGCCGACCTTTGCTCCATCGCGCTTCACCTTTGCCCAGGCCAAGGCGACCGAACACGGGCAACGCCCTGGTCGCCGGCCTATCTAAGAGCCTAAGGGTCGGCATGGCAAGTCGTGCGCCGATGCACGGACCCGCAGAAATTGCCGTTCGCACGGGCGTGCGCTAGTCTCGAAGCTCGATGTGGACTCGCCGCGCCTCGGGTGCTCGTACCCGAGCGGAAACCCGAGGAACGCGGGCCACGAGGATCGTCGGCTCATGATTGGAAAGTTCCGTCCTTCGAGGCCGGATCCGTCGCGCCGCATCGCGGCGACGACCTTTTTCGGCCTCGCGCTGGCCCTCGGCGCCTGCGCGACCGCCACCGACCGCGTCGCCGCCGATAGCACGGCGAACGCCGAGTCGGCCGGTGTGGCGCTCGTCGGCCTCGAGGAAGCCTCCCCGTTCGGCAGCTACCTCGCTGGCCGATTCGCACGAAGCGAACGCGACCTCGGCTCGGCCGCGTCGTTCCTGCTCAAGGCCCTGGCCGACGACCCCGACAACCACGATCTGCGCAGCCAGGCGTTCGCCGCGCTCGTAGTCAGCGGTCGTATCGACGAAGCGATCGGCCTCGCCAACGAGATCATCGCCGCCGATCCCGCCGCGCCGCTGCCCGGCCTGACGCTGGCGCTCGCGGCCCTGCGCGCGGGCGATCCCGCGGTGGCGCGCGAACGCCTGTCCATGCTGTCGAGCACCGGTTACAACGCCATCCTCGTGCCGCTCATCGAGGCGTGGCTGACCGTCGCGGACGGCGATCATGCCGCGGCGCTGGGGATTCTCGGCTCGATGTCGAGCGGAGGCGGGTTCCAGGCCTTCCGTTCCTTCCACGAGGCGCTGATCCAGGAGCTCGCCGGCGACCCGGCCGCCGCCGAGGCGGCCTATCGCGTCGCCCTGGGCGCGCAGCCGGGCGCATTCCGGGTCGTCCAGGCCTTGGGCGGGCTGCTCGAACGCGCCGGGCGGATCGAGGATGCGCGTGCCGTCTATCAGGATTTCGCGTCGATCAGTCCCGATACCCCGTGGGTCGACGACGGGCTCGCGCGACTCGAGGCCTCCGGCCCGCCGCCGCCACTCCTGGTCGCCAACCCGGTCGAGGGCACGGCCGAGCTCCTGTTCGGCCTCGCCAACGCCCTGCAGGGCGAGGAGGACAGCGAATCCGCCCTCGGCTATGCGCGGTTCGCCGAATACCTGCGCCCGGACAGCGACGCCACGGCCTTGCTGCTGGGCGACGTGTTCGACATCCAGGGCCGCGCCGCCGAGGCGATCGAGGCCTATGGGCGCGTGAGTCCCGGGTCGCCGCTGGCGTGGACCGCCCGGCTGCGGACCGCGGTCAACCTCGATGCGGTCGACCGGACGGCGGAGGCGGTCGCGGGCCTCGAAGCCATGGCGGCGGAGCGGCCGACCCGGCCCGATCCCTGGATCACCATTGGCGACATTCGGCGCGGCCGCGAGGCTTGGGCCGAGTCCGTTGCGGCTTACGACTTGGCGGTGACGCTGGTCCCGACGCCCGAGCCGCGCCATTGGCGCTTGTTCTACGCCCGCGGCATCGCGCTCGAACGGTCCGACCAGTGGCCCCGCGCCGAGGCCGACTTCCTGAGGGCGCTCGAACTCGAGCCGGACCAGCCGTACGTTCTCAACTACCTCGGCTATTCCTGGGTCGATAAGGGACTAAACCTGGGCCGCGCGCTCGACATGATCGAGGGTGCCGTCGATCAGCGCCCGAACGACGGGTTCATCGTGGACAGCCTGGGCTGGGCCCACTATCGCCTCGGAGACTATCGCGAGGCGGTCAAGCACCTGGAGCGAGCCGTGGAGCTCCAGCCCGACGACGCGACGATCAACGATCATCTTGGCGACGCGTTCTGGCAGGTCGGCCGCTACGCCGAGGCCGAGTTCCAATGGCGGCGGGCCCTTTCGCTCGAGCCGGACCAGGACCTAGCGGCGGCGATCCGCGCCAAGCTCGAGCACGGTCTCGCGAGCGCGCCGGCGCTGAACGGCGACGGCTAGGTGGGCCACGTCCTGGCGCTGGACGCGCCGGCCAAGCTCAACCTCTACCTCCACGTCCTCGGGCGGCGCCGCGACGGATATCACCGTCTCGACAGCTTGGTCGTCTTTCTCGACCTCGCCGACACGCTGACGGTCGAACCGGCCGACCGCCTGACGCTATCGGTCGCGGGGCCCGGCGCGCCGGCGCTCGATGAGCTCCGGGTGGGCACGAACATCGTTCTCGAAGCGGCCCGACTGCTCGCCCGCGAAGCAGGTACGGCGCCGCGCGCCGCGCTCCGACTCGACAAGCGACTGCCGGTCGCGGCGGGGCTCGGAGGCGGATCGGCCGACGCGGCCGCCGCGCTTCGGCTGCTCGACCGGTTGTGGACGACTCGCGCCGGCGCCGATGACCTGCGCGCCCTCGGCCAGCGCCTGGGAGCCGACGTGCCCGTTTGCCTCGCGGCGGTGCCGACCGTGGTTCGCGGCATCGGCGAGAGGCTCGAGGCCGCGCCGCGACAGCCACCCGTCGCCGTGGTGCTGGCCAACCCGCGCCGGCCGCTGGCGACGGCCGATGTCTTCGCACGACATCAAGCGGCGCCACGACGGGCGTCGCGCCCCATGGGCCCGGTCAAGGACGCACGCGCCCTGGCGCGGCGCTTGGCGCGGCGGCGCAACGATCTCACTTGGGCCGCCTCGGGCCTCGAGCCGGCCATTCCGGAGCTGCTGGCCGGCCTGACCACCGCCGGCGCGCTGCTCGCGCGCATGTCCGGGAGCGGCGCGACGTGCTTCGGTCTCTTTGATGCGGCGGCGGCGGCGCGACGTGCCTCGGCGTACCTTTCGGGCGAACACCCAGGCTGGTGGGTGGCTAGGTGCGCTATCCGTGGGGATAGGCCAGAAATTCGAAATGTTGCCGTCTTGCCACAGCGCGGCGATTTGGCATCGAGCCCCGCGCGGAAGCTTGACATTGCGCGCGGCGGGCAACTAGGCTAAATCGTCTTTCCGTGGGGGGAGAGTGACGGCGGAACAACGTCGCGCCGGTGAATCCCCTCGCTGTTGATACGAAGTTAACGACGTCAGTGTCAGGGTAGAACGCGACGTCCGGATTTCGGGTACGTGGCGGCCTCATCAAGGGGGAGAAAACTAACATGGTCGGAAAGAAGATCACGGCTCTGGCCCTTGCGGCCGCGCTCGCGTTGTCGCCGACGTTGGCCTTCGCGCAGGAAGAGGCAACGGGTGGCGCCGCAGGGCAGGAGGGCATCGCGACGCCGTTCGGCGAAGTCAGCCCGCTGGTCGCGGGAATCGTCGTCGTCGGGGCGATTGTCGGGCTCGCCGTTGGCCTTTCGAGCAACAACAACAACAATGCGACCGGCACCGGCGGCACCGGCGGCACCGGCGGCACCCAATAGTAGTAACCGATCGCAGCGAGCGAGTTTCGCGGGGAGGCGGCCCAGGCGGGTCGCCTCCCTTGCTTTTCGGCTTCGGCACCGCGGCCCATCGCGCGGGCCGCCCCGCGACCGCTATGTGGCCTTCTTGAGGATCTCGAGCTCGACGGGCGGCAGGCTTGGCACGAAGTGCTGGATGCTCTTCCAGACGAAGCCGTTCGAACGCTGGGCCCAATAGACATTCTCGAAGGTCCAGTCGAGCAGCGGCGCGCGTCCGCGCTCGCGCACGCGGACCGTCTCGTACTCGAGCTCGAGGATCTCGATCGTCTCGTCCGCCTCGGGCTCGAGCGTGAGCTCGACCGGAATGCCGTAGCGTGCGCCCGGGTCGATGTCGACCAGGCTCGTCAGCGGCGCTGAACCATCGAGCCGGTGCAAGCCCTCGGCGACGGGGTCCACGCCGATGAGCTCGCTGTGGCGAAGGTTCTCCGGCAGGCCCGCCGTCTTGACCAAGCGGCCCGCGCGCGTGGTGAACGCCACGCGGTCCGCCGAAACCCAATGCAGGTCCGCCCCGTCGTAGCGGAACAGCACGAGCACGGAACGCTGGCCACGGCCAATCTTTGCCCTGATGGTCGCGTATGGTATCTGTCGTATCTGGTCGCGCGTGACGGGGACGTCGGGGACGCCCGTGACCAGCATCTGGAACGCCTGGGTCGCGTCTCCGTAGATGGAGTCCTCGCACGCAACCAAGGATAACGCGGCCGCCGAGGTCATGAGACCGCGGCGCGACCACAGGGGCGACGCAAACCGTCCGGCGGACGGATCGACAGGTGGGGAACGATGCGACACGAGCGGCGACGTTGGGCGAACCTTGCGAGCGCGGCATTGTGCGCCGCGACGATCGTCGTGTCGATGTTCTCCGGCACGCCCGGCGCCGGGGCTCAGCAGATCTCGCCGGACTTGATCGACCCCGAGCTCATCGACCGCATCCTCGGCGACTTTGTGCGTCAGCGCAGCGAAACGACCGGCGAGCCGGTGCAGCAGAAGTCCCCGGTCGACCAGGCGAGGGATTCCGCCGTCAAGGCGCAGGAAGAGGCGTTGAGGGCTGCCGAGGCCGCGCGCAACCAGGCCGAGCTGAAGGCCCAGGCCGAAGCGCGGACCGAGGGCGAGGCGGCCGCCGCGACCGCCGGGTTCTCGGCCCTCGAGCTCGACTACAGCGACCGCCTGGGCGAGCCGGTCGGCCTGTTCGGCTACGACCTGTTCGAAGCCACGAGCCCGCCCCCGCTGCTGGTCGAGGGCACGGTGCCGGAAGACTACACGTTGGGCGTCGGCGACGAGATCGTCATCAGCCTGGTCGGCGGGCGCACGCTGTTCCGCAGCGCGCGCGTCGACAGCGAAGGCCGCATCGTGCTGCCCGAGATCGGCGCCGTCGCGGCCGCTGGTCGCAGCTTCGAGGAATTTCGGCGCGAGGTCGAGCAAAGGGTCGCGGCGACTTACCTCGATACCGAGGCCTTCGTGTCGCTGGGCAGCGTGCGTTCCATCGCGGTCGTCGTGCTCGGCGAGGTCAAGGCTCCCGGCGTGCACCAACTGACGGCCCTGTCGAGCCTGCTCGACGCGCTGTTCGCGGCGGGCGGGATCAAGCGGACCGGAACCCTGCGCGCGGTGCAGGTCGTCCGGGGCGCGGACCACACCTGGTTCGACCTCTACGACCTTCTGCTCGGGATCGCTCCGGGACGGGACCTCACCCTGCGCGACGGCGACCGCATCATCGTGCCGCCCATCGGGGCGACCGTCGCCGTCGCCGGCAAGGTGCGCCGCCCGGCCATCTACGAGTTCGCCGAGGGCCAGAGTGCGGCCACCCTCGCCGAGGTCCTGGACTACGCCGGCGGGCCGCTGCGCCCGGCGGGCAATCGATTCGTGACGCTGAGCGTCGATGCGACCGGCCGGCAGCAGGTCGGCGAGACGGCGCAAGGTCAGGTCGGCGCGGTCGGCGACGGCGACATCGTCGTCGCCATGTTCGGCGACGACGTGCAGGTCGGCTCGGTGTTCCTGGAGGGTCACGTACGCGTCGCGGGTCGCAGGTCGATCGCCGCGGCGCCGAGCGCGAGGGCGCTGGTCCGCGACGTCCAGTCGCTCGGCGACGCGCCCTATCTCCTGTTCGCCGTCCTGCTGACCCACGATCCCTTCACGCATTCATCGGTGTTCATTCCGGTGGACCTCCAGCGCGTGCTGAGCGGCGTCCAGGACGTGCCCCTGAACCCCGAGGACCGACTGGTCGTCCTGGGGCTCGAGGACATTCGATACCTGTGGTCGGCGGACGTGCAGGGCATCCTGTCGGGCGGCCTGCTCGCGGACCAAGGGGCGCTCGCCGAGTTCGAGCGCAGCGCGTTCGAGACGCAACCGACGCCGGCCGGCACGGCGAGCGCGCCGTCGACGCTGATCCAGACGGCGTCGGTGGCGCCCGCCTCCACGGCCCCGGAGGCCAAGACGGCGGTCGATGCGTCGCGGCTCGCCTGCAAGGGGCTGCTGTCGTTGTTCTCGGTCGTCTCGACGTCGCGGCCTGGCCGGTTCAGCGACGCCGTGGTCACCGCCGTGCGTGATCTCGAACCGATCACCGCGGCACGCGTGGACTGCCCGGAGATCTACGATACCTACCCCGACCTGCTGCCCTTCGTGATCGAGCACGTCGTCGCGGTCAACGGTGAGGTGCGCATCCCCGGCGTCTATCCGGTGGCGCCGAACGCTCCGCTCAGCAATGTCGTCGCGTATTCCGGCGGCGCCGGCCGCGACGCGGACCTCGCAAAGGTCGAGATCCTGCGCAGCGTCGCCGACGCCGGCGACGGGTCCATGATCTCGCAACGGCAGATGCTCGACCTGTCGGGCGGCGGCATGGACTCGGTGTTCGTCTCGCCCGGCGACGTGGTCCGGCTGAACTCGCGCTTCAGCGACCGGGACGAGAAGCCGATCCTCCTGGTGGGTGAGTTCGTTCGGCCGGGCCTCTATCAGATCCGGCGCGGCGAGCGGCTGTCCGAGGTCGTCGCGCGCGCCGGCGGCCTGACGCCGCAGGCCTATCCCTACGGCGCCGTCTTCACCCGCGAACGGACGCGCGAATCGGAGAAGCAGGCGTTCGAACGCGCGGCGCGCGAGCTCGAGATCGCGCTCGCGGCGGCCCTGACCCAGCGCACCTCGGGCACGCAGGTCGCCGCGGGCGCGGATGCCTTGCGCTCGCTCGCGAACCAGTTGCGCAGCGCCGAGCCGGTCGGCCGCGTCGTCATCGAGAGCGACCCCACGGTCCTGCAGGTCCGCCCGGAGCTCGACACCGTGCTCGAGGGCGGCGATCGCCTGTTCATGCCGAAGCGTCCGAACTCGGTGACGGTGATCGGCGACGTGCTCAACGAAGGCACGCTGCAGTTCGTGCCGGGCGCCCGGGTCGACGAGTACATCGACAAGGCGGGCGGCCTCAGGCGCACCGCCGACGACGGCCGCGTCTTCGTCGTGCTGCCCAACGGCGAGGCGCAGCCGGTCTCCGTCTCCGCCTGGAACTACGCGCCGGTCGTGATACCCCCGGGCAGCACCGTGGTCGTTCCCAAGGAGCCGGCGCCGTTCGACGCCTTCGCCTTCATCAAGGACATCACCCAGATCACGAGCCAGCTCGCCGTCACGGCGGCCGCGCTGTCGGCGATCAACGACTGAGGACCCGCTCGTCGCCCAGCGAACGCGCGGGCTCGAGACGTTGCGCGTCGTCCGTCGTTTCCTCCTCGTCGCCGCGCTCCTCGTCGCGGGTCCGGAGGCGGCATGGGCGCGCCACCAGGTCTATACCCCGTCAATCACCGACTACGGCGGCGTGGGCCTGCTGCAAACGCGCAGCGCGCGCTTCGGCGACGAAGGACTCTTCGCCCTCGGCGCGTCGTTCGCCGACCCCTACTACCGGTACTTCATCAGCGTTCACGGCCTGCCTGGGCTCGAGGTCGGCTTCCGCTACACGACGATTCAGAATCGCGGCATCGGCACGGTCAGTCCGTCGGGCCGCGAGGTCGAGTTCCAGGACAAGGGCGCCGACATCAAGCTGCGCCTGCTCCAGGAAACGGCGCTGCGCCCCGCGCTTGCCATCGGCATCCAGGACTTCATCGGCACCGCGCAGTTCGCCGGCGAATACCTGGTGGCGAGCAAGCGGTACTACGATTTCGACTTCAGCCTCGGCGTCGGCTGGGGTCGGCTCGGGACGCGCGGCCACTTCAAGAACCCACTGACGCTCATCTCGGACTCGTTCCGGAGCCGTTCGAACCGAGGCAGCGGCGACCAGGGCGGCAACGTCTCGCTCGGACAGTTCTTCGCCGGCCCGCGGGTCGCGCTGTTCGGCGGCGTCGAGTGGTTGACGCCGATCGAGGGCCTCCGCCTCAAGCTCGAATACGACCCCAACAACTACACGCGCGAGCCGCTCGAAAACGACCTAAGGGTCGACTCGGCGTTCAACGTCGGCCTCGTGTACCAGCCGTTCCCTTGGGTCGATCTCGGAGTCGGCCTCGAGCGCGGCAACACCCTCATGGTCCGCGCGACCGTCACCCCGAACCTCGTCAACCCGAAGCCCGTTCTTCGCATCGACACGCCGCCCGCCCCGGTCACCCCGCGCGCCGGCGTCGTCGAGTCGCCCGGGGCGGCGCCGCGACGCGATCCGACGATGGCCGGCGCCGAGGCCGCCGATCGCCTGTTCGACGGCCTGGCCGAGCTCGGCCTCACGGTCCAATCGGTGGCCATCAGGGACGGCGAGGCGATCGTCGAGGTCGAGGCCGGTGGGCCGTTCGATCAGGCCGTTGCGGCCCGCGTCGTCGAGACCGCGCTGCCGCCCCCGGTCGAGGGTGTCACCATCGTCGCGGTCGGGCCCGGCGGCGAGCGCGAGGAGACGCGCTTCGCCGGCGACACGTTCGCCCTGGCCGGTGCGCTCGGCGTTTCGCCCGCCGCGCTCGCCGCCGCGGGCGTCCAGTCCGAGACGACGCGGCGTTCCGTGGCCGAGGCCATCATGGCGGCCCTCGAGGCCGAGCGCTTCGCGGTCGAGGCGGTGGACATCGACGACCGGAGCGCGACCCTGTTCGTCGAGCAGCCGAAGTACCGCAAGACGCCCCAAGCGGTCGGCCGTGCCGCGCGCATCGTCGCGGCCATCGCGCCGGCCGAGATCGAGGAGATCACGGTCGTGCACTTGAACGAAGGGCTCGAGACGAGCCGTGTGACGATCCTGCGCGCGGACCTCGAACGCGCCGTGAGCCTGCGGGGCAGCCCGGAGGAAACCTACGCCCATGCCGTCCTGACATCGGGCGATGGGACGATCCCGACGACGGCGTTTCGCAACGGCGCGCGCTACCCGGAGTTCACGTGGGGCCTGGAGCCCGACTTGCGCCAGCACGTCGGCGGCGTCGACGCGTTCTACCTTTATCAACTCTGGCTAAGGGCAAGCGCCGGTGTCCGGCTGAACCGGTCCCTGTCGCTTCACGCGACGGTCGGCAAGGACATCTACAACAACTTCGACAAGCTCGAGTTCGATCCGGGCAGCCGCCTGCCGCGCGTGCGCAGCCTGAACGAGGATTACCTGCGCGAGGGCGCGGACAACCTGGTCAACCTCTACGCCAGCTACGTCACCAACCTCGGGCGGGACTGGTACGCCGCTGTCACCGCCGGAATACTCGAGGAGATGTACGCCGGCATCAGCGGGGAGATCCTCTATCGCCCGTTCAACTCGCGCCTCGCCGTGGGGCTCGACGTGAGCCACGTCTACCAGCGCAGCTTCCCGCAGCTGTTCAACTTCTTTCCCTACGACACGACAACGGGGCACCTGAGCCTCTACTACCAGACGCCGCTCCACGGCCTGCTCGCGACCGTCCGGCTGGGGCGCTATCTGGCGCGCGACATCGGGGCGACCTTCGAGCTCGCGCGCGAGTTCGAAGGCGGCATCATCCTCGGCGCCTTCGCGTCGGCCACCAACGTGTCGGCCAGGGATTTCGGCGAGGGCAGCTTCGACAAGGGGCTTTTCGTCTCGATCCCGCTCGACATCTTCTTCCTCCATCCGACGCGCGAACGGGCCAGCTTCGCGTTCCGTCCGCTGACGCGCGACGGCGGCCAGTTCGTCGGCCGCCCCGTGTCGCTCTACGACCTGACCGGCGACGACCGTTTCGGGCGCATCGTCAACGACTGGTCGAGCCTCTACGACTAAGCCCGCCGCTTGTCGGCGCAGCCGTCCTCGGCCATGCTCCGTCACGGTCGGTGCGCCCCGGGCACGTTCAGGGATCGGTTACCCGGGCATGATCGAATGCCATCCAACGATTGGGCTGGAAGATGGACATGATCGTACCGCTGCTGCTGGCTGGAGGGGTCGGGGTCAGGTTGTGGCCAGCGAGCCGCGACACCTATCCCAAGCAGCTTCTGAACATCGGCGGTGATCGGTCGCTGCTCCAAAGCGCGGCGCTCCGCGCCCTGGCCCACGCTCCGGCCGAACGGATCGTGACGGTGACGACCGAGACCCAGTACTTCCTGGTCGCGGACCAGCTCGGCGAGCTCGATCCCGGGTTCGCGCGGCACGTCATCGCGGAGCCCGAGGGCCGCAACACGGCCGCCGCGGTCGCGCTGGGCGCGCTCTACGCCGAACGAACCTTCGGCCCGGACGCGATCCTCTGGGTGGCGGCGGCGGATCACGTCATCGGCGACGAGCCGGCGCTCGACCGCGCGGTCGAGACCGCGTGCCGCGCGGCGCGCCAAGGTTTCCTCGTCACCTTCGGCATCACGCCGGAAAGTCCGGACCCGGAGTTCGGCTACATCAAGGGCGGCGCGCCGATCGGAGGCGTCGACGGCGCGCTCGCCATCACGCGGTTCATCGAGAAACCGCCGCGCGAGGAGGCCGAACGGCTCATCGCCGGCGGCCAGGCGTGGTGGAACAGCGGCATGTTCGTGTTCTCCGCGCGCCGCATCCTGGAGGAGTTCGACGCCTCGGCCCCCGAGGTCATGGCGCCGGTCCGCAAGGCGTTCGCCGCAGCCAAGGCCGAGGCAAGCCCCCTGCGCGTCGCGCGCGAGGCCTACGCGGCGGTGCCGGCCCTGCCGGTCGACAAGGCCGTCATGGAACGATCGCGCCGGGCCGCCGTGGTGCCGTGCGATCCGCGCTGGTCCGACGTCGGCAACTGGGACCGACTTTGGCGGGTCAGCGCCAAGGACGCGGCCGGCAACGTCGTGCAGGGCGACGGCATCCTCGAAGGCACCCGCGACAGCCTGGTTCGCGCCGACGGACGCCTGGTCGCGCTCGCCGGCGTCGCCGACATCGTCGTCGTCGAGACGGCCGATGCCGTGCTGGTCGCCGATCGCCGCGACAGCGCCGGCGTCAAGGCCTTGGTCGACCGGCTGAAGGCCGCCAAGCGCCCCGAGGCGACGGCGCACCTCCACGAGCGCCGGCCGTGGGGCTCGTTCGCCGTCCTGCTCGAAGGCGGCCGCTACAAGATCAAGGAGATCGTGGTCAAGCCGGGCGGCCGGCTGTCGCTCCAGATGCACCACCATCGCAGCGAGCACTGGGTCGTCATCGACGGCACCGCGCGGGTCACGCGCGATGACGAGGTCGCGACGCTCGCCGCGAACGAGTCGACCTACATCGGCCAAGGCGTGCGCCACCGGCTGGAGAATCCCGGCGCGACACCGTTGCGCATCGTCGAGGTGCAGTGCGGCAGCTACGTCGGCGAGGACGACATCGTCCGCTTCGAGGACTCCTACGGCCGCGTCCGCTAGAGGGGCATTCGTTGAGTTGGAGCCGCCCTCCCTCACCCTACCCTCTCCCGCCAATGGCGGGCG
>JBBDQV010000215.1:0-14510 GCA_040905845.1 Alphaproteobacteria bacterium | reverse complement strand
GACCGCGGTCGGCCGGGTCGCGAGCAGCGCCCCATACGCGCGCGCGAGGCCGCGATCGGACGGGTCGGCGCGCAGCGCCAGCGCCAGCCCGTACGCGGCCGTGGCGCCGATCAGCGGCGCGCCGCGCACCTGCATCGTCTGGATGGCGCGCGCCGCGTCCTCGACGGTGCCGAGCACGGTCGTCACGAAGGCGTGGGGCAGCCTGGTCTGATCGATGATCCGGATCGCCCAGCCATCCGGCTCGCGCGCGATGGTGCGCGTGGGAACGCCATCGACGTTCACGGGCTCGCCTCGGCGGCCGCGAAGTTGAGCTCGATCTTGACGCCGTCGGGGTCGCGCACGAAGACCTGGTGCAGCCCGAGACCCGGCACCATGCGCTCCTCGAAGGCGATGCCGTCGGCCGCGAGGCGTCGGCGCGTCGCCTCGAGCCCGGCCGCGCGGAACGCGACGTGATCGATCGCACCCGTGCCCGTGGCCGAGCCGCGCCCGCCGATGAGGTGAACGACGGGCACCGCGCCGAGGTAGAGCCAGGCACCCGGAAAGCCGAACGGCGGCCGGTCCCCCGACCGCAGCCCCAGCGCCCGCTCGTAGAACGCGACCGAGCGCGCGAGGTCGCCCGCCAGCAGCGTCACGTGGTCGAGCCCTTCGATCGCCATGGCAGCCTCCCTACGCGGCGGACCGCTCGATCGCGCGCTTGCGCCTGGCCGTGAACGCCCGCAGCGCCTCCGCGATCGCCTCGTCGAGGCGCGGCTCCTGGTACCCGGCCAGCAGCTCCTTCCAGATGCGGCTGGCGCGCCGGGCCGTGTCCTCGGCGCCGGCCTCGCGCCAGGTCTCGAAGTTGCGCCAATCCGACAGCATCGGCGCGTAGAACGCGGTCTCGTAGCGCGCGAGCGTGTGCGCCGCGCCGAAGAAGTGCCCGCCGGGCCCGACCTCGCGCATCGCCTCGACGCCGAGGGCGTCCGCGTCGGTCGCGAGCGGGCGCATGACCTCCGCCATCATCTGCAGCATCTCGGCATCGAGGATCAGCTTCTCGAACGAAAAGACGTGGCCGCCCTCGAGCCAGCCGGCCGCGTGCATGACGAGGTTGGCGTGACCGAGCATGGCGCCCCACAGTGTCATCTGCGACTCGTAGGCCGCCTGGGCGTCGACCGCGTTCGCCGTGTTGGTGTTGCTCGATCGGTAGGGCAGGCGGCAGCGGCGCGCGAGTTGGCCCGAGGCGAGCGCCGCCTTCACGGTCTCGGGCGTGCCGAACGCCGGGCGGCCCGAACGCATGTCGACGTTCGAGGTGAAGCCGCCGTAGACCACGGGCGCGCCCGGCCGCGCGATCTGGGCCAGCGCGATGCCGGCCAGCGCCTCCGCGTTCTGCTGCACCAGCGCGCCCGCCAGCGAGGCGGGCGCCAGCGCGCCGGCGATGGTGAACGGGGTCACCACGACCGCCTGGCCGGCCTCGACGAGCTCGAGCATGCCATCGAGCGTCGGCCCGTCGTAGCCGAGCGGCGAGTCGGCGTTGACCGCGCCCAAGACGCGCGGCGAGGCGGCCAGGCCCGCGCGGTCGGTGCCGAGTGCGATCGCCGTCATGTCGAGCGCATCGGCCACCCGGGCCCTGCCGTGGCACCAGACGTGGAAGACCCGGTCGGTCAGCGTCAGGTACGCGTGGACCATGTCGAGATGACGGGTCGCCGCGGGCAGGTCGAGCGGCGCCACGGGCGCGCCGCCGACGAGGTGAAGAACGTTGAGGCCCTGGATCAGGCGCAGCCCGTCGCACATGTCACGGAAGGTCCCGGCGCGCCGCCCGCCATCGAGGTCCGAGACATTGGGCGGCCCGGCGGTGGACGCGAAGACGACGTCGTCGTCGCCGATCGCCAAGTCGCGCGCGGGCTCTCGCGCGCGGACGACGAACGCGCCGGGCGCCTTGGCGAGGCTTTCTGCGACCAAGCCGCGCTCGAGCCGCACGCGCCGGGTCTCGCGATCGACCCGCGCCCCCGCCCGCGCGAGCAGGTCGAGCGCGCGCGGGCTCTCGAAGACGACCCCGATCGTCTCGAGCACGCGCAGGCTCGCGTCGTCGATCGCCTCGACCTGGTCGCGGCTCAGCGCCTCCAGCGGCTTCAGGGAATTGACGACATGGCGCGGCGCCTGCTGGACGATGCCGCCCACCTGCCGGCGGCCGCGATGACGTGCGCTGTCGCGGGTCATTTTCTCTTGTCCGGTGGCGACACCTGACCCTAGGTCGCCGCTTCCGGCAAGTAAACAAGCGGCACATCGGGTACGATCGCTGCCATGCGACTCTCCGCCCTCCTCCTCGTGCTCGCGGTGGCGATCGGCGACCCGGGGGCGGTGGCGGGCGGCGATCCGTTCGCCGACCGGCCGGCGTCCGCGGCCGACCTGGTGCAGCGCCTCGCCCTCGCCCATGCCGAGCGCGACCTCGTCGACATGCTCAACCTGTTCGACTGGCGCGGGCTCGACGCGCGGGCGCGCCGCCACATCGAAGCCATGGTCGCGCGCGACCTCGCCAATCGGCTCGTCGAGGTCGACGTGGTCGAGGCACCCCCCGACGGCATGCCCGACGCGCCGGGCACCTCGCCGAACCGCGCGATCACCCATCTGGTGGTCGCGGTCTACGACGCGGCTGACGGCCGCCGCTACGTCTCGCTCCACCAGGTCGGCGAGAGCGAGGGCATCGCGCTGATCGCCCTGCCCGTCGCCGAGACTTATTAGGGCAGGGGCGGGTGACAATGACCCCATACCTCATGCTTCGAGACGCCGGCTTCGCCGGCTCCTCAGCATGAGGTATGGGGTTGGGGCTATAGGAAAAACCTCGTCCTGAGGCGTGGGGGCGGTTGCCCCCCGTCCCCACGCCCGAAGGGCGCGTCTCGAAGGACGTGCTACGAGTCAACCTCAGGGACCGCTGCTATTAAGGCAGCGAAACCGACGCCTGGGTCGCTCCGGCTGTCCCGCCGGATGATCACCCTTCTCCCGGCCGGCCGCGACCGTTAGGGTCGCGGCCCGTGAACGACGCCCAGCACCGATCGCACGCGGCCGCCCGCGCGCGCCTGCGTGACCAAGCCCTGGCGATCGCGCGGCTCGCGGTGCCGGTCATGTTCGCGCGCGCGGGGCTCCTGGTCATGGCGTTCGTCGCCACCGTCTTCGTCGGCCACGCCGGCGCGACCGAGCTCGCCTATTTCGCCATCGCGAGCGCCCCGCAGCTCATGATGCTGACGCTCGGCATCGGCCTGATGCTCGGCACGGGCGTGCTGACGGCCCATGCGCGGGGCGCCGGTCGGCTCGCCGAATGCGGCCTCGCCTGGCGGCTCGCCATGGCGTTGGGGGCGGCCTACGGCCTCGGCGCGGCGGCGGTCCTGGGCCTGGGCGAGGGCCTGCTCCTCCTGCTGGGGCAGTCGCCCGCGATGGCCGCGGGGGGCGGGCGGGTGCTCGGGATGTACGCGCTCGGCATGCCGGTGGCGATCCTGTTCGTCGGCGCGTCGCTGTTCCTCGAGGGCATCGGCCGGCCACGAGTCGGCATGGTGATCGTCGTCGCCGGCAACGTCGTCAACCTGCTCGCGTGCTGGCTGCTAGTGGACGGGCATTTCGGCTTCCCGGCGCTCGGCGCGGCGGGCGGGGCGCTCGCCTTCAGCGCGGCGCGCTGGTTCATGGTACTCGCCATCGTCGGCTACGTGCTGGCGGCGCCTTCGCTCCGGCGCTACGGCGTGATCGGACCGATCGCCGGGTCGTGGCCTCTCGCGCGCCGGCTGCTTGGCATCGGCGCGCCGATGGCGATCGCGCTTGGCCTCGAAAGCGCATGCTTCGCCATGGTCGCGGCGTTCGCAGGGCAGCTCGGCGAGCTGCCGGTCGCCGCCTACCAGATCGCCACGAACGTGCTCGCGCTGGTCTTCATGCTCTCGGTCGGCATCGGCACCGCGACCGCGGTCCAGGTCGCCCAGGCCAACGGTCGGCGCGACCCGGCCGCCGCCACGCTTGCCGGCTGGGCCGGCCTCGTGCTGGTGCTGGCGACCACCGCCTCGGCCGGACTCATGATCCATGCCTTCGCCGGCGACATCGCCGTCGCGTACACCGGCGATCCGGCGCTTCTGCCGGTCGCGGCGGCCGGGCTCGGCGTTGTCGCGGCGATGGTCGTCGTCGACGGCGGTCAGGGCGTGATGATCAGCGCGCTGCGCGGCGTCGGCGACGTCGTCGCGCCGACGGTCATCTACGCCGTGGCGTTCTGGGGCCTCGGGGTCCCGCTCGCGTGGGCCGCCGGACATCGTCTCGATCTCGGGCTCGATGGCTTGCTGTGGAGCCTAGGGCTCGCGCTCGGCACGGCGACGCTGGCGCTCGCCGTCCGGTTCCGTCAGTTGACCCGTCGATTGCTGGCACCCGTGCCCAGCACCGCGGCCGCGAAGCGCGGGTAAGTCTCGGCGATCACGCGGGCGACCGGGCCGTCGAGCAACGTCTTCATGGCGTCGGTGGGCGGCGGCGTCTCCGGGAGCTCGTTGGGCTCGTCGTAGTCGAATCCGGTGTTGGCGCGCACGCTCGCCCGCGTTTCGCCGGGATGCACGCTGGCGAGCGCGAACCGGGCCTTGGCCCGGTCGAACGCGAACACGCAGCGCCCGGTGACGAGCGCGACCGTGCCGCCGCGCCGCCACACGCCCGGCGGGCTGGTGCCCGGCACGCTGATGAAGGCGACGCGCGGCACCAGCACCCGGCGCGAATGATCTTCGCGGAACAGGATGACGCGGGGCACGGCGAAGCCCATGAACGCCGCTCCGAACGTGCCCGGAAACCGAACGTCGTGCGCGGGATAGTCGCCACCGGTCCCGACCAGGTTGACGTTGCCCTGGCCGTCGATTTCGCCGCCGCCGAGGAAGAAGGCATCGATCCGCCCCTGTCCGGCCCGGTCGAACAGCTCGCGCCCGCCGTCGGTGAAGTCGTTAGTTTTACGGCTGCCGAGCACCGTGACATGCAGCGCGCCGCCCGCAAGCTCGCGCGCGAGCAGCGCCGCGGCGCCGGGGATCGGCGAGAGCGCGCCGACCGCGACCGTTCGGCAGCCTTCGAGCAGACGGGCGAGCGTGGCCACGAGCAGGCGCGGATCGGCCATCGTCTCAGGCCGCCCGGGCCCCCAGCACGTGCGCGTCGAGGTAGCGGGCGAACCCCTCCTCGGTCGCCGAAAGCCGGACGTAGTCGGCGAGGTGGTCGTGGTCCATGCCGTAGGCATCCTCGAAGCCGAGCGGCCAGGCGCCCTTCGGCGCGACGGCGACGGCACCGACGTAGAGCGCGGGCAGGGTGCCTGCGGCCATGACTGGGTCATCGAGCAGATCGCCGGCGTCGAGGCTCTCGACGGTGACCAGAGAGGTCGCGGCCGCGTGAGCCATGGTCGCGAGCTCGCGCCGCCGGCCGATCCAGACGTTGCCCGAACGGTCCGCCAGCGCGGCGTGGAACAGCGCCACGTCGGGGCGCAGCGCGGGCACGACGACGATGGGATCGGCGGGATCGAAAGGACTGCCAATAGTCGCCCAATCGGGGCGATGGGCGAGCACGTCGGTCCCGATCAGCCCGCGCAACGGCATGAAGGGCACGCCCTTCTCGGCGGCCTGAAGCCCCGCGTGGATCGCCGGGCACGTCGAATCGCGCATGGCGAAACGGCCCTGGCGCAGCGCCCGCGTGAAGCACGGCGCCTGACCGTATTCGCCCAACGTGATCGCGGCGGCCTCGAGGCGCGTGATGAGTCCGGCCCCGATCAGCAGGTCGGCCTGGAGCCCACTCGTGGGCACGGCGAGAAGCCCAAGCCCGCGCGTCCCGCGCCGCACCAACGCGCGGGTCGCCGCCATCGAAACGCCAGCGTAGTCGGGCGGGATCGCGATCAGCGCGCCGTCCGGGATCCGGGCGACCAAGTCCTCGACGGATTCGTCGATGGCGGCCATGGCTCACCTTATACCAGCGGGCACCGCGAATTGGCTCCGCACGCGCTAATGCCCGTTGCTCTGATCGGGACCGGTCCGCGGACGCCATCAAGGCCTGCGGTCATCCCGACCGCATGCAACAGGCCGGACACATGACCGCAAGCGGCCGGCTCCACCCCAACCAAATCCAAGCAGGAGGCCGTCCACACAGGATCGCTCCCGTCTTGGCGAAGCCCGCGGAGCCTGTCCTCGGGCCGGCCTACGGCCGGACCCGTGGGGCGGGCGAAGGAAGGTCGCTTTGGCTCGCGATGACGAGCCAGAGGGAATCGGACAGGCCAGCATCCAGGGCGGTCGTGGCGGCGAGCATGACCGAGGTGCCCCGGAAAAAGCCTCGAGCCCCGTCCCTCAGGGGGGATCGGGGCTCTCAGGCGTTCGCCTCGTCTGTTCCTAGAACAGTGTTTGCTGTGCGGCCCTGTCCCCGCCAAGCCACGACGGTGATAGTCCGCATGCCATGAAGGCTATCGGATCGTCTGACGGTCCCGGGCGTTCTGGCCAGAATACGCGATCGCTCGTTGGGACCGGGGCCCCGCTATTCAGCGGAGCCCTTCCTTATGGTCGGGTGGTGTTGCCATGCTTGCGCACCCTCCCTTCCGGTTGCGGGGCCTCGACCGTCGCGCCGCTCCGCCGACCCGCCCATCTCGATGGCGGCTTGCGGGTGGCGCCTCGACGTTCGCGGACAACAGAAGCGTGCGCTCTGTTGACACTCAAGTCAAGCTGCCCGGTAAGGGACGGACCGTGCCGACAGCGTGCCCAAGGCAGACTCAGCCGCACCTACGCAGCGTCGCGATCGCGCTTGCGATAGGCCTGCGCGCAATGCGCGGCGCAATAGGGCCGGCCTGGTTCAGCCCGGTCGCCGCAGAACCGAAAGCTCGCGTCGCCCGGATCGCCGAACGGCCAAGCACACGTCCGCCCGCCGCCTTGCCTTGCCGGCGCCTCGGGCCGTGCACGGATCGGCGAGGGCCGCGCGGCGAGCCCCGTGCGATGGGCCTTGCCGATCACGGCATTGCGGCTGATGCCGCCCAGGCGCTTGGCGATTTCGCTCGCCGACAGCCCGGATTCCCAGAGCTGGCGGAGCCGCGCGATGGTCTCTTCAGTCCACATGGCATCACCATATGTTGCGTCACGGAGCGAGCTGCCCACAACATAGATGACCTATTATCGGGAGTCACGCACGCTGCGCCACGCGGGCAAAAAAAGAAGAGGCCCGCCGACTTTCGTCGGCGGGCCCTAGGTTTCCTTGGGAGAGATCGAACCACGAAGGATCACCAACGTGGCCGCCGTCGCCGGTGTGGCCATGGGGGGAAGGGCAACCAACGACGACTGCTTCGAAACGAAGCAAGTCGTGTGCCAGAAACTCGGCGCTAACGCGGCTCGCCGCGCCGGGCCTTGCGCAACAGATGCCGCGCCAGCATGAGAGGTGGCATGCGCAGCCAGTGCGATCGCACATAGAGCGCGAACGCGGCGATCCCTGGCCGGCCGCCGTCGGGTTCGCGTGGCGCCAGTGCCGCCATGATGAGCCGGTCCATGAGCCAGCGCAGCGGCCACGACGGCGCGGCCAAGCGCGTCGTTCGACACACGGTTTCGGGGATCGGCGTCAGCAGCCGCCGCCGCGCGTAGCACATCGCATAGAACCACGGCCGTCCCACGCCGAGACGGCTCACCTGTGTTTCGAGATCGCTCCAGAACACCGGGTCCGTCCCGTAATGGCGCAGCAACCCATCGATATCGACCAGGTCGCGCAGCCCATTGGTCAGGTCGCCGTCCTGGAACAGATGGACGACGCTGTGGATCACCATGTCGGCCGGCGCCAGCACCGACCAGCGCATGCCCGGCACGGGGCGGGCGCGCTGAAGCAGGACGTCGGAGTCCGGACGGATGCGACCGGTGAGCGGCAGAATCGCGTGGTGCACGTCGGTGACGACCCCGCGCGCCACGTGGCGGAGCGGCGGCAGCTCGTGCATCCAGTCGCGGTAATAGTGCTGATCGTAGGGATCGGTCTTGACCCAGGCCCAGCCGTTGCCGAGCAGCGTGGCCTCGACGCGAGCGAGGTCGTGGCGCGCAACGAGGATGTCGACGTCGCTCGCCCGGCGTCCGCGCGCGACTGGCAGGTTGGCCGCGACATAGGCCATGCCCTTGAGCAGGACGAGCGGGTCGCCCACGTCGCCGAGCAGCCGTTCGAGGCAGCGCACCTCCCAGCGCAGCGCGCGCTGGTTGCTTTCGGCGGCGATCATGGCGCCGTTCAGGTACGAGCGGACCTTGTCCGGCAACGCGTCGAGCACGCCGGCCGCGCCGATCCCGGCGGCGACGCGGCCGAGCAGGGCGGCCTTGCGCGCGGCGAACAGGACGCGAGTCCACGCCTGGGCGTCGAGGGTTACCGCGGCTTCGGGCCGACGCAGCAGCAGGATCAGCGGATGGACCGCGCCGGCCGCCTCGCTCAGCCCGTCGTCGTCAGGGACTCGATGCACGCCACGGCCTCGTCGAGAGCGCGAAACATCAGATCATAGGCCGGGCACGCCTCGACCAGGTCGGCCAACGTGTTGAAGCCCGCCGCGCCGAGCCGGCGGTAGTTGACGCCGTGGCCGAGCCCGCGGCCGAACGCCGTGGTCCGGTCGAGCGGCGCTAGAGCGGGCTCGGCGCCGCGCCGGAACCTAGGGAACACGAGCCAGGCCGGGTGCGCCGTCTCGCGGCCGCGGCTGATGCTCTCCGCCGTCGGCCGGCAATACGCGATGATGCCCTTGCTCGTGCCTTCATGGCGCCGGCCGATGGCGGCGCCGGGATCGAACCGCGCGAGCGCGTCGATCGCCTCGTTCTTGAGCGAGATCGGCCGCACGATCGGCAGCACGGCGCCGTCCGAGGCCCTGATCACGGCCATCTCGTCGGACAGCAGGCGCCAGCCGCGCAACTCGAGCGCGGCCGCGAGCGTGCTCTTGCCCGAGCCCGACGTGCCCGGCAGCACTAGCGCGCGTCCGCCCCGCTCGACCACGCTCGCGTGGAGAATGAGCGTATCCAGGTTGAGGAACGCGATGCCGTAGTTGAGCGCCGTCTCGAGAACCTGGACGGCCTGATGGAGCGGGGCGCTCGGGAACGGGTTCTCGCCGTCGATGCGGGCGATGATCCGAGGCGCGGCAAACGGTCGCGGCCGCTCGCCGACGATGGCGACGCGGGTATCGACGACGATCGGCGAAGCCGCGTCGTGCACCCGATAGCCGGTGTAGTTCGTCGCGACGGCCTCGGCGATCGCCGACAGCCGGCTCCGCACTACCGAAACGAAGGCACCGGTCTCGAGAACCAGACCGTCGAACCGCAGCCGTCGGTCGAGCTCCTCGGGCGCGAGATCGGCGACGACGGTCAGGTCGGCATCTCCTCGACGAAGCCGAGCGCGGCGAAGCGCTCCAGGGTTCGTCGAACGGTCGCCCTGAAAGTCTCGTCGGCGGGCAGATCGAGGTCGGCCGCGAGGTCGCGCGACAGAGACTCGGCCGAAACAATTCCGTTGTTCACGCGGCCCAGAACCTCGCCGGCCAGGGCGTCGAGGATGTGCGTATCCCCCGTCGCGTCGTCAAAGATCGCGGCATTGCCGTCCCATCGGCGCCACACGAGCTCGTGGGCCGACGTTCTGCGCCAACGCGCCACAGCGGTGCAGCTCAACGGCGGACCAAGGATTCCGGTCGACCCATGGACTGTAGTTCGATCAAATGTCGGGGAGAACCATTATGCCCGTTGATGCAAAGCAACCCGCAGGGCCTTCAACCGACTGAACGACGAGATGGTTGCCGTCTCCGTCCGTGAAGATCCCGAATACCGCGCCACCGGAGTGCATAAGTGAGTCCATCGTGCGAGCTTCGTCATTAAGCGGCGCGTTTACAACGAGCGTGTTATTGGCGACTCCATAGATGGCGTTGTCCAGTTGACCTTGGCCCGTAAGGCCCTCGACGAGGTCCATGAGGCCGCCTAATTCACTCTCTCGCTGCAATGCCATCTGTTTGGCCGTTTCGAAAGCCTCCGGCGGGACGCCCGGAAAGTTCTTCGCCAAGCAGTCGATCGATACGGCCAACGAGTTTTGGGCCAGCGAGCGCCGCCCGAAGGTGACGATGACCGGCAACGCGGCCGCGCCGCCGGTGAGCAAACGCCGGCGCAGCACGCCGCGAACCTCCGGGCTCATCGGCTCGGCCGTCGGTCCATGTTGATCGGCTTGCGTCCGAGGGTCGTGATCCTGGTCCATGAGCCCTTCTTGGTCTCTCGACGAAACAACGTTCGACGCGGCGTCTTAATTCACGCCCGCCGAGCCGCGCTACACCATCCCTCGTCAGGAAAGCCAGCATCGCAAATTAACGTGACGAGTTCAAGACGCGCGGGACTAAAAAGCGCGAAGCGTCGCGACTTTGACGCATTCCGGGTCGTCGCGGTCCATGCAAGACCCGCACCAAATTATGGTTAAGACGGGCATCAGGACGCGGGAAGCCGGGCCAGGCAGTCGACGAACGCGGCGCCGATGCCCTCGACGAGTCGGTCGAAGAGCGCGACTCCGGGCGCGAATGCGCCGACGGGATCGAGGGTGCCGATGACCGCGTCGGTCCCTTCGACCACGCTCGCCACGTTGGCATCGGAAAACTGCGGCTCGCGGAACACGCAGACCTGGCCGAGCGCGCGCAGGCGGGCGCGCAGCTCGACCATGTCGCGCGCGCTCGGCGACAGCTCGGGATGAATGGCGAGTGCGCCGACGCCGTTCAGCCCATAGCGGCGCTCGAGGTACTGATAGGCGTCGTGGAACACGACGAAGGGCCGGCCCCGGACCGGCTCGAGCGCCGCGCGCACCCGCTGGTCGAGCGCCCGGAGATCGGCCTCGGCGCTCGCCGCGTTCGCGGAATAGGCGGCGGCGTGGTCCGGGTCGATCGCGCCGAGGGCATCGGCGATCGCCGTCACCATGGCGACCGCGTTGACCGGATCGAGCCAGACGTGGGGATCCGCTCCACCTGCGGCGTCATCACCGTCGCCGGCTGCGTCGTGGTCGGCGGGCCAGGCGCCGCCCGAGCGGATGGGCAGGGTCTCCAGGCCCGCGTCATGGAGGAGTGCGAGCGAACGTGCGTGCGGCGCGAGATCGTCGAGGTCGTTCGCGAGGAACGACTCGAGCTCGGGGCCGATCCAGACGACGAGATCGGCGTCGGCCAGTGCCACGGCATCGCTCGGGCGCAGCGCGAAGCCGTGGGGCGAGGCGCCCGGCGGCACGATCAGGTGCGCCACGGTCACGCCCTCCGTCACCTTCGCGACCAGGCTGTGCACCGGCGGGATCGAGGCGACCACGTTCGGCGGCTCGGACCCGGTGGCCATGCCTGGCGCGGCGGCCGACACCGCGAGTGCCAGCGCCGCCGCATGCCGCCTAGGCCCCGCCGCGTTGCTTGCGCCGCGTGAAGGTTCCCGCGTCATCCTTCGTTCCCCTTCATTGGTCTTGGGCGATCGGCACTGAAGCGTTATAACATAACAATTGCGATGGTGTTGAAATCCGCTCCGACATGCTTCGGGACGGGCCTTCGGCCCTCCTCAGCATGAGGTCGTTTCTTTCCGAGGGCTCAACCTCATCCTGAGGAGCGTGCGAAGCACGCGTCTCGAAGGATGACGTAGCTCCGAGTACGTTCTTCAACAGGCCCGCAGTCGCGCCCGCAAGGTCGAAGCCGGGCGCACGTCGAACGGGGATGACGATGGCTCGAAGCGGCTCGACGAAGCCGGCCGGAATGCCCGCCTTCGTGGGCGCGCGGCACGACCACGGTCAGTGCGTCCGAACCGCGCTGGGCGAGGCCGTGCGTCTGTGCGCGGAGCGCGGCGCGCGTCTGACGGCGATCCGTCGCCGCGTGCTGGAGCTGGTTTGGCGCAGCCACGAGCCGGTCGGGGCGTACGACCTGCTCGCCCTGCTCGCGCGTGATGGGCGCCGCGCCCAGCCGCCGGTGGTCTACCGGGCGCTCGATTTCCTCAGGGACCAGGGGCTCGTCCATCGCCTGGCGTCGATCAACGCCTACGTCGGCTGCGCCCTGCCGTCGCGTCCTCACGTCGGGCAGTTCCTCATCTGCCGTGACTGCGGCAATGCCGCCGAGATCGACGACAAGCGCGTCACGAACGCTCTCGCGTCCTCGGCCGATCGGCTCGGCTTCGCCATCGGCGACGTGGCGATCGAGGCCTCGGGCGTGTGCGCCCGCTGCGCGCCGGGGCACGGCCGGCCGTGACGGTCCCCATGGGGTCGGCGGCACCGTTGGTCCGCCTCGACGGCATCGACCTCGACCTCGGCGGCCGACCGATCCTGCGCGGCGTCGACCTCGTGGTCGAGGCGGGCGAGATCGTGACCCTGATCGGGCCCAACGGCGCGGGCAAGACGAGCCTGGTGCGCGTGGCGCTCGGGCTCCTGGCGCCCAGCGCCGGCCTGGTCGCGCGCCGCGACGGGCTCCGCGTCGGCTACGTTCCGCAGCGTCTGGCGGTCGATCCGGCCTTGCCGCTCACGGTCGAGCGCTTCATCGGTCTAGGCGGGCGGCTTGCGCCGGGGCGTCTTGCTGACTTGCTCGCCGAGGTCGGCACCGAGGGGCTCGGCCGGGCACCCATGCAGGGACTCTCGGGCGGCGAGCTGCAGCGGGTGATGCTGGCCCGCGCGTTGGCGCGTGATCCGGACCTGCTGGTCCTCGACGAGCCGGCGCAGGGCGTCGACGTGCTGGGGCAGGTCGAGCTGTTCGACCTGGTGACCCGCGTGCGGCGTGCGCGCGGCTGCGGCGTGCTCATGGTGTCCCACGATCTCCATCTGGTCATGGCGGCGACCGACATCGTCGTCTGTCTCAACCATCACGTCTGCTGCACCGGGCACCCCGAGGCGGTCGGGCGCCATCCCGCTTACCTCGCGCTCCTGGGGCCGACGGCGCGCGGGCTCGCGGTTTACGCCCATGCGCACGATCACCATCACGACGTCGCGGGGCACGTCGTCGGCGAGGCGGGCGAGGACACCCGGAACGCCCGGGGCTGAACGCGATGGACGACATCCTGATCCGCGCCGGGCTCGCCGGCTTCGCCACGGCGCTCGCCGCCGGGCCGCTCGGCGCGGCCGTCGTGTGGGGCCGGCTCGCGTTCTTCGGCGATGCCCTGGCGCACGCCTCGCTGCTCGGCATCGTCCTCGCGGTGGTCGCGGACGTGCATCCCTGGATCGGCGTCGCGGGCGTCGGCCTCGCGGTGGCGCTCGGCTTGGCGTGGGCCTTCGCCGATCCGCGCGTCGCCCCCGACGCCTTGCTCGCCGCCGTGTCCTACGGCGCGCTCGCGGCCGGGCTCGTGGTGCTCGGCATGGTCAGGGCGCCCGCGGTCAACCTGTTTGGCTTCCTGTTCGGCGACATCCTCGGCGTTGGGTCAGCCGATCTCCTCTGGGCCTGGGCGGGCGCCGTCGTGACGCTGCTCGGCCTCGCGGTCATCTGGCGCCCGTTGGTCGCGATGCTCGTCCACGCCGACCTCGCCGCGGTCGAGGGCGTGCCGGTCCGCAGCGTGCGGCTCGCGTTCCTGATCCTGCTCGCCTTGATGGTGGCGGGCGCGATGAAGACCGTCGGGGTTCTGCTCGTCACCGCGCTCCTGGTCTTGCCGGCCGCCGCCGCGCGCGGCTTCGCCAGGACGCCCGAAGCCATGGCCGTGCTCGCGGCGCTCGGCGGCTGCCTCGCCGTGGCGGCCGGGCTCGGCCTGTCGTTCGCCGCCGACGCGCCGTCGGGGCCCTCGATCGTCTGCGTCGCCGCCTTGCTGTTCGCCCTGAGCCGCCTCCTCGGCCGGCGCGCCTGAGCCGGAGCGATAGAGTCCGCTCAGGTCGTGATGGCGCGAACGCGCGCCAGGGTCGGGCCACTGGGGACGTACTTCCGACGCCGGCCCGCCGCAGACCGTGCAGCGAAACCGCCGCGCCGCCGCCGGCAGCAGGGTGACGCCCGCGATGCGGCCGCGCCACGCCGCTTGGGCAACCGTCGCGCGCCTGCCGCAGCCGTCGCACCACACCTCGAGATCGAGCCCCGCGGCGGCGACCTCGGCGAGGGTGATGGGCCGGGGCCGGCGGGGGCGGCCTTCGGGCATCGCGGGCGTGTCCTCGTGCATCTGACTGTTCTTGTTTTGTTCATTTCTACATCGAATGGGCGCGAAGCCAAAGGACCCTGATCGCGCCGTCGCGTCGGCGCCGCTAAGATCGACGTGATCCGCCCTCCTGATCGCATCGTCATTCCGTGAACTCGCGCCTTTCGAGCCTCGACGGTTATCCGGACACCTTACTACGCGCACACGCGCGAGCCCGGGCCGGCGCGCGCGCCGGTCGAGGGCACGATCGCGGCCGAGGTGTGCGTGATCGGCGGCGGGCTCGCCGGGATCGGCTGCGCGCTCGCTCTGGTCGAGCGGGCCCGGTCGGTCGTGCTGATCGAGGCGAAGCGCATCGGACGCGCCATTCTGCCGACCGCGACCTACGTGATCGTCACCGAGCCGCTAGGGCCCCGGCTCGACGAGGCGATCCGCGTTCCCTTCGCGACCTCCGACACGCGCTTCGCCCAGGATTACTACCGCCGGCTCGGCGAC
>JBBDQV010000214.1:0-14511 GCA_040905845.1 Alphaproteobacteria bacterium | reverse complement strand
AACCCTGCGCAACCCTCTCCCGCCATTGGCGGGAGAGGGCAGGGTGAGGGTGGGCTGCGGCAGGTCGGACAGCGTGCCCATTGGTGCTACTCGTGAGGTGACGGCGGTTCGGCGTCCTCGCCCGCTTCCAGCCGAGCAAGCCAAGCATCGGCTTCCTTGGCCGTGACGTGGCGTCCCGTCGCCTCGTACTCGGACCAAGCTGCGACCGCATCCTCCGGCGACAGCAGAATCCCCGCCGAGCCGGCGGGAAGCCGGCCCAGGGCCTCGAGAACGGTGGCCTGGAAGTAGTGGATGCCGTGCTCGCTCATGTTGCTCCGGCGCTCGTCGATCAGGAGCCGGCTCTGGACGCACCCCGGCGAGTGCAGCCCCTTCTGCACGCCGATGTTAAGCCGCACGTCCTCGGGCCCCAGCACCTCGGCCATCCAGCGCACCGCCTCCCTGGTGATGCCGTCGAGCGCGGCGCCGCCCGGCGTGTACGCGGCGACCTCCTCGCGCGTGCGCTCGGGCCCCTCGGGCGCCATCAGGAAGCTCCACATGCCGTTGACGTGGGGGAACGTGAACAGCAGCAGGTCCGGCCACAGGTAGAACGTCACGTAATCCGACGTCTGGCCCTGGCCCGCGTTGGCGCGGAAGTCGTAGACGGCGTTGTCCGGCGTGCCGGGCCCGGCGTGGAGCTGGATCCAGCCCGGCCGGTTGAACAGCTTCAGGTCGTGGCCGTCGGCGAATCGGCCGAACGCGCGATGGGCCGGTCCCGAGAGCAGCACGTGATAGTTGTCGATCGAGTTCTCGACCACGACTTTCCAGTTCGCCTCGATGTCGAAGTCCTGCCGTTCGATCCACGCCATGCGGTCGAGGTCGGGGATGAACCGGCGAAGCGTCGCCTCAAAGCCCGGCGCGCATTCGGCCAACGGCCTCGCGCCCGCGTCGAGGTTGACGAAGACGAAGCCGCAGAAGACCTCGACGCGAACGGGCGTCAGTCCGAACGCGCTTTTGTCGAAGCCTGGAACCGACTCGCTGTTCCTGGCCATGCGCAAGCCGCCATCCAGCCCGTACGCCCAGGAGTGGTACGGGCAGGTGATGACCGCCTTGACGTTGCCTTTGCGCGCGGCCAGCAGCACGTGCGCGCGGTGCCGGCAGACGTTGTGAAAACCCCTGAGCACACCGTCGCGTCCGCGCACCACGAGCACGCCGGCACCGCAGATGTCCTGGGTCAGGGTGTCGCCTGGCTCGGCGATTTCGCTCGCGTGCCCGACGACCCGCCACGAACGCCGGAATATGGCCGACTTCTCGGCCTCGAACACCTCGGGCGCGGTGTAGTAGGGCGCCGGCAGCGTCCACGCATCGGCGGTGTCGACCGTGAACCGCCCGATGTCGAACGGGTCGCTGGTCATCTCGACTTGGCCGTCGCCAGGTAGTCCGCGATCAAGGCGATCATCTCGAACATCAGCGCCATGGCGGTCATCGAAGTGATGTTCGACGGGTTGTCCTTGGTCGGGATCAGACACACGACGTCGCCGCCGATCACGTTCATGCCGCGCAGCCCGTGGAAGATTTTCATGGCCTCCCACGAGCGCATGCCGCGATGGAGCGGTTCCATGTTGGCCACCGCGGGCGCCTCGGCCGGGTCGAGCACGTCGAGATCGAACGTGATGTAGAGCGGTGCATCGCCGACCCGCTCGCGGATGATGCGGATGGTCTCCTCGATGCCCTGCGCGAAGTATTCCTCGGCCGGGATCAGGCGGTAACCGAGCTTGCTCTCGTAGATGTCCTTGCGCGGCTTGATCGGGTTGCCGCGCATGCCGAGCTGGACGCTCCGTGTCGGATCGACGTGCTGCTCGACCACGGTATAGGCCGCCCAGTGCGCGGCGGAGCGCACGCTGCCCAGCCAGTGCGGGATGTGCTCGTAGTCGTCGCGGTGGGCGTCGAAGTGCAAGAGCGCGCATTTGCGCCCGCCGGTCAGGCGCGCGTCCTTGCCGGCGATCGCCTTGAGGATCGGGCCGGTGATCGCGTGGTCGCCGCCGATCGAAACCGGGCGCGTGCCGGCCCGATCGAGCCGCTTGAAGAACCCCTCGATGTCATTGACGCAGATGTCGTTGACCATGGCGTGGGGCAGCGGCACGTCGCCCAGGTCATGCACGCGCGCGGCCTCCCACGGGATGATGCCGAACTTCTGGTGGCCGCGCCGGTACCAGCCCGAGACGTTGCGCACCGCACGGGGGCCAAGGTGCTGGTCGCGCTCGGTCGAGCCGTTGCCCGAGGAATGCGGCACGCCGACCAGCCCGATGTCGCAGTGCGCCGGGTCCTCGTCCCACGGGCACTTGAAGAAGGTCTGAATGCCCCACCAGTACCACGGGGTCATCTCCGCCTTCTTGGCTTGGAACTCGGCCTCGTCCATGGTGCCCCCCGCGCGGGCCGACCCCTCAGTCCAAATGCCGCGCCACCTCGCCGCGGTGAGCGGCGAGCCAGGCCAGGTCGAAGCCATACGCCTTGGCGGCGTTGCCGGCCAGCACGTCGTGCGCGCGCCTTGACCCCAGCGCCGCGCGGACCTCCTCGATCGGCCGCCGGCTGTTGGGGAACGTTCCCTCGTCGTGCGGATAGTCGTTGCCCCAGATCAGGCAGTCGGTGCCCGTGAAGCGCACGTTGTTGAGCGCCACGGGGTCGTCGGTGATGGTCACCGCGCCCTGACGCTGGAAGTACTCGCTCGGCTTGAGGTCGAGCTCGACCATGTTGTGGTAGCGGCGCTCCTGCATCTGGTCGAGCATCTGGAGCAACCAGGCGAGCCAGCCGCACTCGCACTCGACGATGACGAAGCGGAGCGAAGGGTGGCGCTGCAGCACGCCCGCGCCGGTCAACTCCGCGATCGGCGCCATGCCCGAGGCGGTGCCGAGCGTCGTCATGCCGGCCATCTCCTTCTGGCCGATCTCCTGCTCGTGCTTCTTGACCTGTCGCGCCTTGGCGATGCGCGCCGGGTTGATGTCGGCGACGCTCGCGAAGTCCGCGCCGAGGGCCAGGTTGCCGCTGAAGATGTGGAAGCTGACCGGTACACCGGCCTCGGCGGCGAGGCTCCACAGCCGGTCGTAGACCGGCAGGCGGTAGGGCTGCCACGGCACGTTCGCGGGCAGGAACAGGGTCGCGAAGCCGAGCCGGATGCAGCGCTCCGCCTCGGCGACCATGGCGTCCGGGTCATCGACCGCGATCGTCGCCGCCGGCTTGAAGCACCGGTGGTGCGGGCCGAACACCTCCCAGACGTGGTCGTTATGGGCGCGCGCGCCCAGGCGTGGTAGTAGCCCGCCGGCTCGCTGCCCATCGAGCAGCCGAGCCCGATGTTGGGGAAGATCACCTGGGCATCGACACCTTCGACCGCCATGTCGTGAAGCCGCCGGTCGAGGTCGGTGCCCTGCGAAGGGTCGGTACGGAACTCGCGCAGCAGGTCCTCGGGCTTCGGCTTCTTCTGGTCCTGCTTCACGCGCCGGCGCTCGCCCTTGACCTTGAAGTCGAGGTTGCCGTCGGCATCGACCCCGAATTCGGGCAGCCGGTCGCGGTAGCGCTTGGGCAGCCGCCGGCGCATCGCCTCCGGCTCGCCGACGTGAGCGTCGGCCGAGATCACGACGTCCCGGATCGAGGTGACCATGGCACTCTCCCTGGCGCGGGACCGATCGCCGAGTTCATCACCGCGCCGCGGCCGTGGCAAGGCGCGCCGGCCTCACACCTCGATGGTGCCGGTCATGTAGGTGATGGCGCGCCCCGCGATGGCGACCCGGTCGCCCTTGAGCGTGCAGGTGAGCCGGCCGCCGCGCGCCGAGACCTGACGCGCTTCCAGCGTCGTCTTGCCGAGCCGCTTCGCCCAATAGGGCGTCAGGGTGCAGTGGGCCGAGCCGGTGACGGGATCCTCGGGAATGCCGTGGTTGGGCGCGAAGTAGCGCGACACGAAGTCGACGTCCTCGCCCGGCGCGGTGACGATGATGCCGCGTTGACCGAGACCCTTGGCCAGCGCCGGCATGTTGGGCGCGAGCCCGCGCACCTCCTTGGCGCTCGGCAAGACGGCGAGCAGGTTCTCGCCCGGCGCCTCGTGCAGCTCGACGGCCTTGGCGCCGAGCGCCGGCCCTAGCCATGCGGGAACCGCGATCGGGGTCGGCGCACGGTTCGGGAAGTCGAGCGCGCAACGCTCACCGTCGCGCGCGACGCCGAGCGGGCCCGACAGCGAATGGAACGTGACCGAGGTTCGCATCGACTCCAGCGCGGTCATGACCACGTGGCCGGACGCCAGGGTGGCATGGCCGCACATCGCCACCTCCACCGTAGGCGTGAACCAGCGCAACTGAAAGTCGCGGCCCTTGGGCACGAAGAACGCGGTCTCGGCGAGGTTGTTCTCGGCCGCGATCGATTGCATCAGGCGATCGTCGATCCAGGACTCCAGCGGCACCACGCCCGCGGGGTTGCCGGCGAACGTCCGCTCGGCGAACGCGTCGACCCAATAGAACGGTAGTTTCATACCTCGATCTCCTCGGTCCGGCGCTTGACGAAGATGATGGCCTTGAAGTCGAGCACGACCTCGTCGCGCTGGTTCACGACCTCCTGGAGCACCCGCAGGATGCCGCGATCGGGCTTCGAGCCCGAGGGTCGGGTTTCCAGGACCTCGAGGCGCGTGCGCAGCGTGTCGCCGGGGCGGACCGGCTGAAGCCAGCGCAACTCGTCGAACCCGGGCGAGCCGAGGCTGCTGCCCGCCAGCACGCCCGTATCCCACAGCATGCGGAAGCCGACAGCGAGGGTCTGGAACCCGCTCGCGATCAGGCCGCCGTAGAGCGAGCGCTTGGCCGCCTCGGCGTCGATGTGGAACGGCTGCGGGTCGTATTGGAAGCCGAACGCGACGATGTCCGCCTCGGTCAGTGTCTTGCCGCGCGACTCGATCCGGTCGCCAACCTTGAAGTCCTCGAAGAAGCGCGTGCGCATCCAATCATCCTAATGAGTCTCGGGGCAGCGGAGAAACGTCCGCCGTGCAAGGCAGCCATCCCGTGGCCCGTTCGGGTACCGCACGGTGCGACACCTGTAAGGTCTGTTTGACACTCCCCTTGTGCCCCATCGGTCAGGCGTCGCCTACCGCACGGACTCTTAACGAAAATCCGATGGCGGCTCGAATCTTGCTCGAGACTGATCACGGAATCGTGACCTCCACATGACGCCGGGGGTCGAGTTCGGAGATAACGCCATGGGTATCGGTCTTCGCTGGTCGGCTCCGGCATCGATGCGTTGGGCTGGTCTCTCGTTCGGCGTCGCGATGCTCGTGTGTGCGAGCGCGTCGGCGATTCCGTTCCGCAGCTTCGACGGCACCGGCAACAACTTCGCCAACCCCGACTTCGGCATGGCGGGCTCTCTCCTCTTGCGGCTCGTCGCTCCCGATTACGGCGACGGCTTTTCGACCCCCGCGGGCGCCGGCCGGCCGAGCCCGCGCGTCATCAGCAACGGCGTCGTTGCCCAGGCGAGTTCCGAGTTCAACAAGAAGGGCGCCAGCGACTTCATCTGGCAGTGGGGTCAGTTCGTCGATCACGACCTGGACCTCGTGCCCACCAACCCGGCCGAGCCGTTCCCGATCCCGGTTCCACCGGACGACCCCGCGTTCGCGCCGGCGACCGAGCTGGCCTTTTCCCGATCCGTCGGGGTCGCCGACGCCAATGGTGTCCGCCAGCAGCCGAACTCGCTGACCGCGTGGATCGACGGCTCCATGGTCTACGGCTCGAGCCAGGCCAGGGCCGATTCGTTGCGCAGCTTCCAGGGCGGCCGGCTGGCCACCAGCACCGACGACCTGCTGCCGCTCGACGGCACGGGCCTGTTCCGGGCCGGCGACGACCGGGTCAACGAGCAGGTCGCGCTGACCGCCATGCACACGTTGTTCATGCGCGAGCACAACCGGATCGCCGACGGGTTGACCGCCGACGGCGGGCTCGACCCCGTCGCCGACGACGAGATCGTGTTTCAGACCGCGCGCGCGATCGTCGGCGCCGAGATCCAGTCGATCACGTTCAATGAGTTCCTGCCCATGGTGCTTGGCACCTCGCTCGGCACCCAGGCCTACGACGATACGATCGACCCGGGCGTGAGCAACGAATTCGCCGGCGCCGCGTTCCGCATGGGCCACACCCTCTTGTCGTCCATCCTGCTGCGCCTTGAGGAGAACGGCGGCGTCATCGCCGACGGCAACCTCGCCTTGCGCGATGCGTTCTTCGCGCCGGACGAGATCATCGACAACGGCATCGACTCGATCCTACGCGGGCTGGCGGCACAGCCGGCCCAGGAGATCGACTCGATGATCGTCGATGACGTGCGCAACTTCCTGTTCGGCCCGCCGGGCGCGGGCGGGCTCGACCTCGCCTCGCTCAATCTCCAGCGCGGCCGCGATCACGGCCTGCCGTCCTTCAACGCGGTGCGGATCGCGCTCGGGCTCGGCGCGGCGGAGTTCGGCATGGGCTTCTTCGAGCCCGAGGCCGACCTCGCGCTCCAGGCGGTCTACGGCGACATCAACGACGTCGACCTGTGGATCGGCGCCATTTCCGAGGCGCACGTGCCGGGCGCCATGGTCGGAATCGTGGCGTTCACGATCATCGCCGACCAGTTCATGCGGGCACGCGACGGCGATCGGTTCTGGTACGAAACGATGTTCGGCGGCGCCATGCTCGACGCCCTGAACAACACCCGGCTCTCGGACATCATCCTGCGCAACACCGGCATCCAGACGATCCAGGCCAACGTTTTCGAGGCCGTGCCTCGGGTGCCCGAGCCCGCCACGCTCGCGTTGCTCGGCGCCGGCATGCTCGCGGCCGCGTACTTCCGCCGCCGCCGCGCCCGCTCCTAGGCCGCGGCTGGCGCTTCGTCGCCGAGCCGCGCCGACTCCCAGCCGAGGATGGCGCGCTTGCGCTCGGGCCCCCAGGCGTAGCCGGAGAACGGCCCGGTCTTGCGGATTACCCGGTGGCACGGCACGAGGACCGCGACCGGGTTGGCGCCGATCGCGCCGGCGACCGCGCGCGCCGCGCCCGGCCGTCCGATCGCGCGGGCCACGTCCTCGTAGGCGACCGCGGGGCCGAGGGGGATGCGCAGCAGCGCCTCCCACACCTTGATCTGGAAGTTGGTGCCCCTGAGGTGTACCGCGACATCGCCCCCGGCGAAGGCGCGCTCGGCGAGCGGCGCGGTCGCCGACTGATCATGGACCAGGCGCGCCGCGCTCCAGCGTTCCTTGAGCCTGCCTAGCGCCGCGTCGGGGCCTGCCTCGGGCACGAAGCCGAGCCAGCAGATGCCGCGCTCGGTGGCACCGACCAGGGCGGCGCCGAACGGCGTCGGGTGGAACCCATAGGCGATCGTCAAACCGTCGCCGCCGCGCTTGGCCTCGCCGGGCGTGACCGCCTCGCACGCGACGAACAGGTCATGCAAACGGCTCGGCCCGGACAGTCCAACGTCGAGCGCCGCGTCGAGCACCGAGGCGTCCGAGGCCAGCAGCCGTCGGGCGTGATCGACCGTCAGGAACTGCAGGAAACGCTTCGGGCTGACGCCGGCCCAGCGCTGGAACAGGCGCTGGAAGTGGAACGGGCTCAAGCCGACCTCGGCCGCGAGCGTGCCCAGGTCGGGTTGGTCCTCGACGTGAGCGTCGAGGTAGCGGATGACCCGCGCGATTCGATCGTAATCCTGGGTCAGGCGCTTCGCGGGCGGGGCGTCGTCGTGCCGCATGGCGTCGAGGGGCTGGGGCAGGGCGGTCATGGCTCTTTCTCCGTGTCGGGAGAAAGTCTAGGCGCCGCTCCCGCCCCGAGCCACCCGGTTCTTGCGCCGGCCGCTCAGGCTCCGGCCTTAACCTCCTCGAACATCTCGATGTACTTCTCGCGGATCGACGGTTCGATCGGCTGGAAGAAGATGCCCTGCTTGAACAGCACCTCGGGCGAGGAGATCGAGAGCTCCTCGAGCCGCTCCTTGGTCACCAGATCGAAGGCCTTGCGGTTGGAATGCCCGTAGCCGTACTCGTCGATCAGGTAGCGGCCCGATTCCGGCGCCAGCGCGGCGTCCATGAAGTCGTAGGCCGCCTGCTCGTCGCCCGGCCCTTCCTTCAGCATCATGTAGCCGCACACCCAGGTCAGGATGCCCTCCTTGGGATTCATGTACTTGACCGGAACGCCCTGCTTCTTGAGCGCGACGACCGAGGCGTTCCAGGCGTACGACGCGACGATCTCGCCCGAGGCGAGCCCCTGCTCGACCGCGGTCTGGTCGGTCCAGTAGAAGCGCAGCAGCGGGCGCTGCTTGTTCATGATCTCGCGCACCGTCTCGATCTCGGCGTCGGTCATCGCGAACGGATCCGCGACCCCGGCGTAGAGCGCCGCGACGATCACGGCGCCGTCGACCGCGTCGTAGACGCCGAGCCGGCCCGCGTAGCGCTCGTCGAACAGAATCCCCCAGCTCTCCTCCTCCAGGTACTGCGCATCGACCAGGTCGGTGCGGAAGAGCACCGAGGAATTGCCCCAATCCCACGGCACGAACCAGACTTGGCCGTCGGCGTGGGCGATGCTGATCGACTTCAGATCGTCCCAGATGTCGGGGTAGTTCGCGAGCCGGGTCACGTCGATCGGCTTCATCAGGCCCGCGTCACGCCAGCGCCCGACGCTGTACGTGCATGGATGCGCGATGTCGGGGCGGTAGCCCGCCCGCATCTTCTGCAGTGCTTCCTCCTCCTCGCCGAAGATCGAATAGTTGGGCGTCCCGCCGTACTTGTCGACGTAGGCTTGCGCGAAGTCCGGCAGCTCGTAGCCGGCCCAGGTGAAATACGTGATCTCGCCGCCGGCTCGCGCGGGCGCGGCCAGCAGCGGAATGCTCAGCGCGGCGACACCCGCCGCCGCCATGGCCCGCGAGACCTCCCGACGCGTGATCGTGCCTTCGGCCAGCCGCTCGCGCAGCTCAAGCTTGTCCATGCCTGGTTCTCCCTGAGGCGCGGCGCGACGGCGCGTCCGTCCATCCGACGCCAGCAACGGAGTCTAGAACCGTCGTCCGGGTCGCGACAAGGGCGATGCTTGACGTTCCTAGGCGCGTAGCGCGACGCGCGAGGCCTGGTCGATCGCCTCGGCCACGTCGGCGATGACGGCATCCATCAAACTCCGATCCTCGGCCTCGACCATGATGCGGATCACGGGCTCGGTGCCCGAGGGGCGCACGACGATGCGGCCGCTCGCGCCGAGCCTGCGGCCGGCCTGGTCGATGAGCGCCTGGACGCGCGGATCGTCGAGCGGCTGGCCGCCGTTGAAGCGGACGTTGTGCAGGCGCTGGGGCACCGGCTCGAAGCAGCGGCCGCACGCGTCGACCGGCTTGTCGCGATCGACGATCACCGCCAGGACCTGGAGCGCCGCGATCAGGCCATCGCCGGTCGTGGCGTAGTCGGCGAGGATGATGTGCCCGGATTGCTCGCCGCCGACGTTGAAGCCCGCGGCGCGCATGTGCTCGACGACGTAGCGATCGCCGACCCTGGTCCGCGCGAGCCGCAAGCCGAGCCCGCCCAGGTAACGCTCGAGCCCCAGGTTCGACATGACCGTGGCGACCACGCCGCCGCCCCGCAGCAGTCCGCCCTGGTGCCAGTACCCGGCGATCATGGCCATGAGCTGGTCGCCGTCGATCACGGCGCCGTGCTGGTCGCAGACGATCAGCCGATCGGCGTCGCCGTCGAGCGCGATGCCGAGGTCGGCGCCGTGGGCGACCACCGCCTCGCTGAGCGCCGCCGGGTGCGTCGAGCCGCAACCCTGGTTGATGTTGAACCCGTCCGGCGTGACGGCGATGGGAATGACATCGGCGCCGAGCTCGAACAGCACCGTGGGCGCCACGCGATACGCGGCGCCGTTGGCGCAGTCGAACACGATGCGCCGGCCCTCGAGCGTCCGGTTCTTCGGGAACGTCGCCTTGGCGAACTCGATGTAGCGGCCGTCGGCGTCATCGAGCCGCTTGGCGCGGCCGAGGTCGCGCGGTCCGGCGAGCGTGATCGTGGCGCCCTCGGCCATCAGCGCCTCGATCTCGCCCTCGACCTCGTCCGACAGCTTGTAGCCGTCGGGACCGAACAGCTTGATGCCGTTGTCTTGGTAGAGGTTGTGCGACGCCGAGATCATGACGCCCAGGTCGGCCCGCATGTTGCGCGTCAACATGGCGATGGCCGGGGTCGGCATGGGTCCGACCAGGATCACGTCCATGCCGACCGAGACGAAGCCGGCGACCAACGCCGGCTCGAACAGGTAGCCCGACAGGCGTGTGTCCTTGCCGATCACGACGCGATGGCGGTGCTCGCCGCGTATGAACGTGCGCCCCGCGGCCATGCCGACGCGGAGCGCGATCTCCGCCGTCATGGGCGTGATGTTCGCCGTGCCGCGGATACCGTCGGTCCCGAAATAGCGCCGTGACACCTCGATCCCCTCGTCAAGCCTGTCGAGAACAACGTCCATTAAGCATGATTTATGCCACCCTAGCCGGAAATCGTTACCGAATTCACGACCTTGAGCGCCTGCACGGTCTCGGCGACGTCGTGGGCGCGGACGATCCGGGCGCCGTGCTCGACCGCCATGAGCGCGGCGGCGATGCTGCCCGGCAGCCGCGCCTTGGGCGGCTCGCCCTTGCTCAGGCGGGCGATGAAGCTCTTGCGGCTGGCGCCGATCAGGATCGCGCAGCCGAGGCCGTGCAGCACGCCGAGCCGGGCCAGGACCTCGAGGTTGTGGCCAACGCTCTTGCCGAAGCCGATGCCCGGATCGACGATCAGCCGCGTGCGCGCGATCCCCGCGGCCTCGCACGCCCGGATGCGCGCATCCAGCGCGTCGAACACGTCGAGCGGCGCGCAATCGTACGTTGGGTTCGCCTGCATGGTCCTGGGATCGCCCTTCGCGTGCATCAGGACGATGGGCACGCGCGCGGCCGCGGCGACCGCTAGGCTCTCGGGATCGTGGCCAAGCGCGCTCACATCGTTGAGCATGGTCGCGCCGGCGTCGAGCGCGGCCCGCATGGTCGCGGCATTGCGGGTGTCGATCGAGACGCGGTGGCCGCGCCGCGCCAGGCCGCGCACCACCGGGATCGCGCGCGCGATCTCCTCGGCCGGATCGATCGGCGTCGCGCCCGGCCGCGTCGACTCGCCGCCGACGTCGAGGATGTCGGCGCCCGCCTCGGCGAGCCTCCGGCCGTGCGCGATGGCGGCATCGGCGGTGACGAGGTCGCCACCGTCGGAGAAGCTGTCCGGGGTCACGTTGACGACGCCCATGACCAGCGGCGCGCCGCCGCCCTCGAAGCACGGCGCGCTCAGCCGTTCGAGCAGCTCATCGATGCGGGCGCGCGCCGCCGCGGGTAGCGCGCCTCGCCAAGGCGCCAGGGCGCCGCAGGGTACGATCGCGGCGGCCACGTGATCGGCCCGGCGCACCAGGACCTCGAGGCCGGCGAAGAAGCGCCCGGCGACCGCCA
The DNA here is from genome assembly GCA_040905845.1 of Alphaproteobacteria bacterium. GTDB lineage: Bacteria > Pseudomonadota > Alphaproteobacteria > SP197 > SP197 > VGDP01. The sequence goes on along the minus strand of JBBDQV010000214.1, from coordinate 3,063 downwards.
GGGCGTTTCCCGTCGCGACCAGCGCCTCGGCCGAGGCACCGGTCATGGCGCCGATCGGCCGCAGGTAGAGCGCCTTCGGTTGTTCGATGACCGTGGGGGCTAAGCGCTCGACGCGCACCTCCAAGCGGCTCGCGTCGGTTCGCCGGTCGCGTTCGGGTCGATGGGGCCTCGGGGTGGCCGGCTGGCCGCTCATGCTGTCCCGGCCCGGGTCGACGTCACGAACCCGGCTGCGGCCTCGGCTCCAGGCCTCCCGGTCCGCCCTTGCCGGGCTTGGGCTCGCTCGAGGTCGGCACCGATGAGGGACGCGGCGCCTGGGGTCCACCCTCGTCGGGCGCGGAGCGGACGATCGGCTCGCCGCGCAGCAGCGCCTTGATTTCCTCGCCGGACAGCGACTCGTGCTCGAGCAGGGCGTTGGCCAGGAGGTGGAGCTGATCGATGTTGTCGGTCAGCGTCTTGTTGGCGCGCGCATAGCATTCATCGACGATGCGGCGGATTTCGGCGTCGATGTCCCGGGCCGTCGCCTCGGAGATGTTCTGGGTGCGCGTCACCGAGTGGCCGAGGAACACCTCCTCTTGGTTCTCGCCGTAGGCGAGCGGGCCGAGCTTGTCGCTCATGCCGAGCCGCGTGACCATGGCTCGCGCCATGCGGGTCGCCATGGTGAAGTCTTGGGACGCGCCGCTGGTCACCTTGGCCCGGCCGAAGATCAGCTCCTCGGCGATGCGCCCGCCCATGAACACCGTGATGTCCGCCTCGAGCTTCTCGCGGCTGACCGACAGCCGATCGGTCTCGGGCAACTGCATGACCATGCCGAGCGCGCGCCCGCGCGGGATGATCGTCGCCTTGTGGATCGGGTCCGAGGCCGGGCAGTTGAGCGCGACGATCGCGTGCCCCGACTCGTGGTAGGCCGTCAGCCGCTTCTCTTCCTCGGTCATGACCATCGAGCGGCGCTCGGCGCCCATCATGACCTTGTCCTTGGAGTCCTCGAGCTCGAGCATGGTGACGACGCGCTTGCCGCGCCGCGCCGCGAGCAGCGCCGCCTCGTTGACCAGGTTCGCGAGGTCCGCGCCGGAGAATCCCGGCGTGCCGCGCGCGATGGTGCGGGGTTCAACGTCCGGCGCCAGCGGCACCTTGCGCATGTGCACCTTGAGGATCTTCTCGCGCCCGACGATGTCCGGATTGGGCACGACGACCTGTCGGTCGAACCGGCCGGGCCGCAGCAGGGCGGGGTCGAGCACGTCGGGGCGGTTGGTCGCGGCGATCAGGATGACGCCTTCGTTGGACTCGAATCCGTCCATTTCGACGAGCAGCTGATTGAGCGTCTGCTCGCGCTCGTCGTTGCCGCCGCCGAGCCCCGCTCCACGGTGGCGCCCGACCGCGTCGATCTCGTCGATGAAGATGATGCAGGGGGCGTTCTTCTTGCCCTGCTCGAACATGTCGCGCACCCGGCTCGCGCCGACGCCGACGAACATCTCGACGAAGTCCGAGCCCGAGATGGTGAAGAACGGCACGTTCGCCTCGCCGGCGATGGCGCGGGCGAGCAACGTCTTGCCGGTGCCGGGCGGGCCGACCAGCAGGACGCCCTTGGGAATGCGGCCGCCGAGCCGCTGGAACTTCTGCGGGTTCTTGAGGAACTCGACGATCTCCTCGAGCTCCTCCTTGGCCTCGTCGATGCCGGCCACGTCGTCGAACGTGACGCGGCCCGACTTCTCGGTCAACAGCCGGGCGCGCGAGCGGCCGAAGCCCATGGCCTTGCCGCCGCCCGACTGCATCTGGCGCATGAAGAAGATCCACACGCCGATCAACAGCAGCATCGGGAACCACGACAGCAGGATGCTGAACAGGGTCGGCACATTCTCCTCGACCGGGGCCGCGAAGATACGGACGCCGCGGTCGTGCAGCCGGCTGACCAGCGAGGGGTCCTCGGGCGCGTAGGTCGAGAAGCCGCGGCCGCCGACGTAGTGGCCCTGGATCGTGTTGCCCTGGATCGTTACGTCGGCGATCTGGCCGCCGTCCACCTCGGCCAGGAAATCCGAGAAGGCGAGGGTCGAGCTCGGTCCCTGGGTCGGGGCGCCCTGGAACAGGTTGAACAGGAGTATCAGCACCACGCCGATGCCGACCCAGAGCGCCAGTGTCTTGCCGAAATTGTTCAAGTCGTCCTCGCGTGAAGCTCCGAGCCCGCCGCAAGCCTAGCCGCCGCCCGTTTCGGACATCTTAGCACGCCGGCCGGGGCCGGCCAGCATCTCGGCCGCTCATGCCTCGCCCGAAGTCCGGCCGGCTGGGCCGAGGTGCGGGCTCATCAGCAGTTGGAGGGGACGAAAGCGCGCCTCGACCGACCATGGAATGCGTCCAAAGTTCAAGTGGGGAACCGCGACCACCTCGTCAAGGCGCCACAAGGCGGGCAACGTCCACAGCGCCTCGACGGGCGCCGCGTCGTCCGGCTTGGCCGTGTCGCGCACCTGGCGCCAGCCGTCGCGGCCCAGTCGGCGGACCACGATGTCGGGTACGTCGGGTCCTCGCCAAGTCAGCACGAAGCGGCTGTCCCAATGGATGGGGCTCGCGGCGAGCGCAACGGCGGCGCGCGCGGCGCGCACTTCGCGCGCGACCAGCCAGGAGTTCGGATGCGCGACGACGACGCAGCCGCCGAGGGTGCGCCGCGCCGCGGCGGCGGCGAGCCCCTCGGCGAGCCTGGCGCAAGCCTCCGGGGAAGGCTGGTACGGCCGGCCGCCGGCGACGACGATCGCCCGCGCCAACATCGCCGCCCGTTCCCCTGGGGGCGCGCCGAGCAACGTCGGACGGTCGAGCACGACGTACCCCATCGGGTGAACCCGCGCGGCCTTGCCCAACAGGTCGATGGCGCGGCGTTCCAGGTCGCGGCGCCCGGCCGCGTAGGCGGCCGCGTGGCCGATGATCCGCTCGGCGCGCCAGCCCCGGGCGGCGAGGCGGAGGAGCTGGCCGCGCACCCGGACGCGCTCGAAGCGCCGGTCCTGGTTGCTCGGGTCCTCGATCCAGCGTTGGCCGCGCGCGCGCAAGCTCGCCACGAGCCGGGCGTGGGGTACGTCGAGC
>JBBDQV010000213.1:0-14628 GCA_040905845.1 Alphaproteobacteria bacterium | reverse complement strand
CCAAATGGCGCGGGTGCATGTTGGGCAGGAACTCGTACATCTTGTGCTTCCACGACGCGGCGCCGGCGATGCGCGGATCGCCGGTCAGGTAGTCGAGTTCGCCCGCGTCCCAGTGGGTGTCGAGGCTGATGCAGCCGACGGGGCCGTCAATGTACTCGGCGCACGGCTTGGCGATGGCGAAGCTGCCGCACGGGCTGTTCTGGCCGATCACGACGGGCACGGCGCCGGCGCGAAGCGCGTCGTTGACCTTGGACTCGACGGCGGCCTGGGCCTTGAGGATCAGCTCGGGCGTCTGGTTGGCCATGACCTCGGGCGGAATGGCGGCGTCGCCGTAGTCGACGAGCCGAATGTGCTCGAAGACGTCGAGGTCGAAGTCCTGGATGTAGCCCGAGGGGTAGCGCGCGGATTGCTGGCGCACGCGCTTGGGCGCGCCGATCCATTCCGCCATGGGCACGCCGGCATAGAGCCCGTCCTGGGCCGCGACGTAGGGCGCGCCGATGACGACGACGTCGGCGCCCTTCAGATCGGCCCGCGTCTTGGCGACCGCCTGGCCCATGAACGACGGCGTCTCGGGCGCGACCAGCGGGAAAGCGCGCCGGCCGGCGAAGCTCGTCTTCAGGAACGTCGGCCAATCGGGATAGGTCGACATGGTCATCCGCCTCACGTCGCCCCGGCCGGCGCGAGGCCGCCGGCCATGGCCACGTCGGCCAACTGGGCCAGGCGCGCGACCTCGGCGGCATGCTTGGCGCGGCGCCGGCGGCGCACCTCGAAGACGACCGCGACCAGGATGGTGAGGGCGATGATGACGACCGCCACCGCGTTGACCGCGGGAGTCACGCCCTGGCGTACCTTGTTCGCGATGAAGATGGTGAAAGTGTTCTCCGCGCCGATCGAGAAGTAGGTCGTGGTGTAGTTCTCGAACGATTGCAGGAACGCGAGCGCCCCCGCCGACAGGAACGCCGGGCGCATGTAGGGCACCGTGATGCGCCAGAACACCTGGCGCGGCGTCGCGCCAAGGTCGAGTCCGGCCTCCTCGAGGGTCGTGTCGAAGCGTTGCAGGCGGGCCATGAAGATCAGCATGCAATAGGCCGAGATGAAGCTCGACTGCGCGAGCGCCGCGGTCCACCACGAGGCGCGGAAGCCGAGCTGCTGGCTCCAGAAGATGAAGGCGGAGATGCCGAGCACGATGCCCGGCGCCAGGATCGGCGAGACCAGGACCGCGTAGACCAGGCTCTTCGCGCGGATCTGGAGCCTGACCAGCATCATCGCGCCGCCGAGCCCGAGCGGCACCGAGATCGCGACGACCAGGAACGCGATGTAGACGCTGTTCTCGAGCCCGCCCCACATGCGCTTGTCCTGCCACGCCGCGCCGAACCAATCGAGCGTGAAGGTGAAATCGCGATGGGTCGGGATGCGGCTCTCGTTGAAGGCCAGCAGCATCATGTAGGCCATCGGGAACAGCATGTAGCCGAAGAACACCAGCAGGTAGGCCCGGATCGACCACGTCAGCAGGGTCTTGTTGTCGGTCACGGCATGTCCTACTTGGTGATGTCGCGCAGGGTGACGCGGAAGACCTTCATCATGACCAGGACGAAGATCAGGCACACCAGCTCGAGCACGAGCGAGTAGGCGGAGCCGCCGTTCCAGTTCAACACCGAGAACTGCGATTCGATCGCCTGGGTGAACCAGAAGCTCGACTTGCCGCCGAGCAGGACGGGAACGATGTAGGAGCCGGCGGTCAGCATGAACATGACGATGCAACCCGAGGCGATGCCTGGCTTGGCGTGCGGGATGACGATCAGCCGGTGCACGCGCGCCCAGCCGGCGCCCAGGTCGCGCGCCGCCTCGACCTGGTTCTTGTCCAGGCTCTCCATGGCGTTGAACATGGGGAAAATCATGAACAGCACGTACGAATAGATCAGCCCGACGAACAGCGCGATGTTCGAATCGAGCACGGGAAGCTCGTAGTTGAACCATTCGAACGGCGCGAGCCCCATGCCGGTCAACGCCTGGTTCAGAAGCCCGTTTCTCGACATCAGCGTGCGCCACGAATAGGCGCGCAGCACCTCGTTGACCCAATAGGGCACGAGCAGGCAGAGCATCAGGATGCTGAGCCACTTGTTGGTGGCGACCTTGGCCAGGTAGTAGGCGACGGGGTAGCAGACGACGAGCGCGAGCACGGTGATGACGCCGCTGGTCAGCAGCGTGCGGATGAACGTCCGCAGCGCAAGGTCGTCCTGCAGGTCGAACAGCGGCAGGAACGGGTAGAACGTGAAGCCTTCCTCGGCCAGACCCTTCTTGATCGCGCCGGGATTGGCGTGGAAGGCGTAGTCGATCAGCATCACGTGCGGAATCAGGATCAGGAGCAGCGCCCACACCGCCACCGATCCGAAGATGAAGGCGATGCCGAGCGCGCCGAAGCGTTTCAGGCCCTCATGCACGGGCCAGGCTCCCGCGCGGCAGGACCGTGGCGTGGTCGCTGCCGAAGTAGGCCGCGAGGCGGGCGCCGACCTCGAAGGTGGGCACGGCGCCGTCGTTCGACATGGTCACCGTGATCGCCCGTCCCGACGGGTTGGCGAGCGAGATGTTGACCGTGATGCCCTCGAACACCTCGCCCAGCACCGTCGAGGTCACGGCGTTCTCGCCGCTGCCGCCCGCCGGCGTCAGACGCAGGCGTTCCGGGCGCACGAACACGAACGCGTCGTCGCCCACCTTCAGGCCGCGCGTGTTGAGCCCGGCGAGTCTCCCGAAGTCGGTTTCGACCGCCGCTTCCTCGCCGTTGATCGCCGCCACCCGGCCGGCGAACAGGTTGTTCTCGCCGACGAACGAGGCGACGAAGGCCGTTTCGGGATGGTTGTAGATGTCGGAGGACACGCCGATCTGCTCGACCCGTCCCTGGCTCATCACCGCCACCCGATCCGACATGGCCAGGGCCTCGCCCTGGTCGTGGGTGATGTAGATGAACGTGATGCCGGTGCGCCGCTGGATCGCGCGCAATTCGGCGCGCATGTGCTGGCGCAGCTTGAGGTCGAGCGACGAAAGCGGCTCGTCGAGCAGCAGGACCGCGGGCTCGACCGCGAGCGCTCGGGCGATCGCGACGCGCTGCTTCTGGCCGCCCGAGAGCTCGTCGATGCCGCGCTCGGCGAAACCAGGCAAGGCGATCAGGTCGAGCAGCCCCTCGATCTTCTTGCGCCGCGTCGCCTTGTCCAGGCCGCGCACGTCCAGGCCGAAACCGATGTTGTCGGCGACCGACATCAGGGGGAACAGCGCCAGATTCTGAAAGATCAACGCGGTCGGACGCTTGTTCGGCCCGATGCCGGCGAGATCGCGCCCGCCGAGCGTGATGGTGCCCTGGGTCGGGTCGATGAAGCCCGAGACCATGCGCAGGATCGTCGTCTTGCCGCAGCCCGAAGGGCCCAGGAAGGAAAAGAACTCGCCTTCCTCGATGGTCAGGCTCAGGTCATGGACCGCGGTGAAGTCGCCGAACCGCTTGACGACGTTGGTGAATACAAGGTCGCTGCTCATTCTCCACCCCCGCGACGGGCGCCCCCAACCCGTGGTCCCTGATATCGATTGTACGTGGCGCGACGGCTCACGGGAAATCGCTCATCTGGTAGGTCGAGCGGGCGAGCCAATCGGGGTCGATCTCGACGCCCCAGCCGGGCGCGTCGGTCACCGTCACCCTGCCCTCGCTCACGCGATAGGGGTCGCCGCGATAGAGCCCGTACTGCCAGGGGTAGTAGTCGGGCCCTTCGATCGAGAATTCCAGATACTTGCCGGCGTTCGCGATGGCGCGCAGCAGATGCATGGTGAACAGGGTCACCAGTCCCCAGTTGGCCGCGTGCGGCGTCACCGGCAGGCCGACCTCGGCGGCGAGCCGGCAGACCCTGAGGGTGCGCGCGATGCCGCCGAGGTAGAGCACGTCGGGCTGCGCCACGTCGACGACGTGCTCGGCCAGCATCCGGCGCCAAACGGACAGCTCGCAATCCTGCTCGCCGCCCGTGACCGCGACCGTGAGCGCGTCGGTCACCTGCTTGGTCTGGTCCAGCTCCCAATAGGGGCAGGGCTCCTCGAAGTGCTCGATCCCCTCGGCTTCCAGGAGGCTCCCGACCTCGATCGCGCGGGCGGGCGAGAAGCCGCTGTTGGCGTCGACCAGGAGCGACGCCCGCGGGCCGAGCGCGCGCCGGATCGCCGGCACGATGGCCTCGGTCCGGCCAGGCCATTCGTCGACGTCGTGGCCGCACTCGGCGCCGACGCGGAACTTGAACGCATCGAAGCCCAACTCGCCGCGCAGCCTCGTGAAACGCTCCGCCTCGGCCGCGGGCGTGATGTCGCGTTTCATCGAGGAGGCGTAGGCGCGCAACGGCCCCGGCGCGCCGCCGAGCAGCGCGACCACGGGCTTGCCCGTTGCCTTGCCCCACAGGTCCCAGAGCGCGGTGTCGAGCCCGCCCATGGCCCGCTTGAGGTACGAGCCCGGGAACTTGTGCTCCTTCTCCTCGATGCGGTCGAGCAGGGCGTCGAGCGACGCCAGACCGGGCACGACGGCGCCGAGCGCGTACGGCGCCACCTGGCGGTGCAGCACCCTGCAGGTGATGTCGGCGTTGTAGGTCGAGACCTGGCCCCAGCCCTGGGCGCCGTCCGCCAACGTCAGCCGGACGAACCCGATATCTTGGCTGGTGAAGGTCTCCAGGCGCGCGATGTGCACGAGGGCGGCCCCGGAATGAAACGACGCGCCGCCCCGGTCGCCCGAAGCGGCGCGTCCTTCGTGATCGATCCGGCTCAGGCGGCCGAGAGCTTGTCGGCCAGGCCCTGGCGCTTCTCCAGGAACCAGGTCGCCTCGATGCCCTGCATCCACAGCTTCTCGATCGCATCGCCCGGATAGGCGTCGGCGAAGTTCTTCTTGAACGACTCCGAGACGTAGTTGTCGAAGCCCTGGACGACCGAGTTGTACGTCGTGTTGTCCGACGCCAATCCGCCGTTCTCGGCCATGAACGACCAGTTGATGAACTCGTAAGCCTGGTCGATGTTCTCCGCGCCGGCGGTCAACGCGACGGTGTCGATCCACCCCAGCGCGCCTTCCTTGGGCGCCAGGTAGTTGTACGGCCGGCCCTGATTCTTGAGCTGGAAGATCGGGCCGTCCCAGGTCTGGCCGATGACCGCGCCGTCCTGCTCGAAGCCGGACTGCGTGTCGGCGGTGCCCTTCCACCAGTTGACGATCTGCGCCTTGTTGGCGATCACGAAATCGGCCGCGGCGACGTAGCCGACGTCGAAGGCGTCCGCGTCCGCGTAGGCCTTGCGCATGGTGCCGGCGGCCAGCTTGCCTTCGCCCTCCATCCAAAGCCCGGTGCCCAGCATGATAGAGCGCTGCCGGCACAGCATCTTGCCGGCGTTCTCGGGCGCCCACAGGTCGCCGAACGAGGCCTTGCCGTATTCGAGCGTCAGGGCCTCGGTGTTGTAGGCGAGTGCCTCCGTGCCCCAATCGTAGGGCAGGGCGTACCAGTTGCCTTCCACCAGCCCGCCAAGCTCCTTGCCCTGCTCGATCATGCTCGGGAACACGTTGGACAGGTTGGGGATCTTGTTGAAGTCCAAAACCCCGAGGTTGCCGTTCTCGACGTGGGCGGGCACCCAGGCGATCGACGGGGAGCAGATGTCCCAACCGACTCCACCCGCCGCCTTCAGCTTGTTGAGCTGGTCCTCGTTCGAGGAAAATGTCGTCACGTTCAGGTTGATGCCGGTATCGGCGATGAACTTGTCGACCAGCGGCTGCGGCGCGTAGTCCTCCCAGGTGAACCAATTCAGCTCGCCCGAGGACGAAAGCGCGTTGCGCGAGAACGCCGGCGCCAGAAGGCCCACCGCGCCCAGCGCCGTGGCACCCTTCAGGATGGCGCGCCGGTTGGCTTGGGCCGCCTTGACGGTGGCCAGGGCCGCGCGCTGGCCCTTGTTCAGTCTAATCATCATGAGACTCCCCATATGGATTGACAGCCTCGATCATGTCCTTCGTGGCTGTGACGGCGTTTATCGCCCGAGATTGTTACGGCTCGGCGGCGGTCGCCTCCCTGACTCGGTCGGCCGCTCCATCGGCCGGGATCAAAGCACGAGGCCTCGTGGGTGACAATCAGAGTCTTGGTAACCTCTTGGGCCCCGTCCTATTGCTCCGGCGCGCGCGACCGGTGAGATCGCCCGCGCCCGGCGGCTCCTTTGGGGTGACGTTAACTCCTTGACAATGAACAACCTGATGCCGAGGAGCGGTCCGCAAGGGCCGCGTATCGAGGCATGGCGACAGCGTATTCAATAGCCCGCAAGTCGGAGCGCGAGCCTGGGGAGTTATACCAAAGGCCCTTGATGTTGGCCTGTCCGATCCCTCCTGATCCGTCATCGCGAGCCGAAGGCGAAGCGATCCAGGGCAACCGCACGGCCCTTGCAGCCCATGGATGGCTTCACACCTGCCCCGAGCGACGCCGCGGGCGGCGTCGAAGGGGGCTACGTCCTCCTCGCCATGACGGGTTCGCCGGGAGGAGTCGAAGTGAAGGGCCGCTGGTATTAAGTCTTGTTTCATGCCCCTGGGTTCATTTTTGGTTCGCGTCGATCAGTCGATCGGGCCCTGCGTCCTTCGATCCGTGGATACACCGATGATTATGATCGACACATTGGATTTCTCCTCAGGCCTAGCCCTCGAACGCGCGGCGGGGAGGTAAGCCATGCAGCGAGACGCCGAGAAGCCGCCCCCGCTGCGGGCGCTGATCATCGAGCGGAACTCGCGACTGGCCGAGGCTGCCGAGACCGCCGCACGCCTTGTCGGGTCGATTTCCGTCGAGTGCATCGAGGGGGTGCTGCCCGCGGCTGCTGTCCTGACGCGCTACCAAGCGACGCTGATCGTCGCGCACCTCGACTTCTCGGACGACGCGTGCGTGAACTTCGTGCGCTTCATCCGGACGCCCGGTATTACGCCGGTGCCCAACGTGGTGCTCCTTGCCATGACGACCCCGTTGGATCAGGACGAAATCACGCGGAGCATTCGCTTGGGCGTCGACCACATCCTGGTGCCGCCCATCCCCGCCGTCGATCTGGCCGAGCGCATCCGGATCGTCCTGCAACGGCGCGCCGAGCCCATTGTCACGACGACCTACATCGGACCCTGTCGCCGGCGCTTGCCCGACGCGACCTACTCCGGGCCCAATCGGCGCATCCTCTCCTCCTTGCGCGAACTAGCCAAGGCATAAGCGACGCGCCGATCGCGCGGTCGCCGAAGCCGCCATTGTCGAGCCGCGACGGATCGGGGATGGTGTAGTCCTCGCTCGGCGGGACAGGCCATGAAGGTCGTCACGTACAACATCCAGTGGAGCAAGGGCAGGGACGGCCAGCTCGATCTCGGCCGCATCGCGCGCGCCGTCGACGGCGCCGACATCATCGGGCTGCAGGAGGTCGAGGCCGGCTGGAAACGATCCGGCGGGATCGACCAGGCCGAGGCACTGGGGGCGTTGCTGCCCAATTATTTTCGGGTCTACGGGCCGGGCTTCGACGTCGAGGCGAGCCGTGTCCGCCCCGACGGCGCCATCGAGCACCGGCGGCGGCGGTTCGGCAACATGATCCTGGCCAAGGGGCCGATCTTGTCGTGCCGGGTCTTCCCGCTACCCAAGATCGACGTGCGCGCCCTCGGCACCATGCAGACCGCCGTGGTCGAGGGCGTCGTCCAGCTCGGCGCGCGCGCGATCCGCGTTTACTGCGTCCATCTCGACGACGTGCTTGCGCGCGAGCGCCATCTGCAGATCGCGGCGCTGCGCCGCATCCTCGACGAGGCGCCGCCCCAGGGCGGCATGATGACGGGCACCGCGCCGCCCAACGATCCCTACCTCGACGAGGACTGGCACAACGGCGAGCCGCAGACGCCGATGCCGGCCTCGGCCATCGTCATGGGCGACTTCAACGCCCCGCCCGCGACGACCGAGTACGACGCGCTGATCGGCCCCAGCGATCCGCGCCAGGGCCGCGTCGTGACGCCGGACTTCCTGGTCGACACCATGACCGCCTCGGGCCACCCGGAGGACTGCGGCGCGACCTGGCACCCCTATGCTAACCGCTCGAGCGAGGCACCGAAGCGCATCGATTACGTCTTCGTCACGGCCGATCTGGCGGGCTCGGTGCGCCGGGCGTGGATCGACCACGAGGCGCAGGGCTCCGACCACCTGCCGGTTTGGGCCGAGATCGACGACCAGGGCGTCTGACAGCCGCCAAATGTTCGCGTGGCCGGCGCCGGACAGCGCACTTGTCGAGCATCACGAAACTGTCCTATGAAAGGTCAATAGTTCGCGCGACCCCTGGTGGGAAACCGCGCTTCGAGAAACGGGGGCAGGGAGGCCACCATGATTCGCAACCACGGCAAGTCTCTAATCTCTGATCTCGCCGCGCCACGCCGGCGCGAGGTGCTCGGCGGCATGGCGGGCCTGGCGGCCTCGACGGCGCTCGTCGCGCCGTTCGGCGCACGGCCCGCGCGGGCCCAGGAGCCCAAGAAGGGCGGACACCTCAAGCTCGCCATCGCGGCGGGCCACACCAGCGACACGCTCGACCCGACGATCTGGACCGACACCCACGCCGCGCTCGTCGGTCTGCAGGTTTACAACGCGCTGGTCGAGATCGACGAGAACCGCCAGGCCAAGGGCGAGCTCGCCGAGAGTTGGGAGGCGGGCGACAGCCCCGATCTGTGGCGCTTCACGCTGCGCAAGGGCGTCACCTTCCACAACGGCAAGGAGCTCGACGCCGACGATGTCATCTACTCGCTCGGCCTGCACACCGCCGCCGACTCAAAGTCGGGCGCCAAGCCCTACATGGAGCAGGTCACCGAGATGACCGCCGACGGCAAGGACAAGGTCGTGTTCAAGCTGACGGCGCCGAACGCGGACCTGCCGTTCCTGCTGTCCGACTACCACCTGCAGATCGTCCCGGCGGGGTTCAACGACTGGGCCAACACGGTGGGTACCGGGCCCTTCACGCTCAAGCGCTTCGAGGGCGGCGTCACCGCCGAGGTCGCGCGCAACCCGAACTACTGGAAGGAAGGCCGCGGCCACGTCGACAGCGTCGAGACGCTGTGCGTCAACGACACCAACGCGCGCATGAGCGCGTTGCAGGCGGGCGAGGTCCATTACATCAACCGCGTCGACGCCAAGACCGCCGGACTGCTGCAACGCTCGGACAAGATCCAGATGGCCGAGGCGCTCGGCGGCCGCTTCTACCCGTTCGTGATGATTACGGACCGCCCGCCGTTCGACAACAACGACCTCCGGCTCGCGATCAAGTACGCCTGTGACCGCGAGCGCATCCTGCAGACGGTCCTGCTCGGGCACGGCTACGTCGGCAACGACCATCCGATCCCGAGGATCGATCCGTTCTTCCATTCCGAACTTCCGCAGCGGCCTTATGACCCCGACAAGGCCAAGTACCACCTGAAGCAGGCGGGCATGGACAGCTTCTCGGTCGACCTCTCGGCCTCGGACGCGGCGTTCGCCAACGCGGTCGATGCGGCGGTGCTGTACAAGGAGTCGGCCGTGGCGGGTGGCATCGAGATCAACGTGGTTCGCGAGGCGGCCGACAACTACTGGAACGACGTCTGGCTCAAGAAGCCGTTCTGCCTGTCGTACTGGGGCGGACGGCCGACGGCGGACCTGATGCTCTCGGTCGCCTTCGAAGGCGGCGCGCCGTGGAACGACACGTTCTGGAAGCGCGACGATTTCGACGCCATGCTGCGCGAAGCGCGGGGCATCGTCGACTTCGACAAGCGCAAGTCACTCTACTGGGCGCTCCAGGAGATGCTCAGCAACGAGGGCGGCTATCTGGTGCCCATGTTCGCCTCGGACATCGCGGCGGCGAGCACCGAGGTCGGTGGCGTCAACTCGGACCCCGAGCAGTGGCTCAGGGTGTCGGAGCGGGTCTGGCTCGAGAGCTGAGATAGGAGGTGGGTCGGCTCCTGATCCGACGCCTGGCGCTCGGGCTGCTCACCCTCCTCGCCGTCTCGTTCCTGATCTACGTCGGGACCGAGCTGTTGCCCGGGGACGTGGCGACCGCCCTTCTTGGGCGGAATGCCACGCCCGAGTCGGTTGCCGCGATGCGCGAGGCGCTGGGTCTCGAGCGCCCAATCCTCCTGCGCTACGTCGAGTGGCTCGGCGGGTTCCTGACCGGCGATCTCGGCACGGCGCTGACCACCGGCAAGCCGATCGCCGACCAGATCGGCTGGCGGTTGGGCAACACGTTCTTTCTCGCCGGGCTCGCCGCGCTGATCGCGGTGCCGCTGGCCGTCGGGTTGGGGCTCGTGGCGGCGGTCTACAAGGACAGCACGCTCGACCGCGTCATCAACATTTCGACGCTGGCGACGATCTCGGTGCCCGAGTTCTTCGTCGCCTACATCCTGGTCCTGGTCTTCGCGGTGCTGATTCCGGTGTTCCCGACGATCGCGGACGTGACCAACGCGCCCGATCTTGGTCGCCGCCTCTACGTGTTGAGCCTGCCGACGCTCACGCTCACCCTCGTCGTCGTCGCGCACATGATGCGCATGACCCGCGTCGCCGTGGTCGACATCCTCGGCCGCCCCTACATCGAGATGGCGCGCCTCAAGGGTATCCGCAACACGCGGATCGTGCTGCGCCACGCCCTGCCCAACGCGCTCGCGCCCATCGTCAACGTCGTCGCGCTCAACCTCGCCTACTTGATCGTCGGCGTCGTCGTGGTCGAGGTCGTGTTTGTCTATCCCGGCATGGGCCAGCTCATGGTCGATTCGGTGAGCAAGCGCGACCTGCCCATCGTCCAGGCATGCGGCATGATCTTCGCCTCGACCTACGTCCTCCTGAATCTGACCGCGGACCTGATCGCCATCATGGTCAACCCGCGGCTCAGGAATCCGCGCTAGCCGTGGGCGCCTATTTCCGCGACATGCCCTTATCGGCGGTGGCCGGCTTGGTGATCGTCGCGGTCAACGTTCTTGTGGCTGTCTTCGGCCCGGTAATCGCGCCCTATGCCGAGTCGTACCAGGTGAGCTTGCAGCCGTGGTCGCCGCCGAGCGCCGAGGCCTGGCTCGGCACCGACAATCTCGGCCGCGACATGCTGACGCGCATGCTCTACGGCGCGCAGACGACGCTCGGCATCGCGTTCATCGCGACCGTGTTGTCGTTCGCGGTCGGCATCGCGTTCGGTTTCGCCGCCGGAACGCTCGGCGGCGCCGTCGACCAGGTGCTGAGCCGCATCGTCGACGTCTTCATGGCGATCCCTTCCCTCATACTTTCACTCCTGCTGCTGTCGATCCTCGGCACGGGCGTTCCCGTCATTATCTCCGTCATCGCGGTGGTCGATGCGACGCGCGTCTTTCGCATCAGCCGCGCGCTCGCCATGAACCTCAGCGTCATGGAGTTCGTCGAGGCCGCGCGGCTCAGGGGCGAGGGACTCACCTGGGTGCTCGGCCGGGAGATCCTGCCCAACGCGCTGCCGCCGCTGGTCGCCGAGTTCGGCCTGCGCTTCTGCTTCGTCATCCTGTTCGTGAGCTCGCTGTCGTTCCTCGGGCTCGGCATCCAGCCGCCCTACGCCGATTGGGGCGGCATGGTGCGCGACAACGCCCAGGCCATCAACTTCGCGGCCTACGATCCGCTCATCGCGATCGCGCCGCTGGCGCCCGCGGTTGCCATCGCCACCCTGACGGTCGGCATCAACTTGCTGGCCGACTGGATGCTCGCGAAGCAGAACCGGACCGTCGGCGGACAGGAGGCGTGATGGCGCGGCTGCTCGACATCAAGACGCTCGTCATCGAGGCACGCACGATGACGGGAGACTGGACACGGATCGTCGACGAGGTCGACGCCTACGTCGATGCCGGCGAGGTGTTGGGCCTGATCGGCGAGTCCGGCGCCGGCAAGTCGACGATCGGCCTGGCCTGCCTCGCCTACGCCAAGCCGGGCGCGCGCTTCGGCGGTGGCGAGATATTGCTCGACGGCGAGAACGTCATCGCGCTCGACGGCGAAGGCCGGCGCCGCCTGAGGGGCCCGCGCGTCTCCTACGTGGCCCAAAGCGCCGCGGCCTCGTTCAACCCGGCGATGACGCTTTACGACCAGGTGTGCGAGGCGCCGGTGCGCCACGGCATGATGCGCTTCGACGAGGCGCGCCGGCGCGCCGCCGACATGTTCCGCCGGCTCCAGCTGCCCGATCCCGAGCGGTTCGGCGAGCGCTATCCGCACCAAGTCTCCGGCGGGCAGCTTCAGCGCGCCATGGCCGCCATGGCGATGTCGTGCCGGCCCTCGCTGATCGTGTTCGACGAGCCGACCACGGCGCTCGACGTGACGACCCAGATCGAGGTGCTCGGCGCGATCAAGGAGCTGATCCGCGATTTCGGTACCGCCGCCGTCTACATCTCGCACGACCTCGCCGTTGTCGCCCAGATCGCCGACCGCATTCAGGTCCTCAGGCACGGCCGCACGGTCGAGATGGGTACGGCCGGGCAGGTGCTCGAGGCGCCGCGCATGGCGTACACGCGCGAGCTGGTCACCGCGCGCAAGGAGCACCCAAAGGCCGAGACTCCCGTCAAGGCGGAGGCGCCCCTGCTCGAGGTACGCGGCGTGATCGCACGCTACGGCGGCAACGCTGCCAACGTGCTCGAGGACGTAAGTCTCAAGCTCGGGCGCGGCCGCACGGTCGCGGTCGTTGGCGAATCCGGCTCGGGCAAGTCGACGCTCGCCCGCGTCATCACCGGGCTCCTGCCGCCGATCAAGGGCGATGTCCTGGTCGACGGCACCGCGCTGCCGCCCAGGACGTCCAAACGGACGCGCGCCATGCTCAAGCGCGTTCAGATGATCTACCAGATGCCCGACGTCGCCCTGAACCCGCGCCAGTCGGTCGCCGAGGCGATCGGTCGGCCGCTCAAGCTCTACCTCGGCATGGAAGGGGAGGCACGCCGGCAACGCCTGAACGAGCTCATGGACCACATCGGCCTCGACCGCTCGTTCGTGACGCGCTACCCGTCGGAATTGTCGGGCGGGCAGAAACAGCGCGTGTGTATCGCCCGTGCGTTGGCGGCCGAGCCGGACGTCATCATCTGCGACGAGGTGACCTCGGCGCTCGATCCGCTGATCGCCGAGGGCATCCTCCAGCTCCTGCAAGGTCTCCAGGACGAACTCGGCCTCGCCTACGTCTTCATAACCCACGACCTCGCCATCGTCTGGAACATCGCCGACGAGGTCGTCGTCATGAAGAACGGCCGAGTGGTCGAGAGCGGCCCGAAACGCGAGATCTTCGCGCCGCCGCACGACCCCTACACCGAGCTCCTGCTTAGCTCCGCGCCCGAGATGCGCACCGACTGGCTCGACGAGCTGCTCGAGCAGCGTCGGGCGAAGGGGCTCGCCGCGGCCCAATAAGATCATCCATGGCGAGTCCGCGACTGCACCCCGAGCTCGTCGCCTTCTGGGGCGACATGACGCGATGGCCGAGCTTCGCGACCATGCGGGACGAGCGCGCGTTCTGGCAGGCGTGGTGCATCGAGCGGGCGTTGCCGCGCCCGCCCGGCATGGTGGTCCGGGACGCGACGATTGCGGGCGCGGGCGGCGCCATCCCGATCCGCGTCTATCGGCCGGCCGGCGTGGCCAGGGCGGGCGCGCCGTGCCTCGTCTACTGCCAGGGCGGCGGGTTCGTCTCGGGCACCCTCGACAGCGCCGACAACCTGGTCTGGCACATGGCCGAGCAAGCCGCGATCGTCGTGGTCAGCGTCCAGTATCGGCTCGCTCCCGAGCACCGCTTTCCGGCCGCGTTCGACGACGCCTACGCCGCCGTTGCCGCCGTTGCCGCGGATGCGGCCGGGTTCGGCGTCGATCCGGCACACCTCGCCGTGGGCGGCGACAGCGCCGGTGCCAACCTGTCGGCGGCGGTCTGCCTGGCCGCGCGCGACCGGCGCGGCCCGGCGATCGCGGGCCAGCTCCTGGTCTACGGCGCGTTCGGCCACGACGAGCCAACCGAATCCCGACGCAAGAACACCACCGACCCGACGCTCAGCGAGGAATCGATGGCGGCGTATCGGCGCGCCTACTTCGGCCCGGCCATGACCACCGACAGCCCCTATGGCGCGCCGATCAAGGCGTCGAGCCACGCCGGATTACCGCCCGCGTTCGTGGTCGCGGCCGAATGCGATCCGCTCAGGGACAGCAGCGAAATCTACGCCGAGAAATTGCGCGCTACGGGCGTGGAAACCGAGCTCTGGGTCGCGCCGGCCATGGGCCACAGTTTCCTGCGCGCATGGGGCCACGGCCCGGCGATCGATGCCGTCTGCGCCCGCGTCGCCGCCTTCGCCCGCCGCGCCTGCCGCGCTTGAGGTCCACCATGCCCACCGTGCTCATTGGCGAGTTCAACCACGAGACCAACACGTTCAGCCGCGTTCCGACCGACGTCGAGCACTTCCGCCAGCGGCTCGCGCTCGAGGGTGCCGCCATGGAGCGGATGGCCGGGACCAACTGCGAGATCGCCGGGTTCTACGACGGCTCCGCGGCGCGCGGCCTGACCCCGATCCCGAGCGTCGCGGCCTCGGCCGGGCCGGGCGGCACGGTGACCGAGGCGGCGTATCGCGCCTTCGGCGGTCGCATCGTCGAGGCGGCGCGCGCGACAAAGTCGCTC
>JBBDQV010000212.1:0-14798 GCA_040905845.1 Alphaproteobacteria bacterium | reverse complement strand
CAGCCAGAGAGTCAGTTCACAACCTCAAGGGCAAGCGGTTTTTCGAGGTGTCCAATAGATGCGGGAGGTCAGGCATTATCTCGTGGAAATACCGTTACGCCGCAAGATCGCATATCCACCGCGCGTAAGTGGCCCCAGACTTGCGCCGCGCGTTTCACCGCCCTTGTAGATGACGACGTTCTCGTTCTCGCCTTCAGGCGTTCCCCAGTGCCTCCGGCCACGCGTTATGATGACTAGCTTCTCGCCTCGGTTCGCGGCTGGCACAAGCGTACTGCGCACGAAGCGTCGGGCCGCGGCGACGGATTCCAGCCTGTCGATCAAACTATGACTACGAAACGACGGAGAGTGGTGGGGCACAAGCTCGATAACCAAGGCCCGGGTTCAGAAGCAGGATCACGACGTCGGCGCGGGTGAGGTCGCCGCAGTAGGGGGCGGGCAGCAGGGACAGGTGCAGCCGATGGTCCTGGAAGTCGCCGAAACGCGGACTCGAAATGAAGTCCCCGAAGCCCATTGAATCGGCAAGAACATACTTGCCGCCACTTGAACGAAAAATCTCAAGGTCGTCCGGATGGGCATAGTGCGGTTCGGATGGCTTGAAGCGTCGCCAGAAGTTCACGAGGTCAGTAGGCATACTCGAATCTCCTGTGACGTTTGTGCACCTTGCGGTAATGTGTGCACATCCACTCATACCGTAAGGGACTTTGCCATGGCGAGCACGACGGTCACGGTTCGAATTTCTCAGGAGGTCAAGGAAGCGTTGGGCCGTCTCGCGAGGGCGACCGATCGGACCGGCTCACATTTGGCCGGAAAAGCGATCGCCGACTACGTTGCGCGGGAACTCGCCATCGTCGAGGGCGTTGCCGAGGGGCTGGACGATGCGGAGAACGGACGCCTCGTAACCCATGACGCGGCGATGAAACGGGTCCGCAACACTATAGCCAAGCGCCGAAAATCAGCGTGAGACGGATCGTCTGGTCGCAGTCGGCGCTTGATGACTTCGACGAGGCAATCGGCACCATCGCGCGGGACGACTCGCGCGCGGCCCGCTCCGTGGCCGATCGGATCGACGCGGCGATCCAGTCGCTTGCCGCCACGCCGACGGGACGCCGCGGCCGCGTGCCCGGGACGTACGAAAAGGTTGTCCACGGCCTGCCCTACATCGTGGCCTATGCTCTGCGCACGCACCCCTCCGGCGACGACCGGCTTATCGTCCTACGCGTCATCCACGGGGCGCGGGACTGGCCCGAAGGGCGCTGGCCTTGAGTTCCAATCGACGATTGACCCGAGCAGTCCGGAGAACGGAATGACTCTGCTCTTCTGCCCCAAGTACGCGGGCTACTACTACGACCCGGAGGAATGGCGGCGCGAATTGCCGAAGTTGGTGCCGGGGCTCGAGGTGCGGGTCTGGCCCGAGCTCGGCCGGCCCGAGGACATCGTCATGGCGGTGGCCGACTTCGCCCCGCCGGGGCTGTTCGCCGCCCTGCCCAACCTCGCCTGCGTGCTCTATCCGGGCTACGGGCCGAACGAAATCATCGCCAGCGGCGAAGTGCCCGGCCATGTCACCATCGCCCGGCTGGCCGATCCCGGCATCGCGCGCCAGATGACCGAGTACGTCGTGCTCTACGTGCTGCACCGGCATCGTCGCGTGCGCGAGCACGAGGCGCAGCAGAGGGCGGCGCGCTGGGCCCTGATCGAGGCGCCGGAGACCGCCCTGACGACGGTCGGGCTGATGGGGCTCGGCCGGCTCGGCTCGGCCTTCGCGGAAGGGTTGCGGCCGTTCGGCTTCCGGCTCGCCGCATGGACCCGGACGGCGCGGACGGCGCCCGGCATCGAGGCCTTTCACGGCGAGGCCGGGCTCGCGCGCTTCCTCGGGCGGTGCGACATCGTCGTCGCCTCGCTGCCCTCGACGCCGGTGACGCGCGATCTGATCAACGCCCGAAGCCTGGCCCTGTTCAAGCCAGGCGCGACCCTGATCAACCTCGGCCGGGGCGATTTCGTCGTCGAAGCCGACCTGATCGCCGCACTCGACGCGGGCCGGCTGGCCGGCGCCGTGCTCGACGTTCACCGGCCATCACCGCTGCCGTCCCAAAGCCCGTTGTGGCGCCACCCCAAGGTGATCGTGACGCCACACGATTCGGGGGCCAAGATGGGCCCGGTGCTGCCCGAGGTGGCCGAAGCATACCGACTGGTCGCCGCCGGACAATGCCCGCCCAACGTCGTCGATCGCGTGCGCGGCTATTGAACGCGCCGGCACGGAAAGCGGCTTCATGGTCCCGTTAACTATATTTGGCTAGGCTGGCGCCCGATGATCGGGAAAGGTGACACCATGGCACGCGCGGCGCACGATCCTAAGAAGGAACGGCTCGACGACGTCGCCGCGCTGATCAGGAAACGCGTCGCGGGCGAAGAGGTCAAGCCGGCCGAGGCCTTCGCTCGCGCCTTTCTTGCCGGCGTCGCGGCCGAGGACCTGATCGAGTCTTCGGCCGCGACTCTGTTCGGCGCCGCGTTGTCGCTGTGGGCCTTCCTCAAGAAGCGTCCCCATGGCGGCGCGCCGCGCGTCCGGGCCTACAACCCGACCATGGAGGAGCACGGCTGGCTGTCGACGCACACGATCGTCGAGATCGTCACCGACGACATGCCGTTCCTCGTCGATTCGACCGCCAACGCGCTCAACCAGCTCGACCTCACCGTCCATTTGCTGATCCATCCCATCGTCCGCGTCCGGCGCGACGGTGACGGCAAGCTCGCGGCGTTCGGCGCCGAGGCGGGACCGGACGCCACGGCGGAGTCCGTGCAGCACGTCCAGGTCACGCGCCAGGTCGGCGCGGAACGCCTGAAGGAGATCGAAAGGCGCGTCGCCGAGGTGCTGGCCAGCGTGCGCCATGCGGTCGAGGACTGGCGCCCGTCGATCGCGCGCATCGATGCGATCGTCAAGGAGCTCGGGGACGGCCCGCCGCCGCTCGCCGCCGACGAGATCGCCGAGGGCAAGGCCTTTCTCCAGTGGCTGCGCGACGATCACTTCCTGTTCCTCGGCGCACGCGAGTACCGGCTGGTGCGCCGGGACGGCAAGGACTTCTCCGAGATCGTCGAGGGCTCGGGCCTCGGTGTCCTGCGCGAGGTCACTGGCGAATCGCTCGAGCGGCACGGTAAGTCGCTGCCGCCGCTCGTCGCCAAGAGCGTGCGGCGCAAATCGCTCCTGATGATCACCAAGGCGACCAGCCGCTCGCGCGTGCACCGGCCGGTCTACATGGACTACATCGGCATCCGGCGGTTCGGCGCCGACGGCGACGTCGTCGGCGAGCACCGCTTCCTCGGCCTTTTGACCTCGGCGGCGTACAACCGCAACCCGCGCGAGATCCCGCTGTTGCGCCGCAAGGTCGCGCTCGTCTTCGAGCGTTCGGGCTTCGCGCCCAACAGCCACAACGGCAAGGCCCTGCAGAACATCATCGAGGCTTACCCGCGCGACGAGCTGTTCCAGATCGACGACGAAGCGCTCACCGAGACCGCGCTCGGCATCCTGCACCTCGAGGAGCGCCAGCGCATCCGGCTGTTCGTCCGGCGCGATTCGTACGCGCGCTTCTTCTCCTGCCAAGTCTTCGTGCCGCGCGACCGCTACACGACCGAGCTGCGCGAGAAGATGCAGGGCATCCTGATGCAGGCGCTCGAGGGCGACGCCGTCGAGTTCTCGACCCAGGTCTCGGAAGCGCCGATGGCGCGCATCCACTTCATGGTGCACACGCCGCGCGACACCGTGCCGACCTTCGACGTCGCGACCATCGAGGCCCAGCTCGTCGCCGTCAGCCGCGCCTGGTCCGACGACCTCAGGGACGCCCTCGTCGAGGCCCATGGCGAGGGTCGCGGCAGCACCGAGTTCCAGCGCTATCGCAAGGCGTTCCCGGCCGCCTACCCGCACGCGTTCGACGCGCGCGTCGCGGTCGCCGACATCGAGCGCATCGAGGGACTCGGCGCCGGCGACGGCATCGCCATGAGCCTCTACCGACGGGTCAACGCGCCCGAGGACGTCGTGCACTTCAAGGTCTATCACGCGGGCGAGCCGGTGCCGATGTCCGACATCCTGCCGATGCTCGAGAACATGGGGCTCCGGGTCATCGAGGAAACTCCGTTCCTGGTCGAGCCGTTCGACGGCCCGCGGTCGGTTTGGATCCACGACTTCTCCCTGCGCACGCGGGGTGGCCACGAGGTCGACCTGGGCACGGTGCGCGCTGGGTTCCAGGATGCCTTCGCGCGGGTCTGGAGCGGCGAGGTCGAGGACGACCGGTTCAACCAGCTCGTGATCGGCGCCGGGCTGACATGGCGCGAGGTCGTCGTGCTGCGCGCGCTGAGCAAGTACCTGCGCCAGGCCGGCATCGCGTTCAGCCAGTCCTACATGCGGGAGACGTTCAATAACAATCGCGCCATCGCCCGCCTGTTGGTCGAGCTGTTCTCGGCGCGCATGGATCCGGACGCCGGGACGGGTCGCGCCGAGCGCCTCGCCGCGCTGAAGGCGGCGATCGCGGAAGCGCTCGACAAGGTCCAGAGCCTCGATGAGGACCGCATACTCAGGCGCTTCCTCAACGTCATCGAGGCCATGCTGCGTACGAACTACTTCCAGGCCGACGCCCTGGGCCAGCCGAAGCCTTACGTCTCGTTCAAGTTCGACAGCAAGGCGCTCGACGAGCTGCCGGAGCCCCGCCCGCTGCGCGAGATCTGGGTATACTCGCCGCGCGTCGAGGCCGTGCACATGCGCTTCGGGCTGGTCGCGCGCGGCGGCATCCGCTGGTCGGACAGGCGCGAGGACTTTCGCACCGAGGTGCTCGGCCTGGTCAAGGCCCAGCAGGTCAAGAACGCGGTCATCGTGCCGGTCGGCGCCAAGGGCGGGTTCGTCGTCAAGCGCCCGCCCGCCGGCGGCCGCGAGGCGCTCCTCGAGGAAGGCATCGCGTGCTACCGCACCATGATGGCGGGTCTGCTCGACGTGACCGACAACCTCGACGCGGGCGCCGTGGTCCCGCCCGCCCGCGTGGTGCGCTACGACGGCGACGATCCCTACCTGGTCGTCGCCGCCGACAAGGGAACGGCGACCTTCTCCGACATCGCCAACGGCATCGCGCTCGAACGCGGCTTCTGGCTCGGCGACGCGTTCGCCTCGGGTGGCTCGGCCGGGTACGACCACAAGAAGATGGCGATCACCGCGCGCGGCGCGTGGGAGGCGGTCAAGCGCCACTTCCGCGAGATCGGCAAGGACATCCAGTCCGAGGACTTCACGGTGGTCGGCATCGGCGACATGTCGGGCGACGTGTTCGGCAACGGCATGCTGCTGTCGCGCCACATCCGCCTGATCGGCGCGTTCGATCACCGGCACATCTTCCTCGACCCCGATCCCGACGCGGCGAAGAGCTTCGCCGAGCGGGAGCGCCTGTTCGCGCTGGCGCGCTCGAGCTGGGCGGACTACGACGCGGCGCTTCTGTCCGAGGGCGGCGGCGTCCACGACCGCAAGGCGAAGTCGATCGCCGTGACGCCCCAGGTCGCGCTCGCGCTCGACATCGACAAAAAGGCGGTGACGCCGAACGAAATGATGCGCGCGATCCTGAGGGCCCGCGTCGACCTCTTGTGGAACGGCGGCATCGGCACGTACGTCAAGGCCTCGCGCGAGAGCCACGCCGCGGTCGGCGACCGGGCCAACGATGCGCTGCGCGTCGATGCGCGAGAGCTGCGCGCCAAGGTCGTCGGCGAGGGTGGCAACCTCGGCTTCACCCAGCTCGGCCGCGTCGAGTACGCCCAGGCGGGCGGGCGGCTGAACTCGGATGCGATCGACAACTCGGCGGGGGTCGACTGCTCGGACCACGAGGTCAACATCAAGATCCTGCTCAACGACGTGGTCAGCGCCGGCGACATGACGCGCAAGCAGCGCGACGAGCTGCTCGCCGCCATGACCGACGAGGTCGCCGCCCTGGTGCTGCGCGACAACTACCAGCAGACCCAGGCGTTGAGCCTGATGGAGGCGCAGGGCACGGCGCTCATGGAATCGCAGGCCCGGCTCATGCGCGCGCTCGAGTCGCGCAAGCTGCTCGACCGAGCCATCGAGTGCCTGCCGAACGACGAGGAGCTCGGCGAGCGCCAGGCGAAGGGCCGGGGCCTGACCAGGCCCGAGCTCGCGGTGCTGCTCGCCTACGCCAAGATGGCCGCGTACGACGCGCTGCTAGCCTCCGACGTGCCCGAGGACACGCACTTCGCGAGCGACCTCGCGCTCTACTTCCCGAAGCCGGTGCGCAAGCGGTTCGCACCGGCCGTCGCCCGCCACCGGCTGCGCCGCGAGATCATCGCGACCGCCGTCACCAACAGCCTGATCAACCGGGCCGGCGGGACGTTTCTCTACGAGATGATCGACCGTACGGGTTTCGACGCGGCGGCCGTGGCGCGCGCCTTCACGGCCGCTCGCGATACCTACGATCTGCGCGAGGTGTGGCGCGCGGTCGAGGCGCTCGACACCAAGGTCGCGGCGTCGGCGCAGACCGACCTGCTCATCGAGGCGGGCCGGCTGCTGGAGCGCGCGACTCTGTGGTTCCTGCGCAACGAGGCGCAGCCGATCGACGTCGGCGCCACCGTGGCGCTCTACGGGCCCGGCGTCACCGAGCTGCTCGAAGCCTTCGACGTCGTCGTCGGCGAGACGCGCAAGCGAGCAATGGCCGACGCGGCCGCCAAGTGGGTCGAGGCGGGGATCCCGCGCGAGCTCGCCGAGCGGGTCGCCCGATTGCGCACCCTCGCCGCCGTCGGCGACATCGCGCGCACCGCGCGCCGGGAAGAGCGTGGCACGGTCGACGTTGGGCGCGTCTACTTCGCGCTCGGTTCCCGGCTCGGCTTCGACTGGCTGCGTCAGTGCGCGGCGAAGCTGAAGCCCGAGACCCACTGGCAGAGGCTGGCCATCCAGGCGCTGTTCGACGACAGCCATGCCCAGCAGCGCGCGCTCGCCGCCGCCGTCGTCAAGTCGAACGGAGCCACCGGCGCGGAGTCCGTCGCCGCCTGGGTCGACGGCCACAAGAAGGCCGTCGCTCGCGCCGACCAGCTGCTCGGCGACCTCAAGGCGGCCGGTGGCGTCGATCTCGCCATGCTCACCGTCGCGAACCGGCACCTCGCCCTGCTCGCGGCCGAATGAAGCGACCGGGCGCCGAGCGTCGGGCGCTCCTCGCCTGGTGCCTCTACGACTGGGCGAACTCGCCGTTCCCGACCGTCGTCGTCACGTTCGTCTTCGCGGCCTACTTCACCAAGGGCATCGTCGGCGACGACACGCTGGGCGCCGGGCTGTGGGCCCAGGCGCTGGGGGCCAGCGGGCTGGCCGTGGCGTTGCTCGCCCCGGTCGTCGGCGCCATCGCCGACGCCAGCGGGCGGATCAAGCCCTGGCTGCTCGCCTTCTCGCTCGCGACCGCGGCGACGGGTGCCGCGCTCTGGTTCGCCGCGCCCGACCCCGCGAACGCATGGTGGGTACTGGTCGCGGTCGCCTGCGCCAACGTCGCGTTCGAGATGGCGACGGTCTTCTACAACGCGATGCTGCCGAGGCTCGCGCCGCCCGGCATGGTCGGACGAATCTCGGGTTGGGGCTGGGCACTCGGCTACGCCGGCGGCCTCGTCTGCCTGGCCGTGGCGCTCTACGGCCTGATCAAGGCGGAGCCGCCGCCGTTCGGCCTGGACGCGGCGGCGGCGGAGCCGGTGCGCGCGGTGGGGCCGCTGGTCGCGCTCTGGCTCGTCGCGTTCGGCTGGCCGCTGTTCGTGTTCGACCGGGGCCAAGCCTCCGCCCGTCCCGCGCTGGGCCTCGCGCGCGCGGTCCGGGACGGGCTCGCGCGCCTGTGGGCGACGATCCGCGCGATCCGGCACCATCGCGACATCGCCTGGTTCCTGCTCGCCAAGATGCTCTACATCGACGGGTTGAACACCGTGTTCGGGCTGGGCGGGGTCTACGCCGCCACCGCCTTCGACATGGCGATCGAGGACATCCTCGTGTTCGGCATCGCGCTCAACGTGACGGCGGCGGCGGGCGCGTTCGGCTTCGCCTGGATCGACGACCTGGTCGGGCCGAAACGAGCGCTGATCGTCGGCAACCTGGGGCTCATCGCGACCGGCGCCGCGATCCTGCTGGTGACCGACATCGTCTGGTTCTGGATCGGCGGTCTGGCGCTCGGGCTGTTCATCGGTCCCGTGCAGGCCTCCAGCCGGTCGATGATGGCGCGGCTGGTGCCGGCCGGCATGGAGGCCGAGATGTTCGGGCTCTACGCCTTCTCGGGCAAGGCGACCGCGTTCCTGGGGCCGACGCTGGTCGGCTGGATCACGCTCGCGAGTGGCCAGCCCAGGCTCGGCATGGCGACCGTCTTGCCGTTCTTCGTGGTCGGGCTCGGCCTCTTGTTCCTGGTGCGCGCGCCCGGCCGGCCGTCAGGGTGAGGAGAGCTCGGCGGCGCCTTGCGCGCCGGTCAGCACGGCGAGCGTCATCAGGATGCGCAGCACCCAGCGCCGGAACGTCGCCGGATCGGCGCCCCTGAAGCTGCGCGCGCCGAGCCAGACGCCGGCGAACAGCGGCGGCAGGAACACGAGCGCGCGCCAGACGTCGTCCATCCCGATCAGGTTCTCGCGGGCCTGGAAGCCAAGACCCAGCGAGTCGGTGCCGATGAAGAACGCGATCAGCGACGCGCGCCCGACCGCGACGCCCGCGGGCGAGGAGAAGAAGAACAGGATGACCGGCGGCCCCGCCATGCCGAACGCGCCGTTGCACAGCCCGGCGGCCGCGCCGGTGGCCACGGTCGCGGCCCGGCCGGGCATCGACTTGAGCGCCCAGCCGCGCGCGAGCAGGATCGCCGCGACCAGCACGAAGACGGCGATCGCCACCTTCATGGGCGCCGCGGGCACCGTGGCGAGCAGCCACACGCCGAGCGGCGTCGCGACGAGGCAGCCGGCGAGCAGCAGCCCGGTCGCCTTCCAGTGCACCTCGCGCCAGACGCCGGGGAGCAGGTGCAGGCTTGCCGCGATCTCCATCATGAAGATCGACGGCACGATGTCGCGCGGCGGGATGAGCAGCGCCATCGCCGTGATGGCGAGCAGCGAGAAGCCGAAACCGCTGTAGCCACGCACGATCGCGGCGAGGAACACGCAGAGCGTGCCGTAGGCGAGGGTCGCGACGTCCGGCATGGCGTCCTACGCCCAGGCGAGCGCGGCGACCTCCTCGCACATGCGGATGGTTTCGACGCTGTAGTCCGAATCGGAAGCGTCGCGGTCCTCGAGCAAGCTGAAGAACGCGACCGAGACCCCGGTTTCCAGGTCGGCCAGCATGTACTGGCCGCCGTAGCCGCCGTGGCCGACCCAGCGCCCCGCCGTCGCCGTGTGGTTCGAGTAGCGGATGCCCTCGCGCGGCGGAGCGTAGCGCGTGCCGCGACCCGAGCGCGTCGCCTCGATGAAGTCGCGGCTGCCAACTCGCTCGCCGCCGATGCCGACGCCCCGACGCACGAAGAGCTGGCCGTAGCGCGCGAGATCGCGCGCCGTGAGGCAGCCCGAGCCGTTGACCTGGGGCACGCCCTCGCGGTCGGTGCCGATGTGAAAGCTGCCCTCGAAGCCGGCCGCCTCGGCGATCTCGAGCAGCAGATCGCGCAGCGGCCGGCCGGCGGCGCGCTCGGCGATCCAGGCGATCACGTCGGTGTTGGCGGACTTGTAGTGGACAACGCCTTCGGGGTTGCGGACGTCCCTGCTGGTGATGCCCGCGACGAACTCCCGACTGGTCGGCTCGCGTTGGCCCGTCGGCGGCAGGCGCCAGCCCATCGCCATTTCCTGGACGTAGCTGGCCGAGCCGAGGTCCGCGTAGTCCTCGGTGAAGTCGTTGACCACGTCCATGTCGAGCACCTGTTGAACCGTGGCCTTGGCGTAGCCCGAGCCGATCTCGGGCAGGTAAGAGGCGACGGCGCGGCCGAGGTCGAGCGCACCGTCCTCGACCAGTCGGCCGATGACCAGGTTCATGGTCGTCTTGGTGATCGACTGCATGCTGTGGGCGCCCTCGGGGCCGTAGTCGGGCGCGTACGCCTCCCACATCAGCCGGTCGCCCTCGATGACCGCCATGGCCGAGAAGAAGGGCGACTGGGTCAGCCGCCTGACGCGCTCGAGCCGGCCGATCCGCCAGTCGAGGTCGCGCCGGAGCGCGAGCACCGTGGGCGAGCGGAACGAGACCGCGTAGCGGAACATCTTGTAGAGCGCGTGGAAGTTGCGCCGCCGGCGCTCGGGCCGGTTCCAACCGGGCAGCGCCTCGCCGCCGAGCGCGAGATCGGGGTTGGGAACGTTGGCCATGTCACACTCCGTCGCGGTCGCGGTCGGGCAGCAGATCGTACTGGGGAACGTAACCGGGGAGCGCGCGGATGCGATCGAGCCACGCCGCGACCCTGGGCCAATCGGCGATGTCGAGCCCGGCCTCGTCGGCCAGCATGAGATAGGCCGATGCCCCGAAGTCCGCGACGGTCGGCGCGTCGCCGACCAGAAAGCGCGCGGTCAGGCAGCGTTCGAGGGTATCGAGCCCAGCGCGGCCGCGCGCCTGGAGATAGCCGATGACGACCGGGTCGGCCTTCTGAAACTTGCGCGCGAAACGGGCGAGCGAGACGCCGTTCGAGGGTCGGCCGGTCTCGAAGCAGAGCCATTCGAACACGCGCCTGCGCTCGGTTTCATCGCGCCCGCCGAACCGGTGGAAGTGATCCGCGAGGTGGAGCAGGATCGCGGTCGTCTGGACCAGCGTCGCGCCGTCGTGGATCAGGACGGGGATCTCGCCCATCGGATTGGTCGCCCAAAACTCCGGCGTGCGCGTCGCGCCGGAGAACAGATCGACGTGTCGGTAGTCGAAGCGCGCGCCCGCAAGCTTCAACGTCAGCGCGACCTTGTAGGCATTGCCGGATTCGCGGTGGCCATGGAGCGTGAACGCGGCTGGCATGGTTGCGCTCCTAATGGCGGAAATGGCGGATGCCGGTCGCCAGCATTGCAACACCGCGTTCGTCGGCGGCGGCGATGACCTCGGCGTCGCGCTTCGAGCCGCCGGGCTGGATGACGGCGGTGGCACCGGCCTCGGCCGCGGCGATCAGCCCGTCGGCGAACGGGAAGAAGGCGTCCGAGGCGACCACGGAGCCCTTCAGGCGCGAGGTCGTTTCCCCAGCGGTCCGCGCGGCCTCTTCCGCCTTCCAGACGGCGATGCGCACGGCGTCGACCCGGCTCATCTGGCCCGCGCCGATGCCGACCGTGGCGCCGCCCCTGGCGAACACGATGGCGTTGGACTTGACGTGCTTCACCACCCGCCAAGCGAACAGCAGGTCGTCCAGTTCGGCCGTGGTCGGTGAGCGGCGGGTCATGACCTTGACCAGTTTTTCGTTCCGCAGGAACAGCTCCATGCTGTCGATGCAGAGATCGCGCGTCTGGGCGAGGAAGCCGCCCGCCACGGATCGGACCAGGACGCCATGCGCCGCAAAGGCCTTCGGCACGCCGTCCGCCGCAACAACTCTGAGGTCGGGCTTGCGGGCCAGAATGCCCTGGGCCCCCGCCTCGACCTTCGGCGCGATGACGACTTCGGTGAAGACCTTGGCGAAGGCCTCGGCGGCGGCTTGATCGAGCGGGCGGTTGAACGCGACCACGCCGCCGAAGGCGCTGACCGGATCGCACGCGTTGGCCTTGGCGTAGGCCTCGGCGAGTCTGTCGGCGACGGCCCCTCCGCACGGGTTGCCGTGCTTGACGATGACGCACGCCGGGCCGTCGAACTCGGTCACCGCCTCATACGCCGCGTCGGTGTCGAGGATGTTGTTGTAGCTGAGCTCCTTGCCTTGGAGTTGGCGCGCGGTGGCGACACCGGGTCGCGCCTCGCCCGTCGTGTAGAGCGCGGCCTCCTGGTGCGGGTTCTCGCCGTAGCGCAGAGCTTGGCGACGCTGGCCGGCGATCACGAGCCGAGCGGGCAAGTTGTCCTCTCGGCCGCGTGCGAACCATGCGGCGATCGCAGCGTCGTAGGCGGTGGTGCGGGCGTAAGCGATGCCGGCGAGGCGGCGCCGGGTCGGCAGGGTCGTGCCGCCAAGCCGCGCGATCTCGTCGAGAATCACCGCGTAGTCGTCAGGCTCAACCACCACGGCGACCGACTCGTGATTCTTGGCGGCGGAGCGGATCATCGCCGGGCCGCCGATGTCGATATTCTCGATGCAGGTCGCCGCGTCCGCGCCCTGGGCGACCGTTTGCTCGAATGGGTAGAGGTTGACCACGAGCAGGTCGATCGGCGCGATGCCGTGCTCGGCCATAACGGCGGCGTCCGCGTCGCGCCGGCCGAGCAGCCCGCCGTGGATCACGGGGTGCAGCGTCTTGACACGGCCCGCCATCATCTCCGGAACGCCGGTCAGCTCGGCCACGTCGCGCACCGCGAGGCCCGCGTCCCTGAGCGCCTTGGCCGTGCCGCCGGTCGAAATCAGCTCGACGCCGTGGCCCGCGAGCGCGCGCGCGAAGTCGACGATGCCGGTCTTGTCGGAGACCGACAGCAGCGCCCGGCGG
This sequence comes from Alphaproteobacteria bacterium, assembly GCA_040905845.1. Classification (GTDB taxonomy): domain Bacteria; phylum Pseudomonadota; class Alphaproteobacteria; order SP197; family SP197; genus VGDP01. Next base: position 2,270 of record JBBDQV010000212.1, on the reverse strand, counting down.
ATCGGCACAGTCTCCTGCGGCAAATAGGCGACCTCAGCCATGGGACACCTTTTTCTCGTCGGTGCCGGCGAACTCGGGCGCCGCAACCAAGAGCGCGCGCACGCGCTCGTCGTCCGCCGCGCGCGCCGCGGCTTCGATCTCGGCCAGCCGGCGCGCGAGCGGGCCGTGATCGAGCGGGCGCGCCTCGGCGATCGCGATGTCGCCGCGGGCCGTGGGCATTCGCCGCTCGTCGGCGTGGAACAGTTCCTCGTGGAGCTTCTCGCCGGGCCTCAAACCCGTGAAGGCGATAGCAACGTCCTTGTCGGGCACCAGGCCGGCGAGCCGGATCATCTGGCGCGCGAGGTCGGCGATGCGCACCGGCGCGCCCATTTCGAGCACGAAGATGCCGCCGCCCTCGACCGGCAGCGCCGAGGCCTGGAGCACCAGCTCGACCGCCTCGCGCACGGTCATGAAGTAGCGCGTCGCCTCGGGATGAGTCACCGTCAGCGGCCCGCCGGCGGCGAGCTGGCGCTGGAACAGGGGCACCACGGAGCCCGCCGAGCCGAGCACGTTGCCGAAGCGCACGGTTAGGAACCGGGTGGCACCGGGCCCGCGCCCGAGCGCCTGGACGATGAGCTCGGAAATCCGCTTGGTCAGCCCCATGACGCCGACGGGATTGACCGCCTTGTCGGTCGAGATCAGCACGAACGTCGCCACACCCGACTCACGCGCGCATTCGGCCGCGTTGCGCGTGCCGATGACGTTGGTGAGCGCGGCCTCGGCGGCGTGCGCCTCGGCGATGGGAACGTGCTTCAGCGCGGCGGCGTGGAACACGAGCTCGGGGCGTTCGACGGCGAAGGCGCGTTCGAGGCGCTTGCGGTCGCGCACGTCGGCGAGCACGGCCGAGCGCGACAACGCCGGCCACGCGCACGCAATCTCGCCGTCGATGGCGTAAAGCGCGAACTCGGCGTGATCGAGCAACACGAGCCGCGCGGGACCGAGCGCCGCGACCTGGCGCGCGAGCTCGGTTCCGATGGTGCCGCCGGCGCCGGTCACCAGCACGCGCCGGCCGGCGACGAGCGCAGCCATGGCGGCACGGTCGAGCACCGTTTGGGGCCGGCCCAGCAGGTCCTCGATCGGCACGGGGCGGACCTCGAAGGCGGGCTCGGCGCCGGGCCGGAAATCCGTGAGTCGGCCGAGCCGGGCGAGGGTCAGCCCGTGGCCCTCGGCGGCGGCGAGCAAGGCGGGCACGTCGTCGGGCGCCAAGCCCTCGCCGGCCAGGATCAGGCGGCGCGGGCGTGGGCCGCGCCGCCCGAGGCGGACGAGCGCCCGGCCGACGTCGGGCACGGCGGCGGCGACCTCGACGCCGCGAATGCGCCGACCGACCTCGGCCGCGTCCTCGGCCATGAGTCCGACCACGTCGTAACCGGCGTTCGCCTCGCGCGCCATGGCGCGCAGGAAGCCCTCGGCCGCGTCGCCGGTGCCGACCAGCAGCACGGGCACGCGCGCCGAGCTTGCCCGCTCGAAGATACGGGCGAGGCTACCGTCCTTCGCGAGCCGGTAGGCGAAGCGGGATCCGCCGAGCAAGGCGATCAGGACGAACCAGTTGATGACCAGAGCCGAGCGCGGGTAGAGCTCGAGGCGCGTCATCAGGAACAGCGCGACGAGGAAGACTAGGTGCGCGAGCGTCGCCGCCTTGATCAGCCCGATCAGGTCGGGCAGCGAGGCGTAGCGCCATACGCCACGATAGAGCCGCATGCGCCAGAAGACGATCGCGCAGACCGCGGTGAAGAGGACCGTGCCCTCGACGAGAAAGCCCTGGGTCTGGGGCAGAATGTCGGAGCCCAGCCGCAGGTAGAGCGCGGCCACGAACGAGACCGCCGCCATGACGACGTCGTGGGCGGCGGCGAGTCCGGATCGATCGAGACGGAGTCTAGGCTGCATGGGACCGGGCACGGCGAAAGTAGCACAGCATCGCGGCCACGGACACGAAGGCAAGGCCGAGCGCGAGCCAGGTCCGGGCACCGCCCGCCAGGCTCAGGACCGCGAGTGCGATGAGCCACACGTCGAGCAACAGGACCCGTGTCGTGACCCAGGCGTGCGACCGGCCGCTGCCGACGGCGATCTGATAGGCGTGTTCGCGATGCGGGCGCCAGAAGGGCTCGCCTCGGACGATGCGCAGCGCCAGCGTCATGGTCGCGTCGGCGAGGAAGTAGAGCGGCACGATCAGCGCCGCCGCCCCCGCGCCCCACGCGGCGAGCGTGAGCAGCAGCCAGCCGGCAAGATAGGCC
>JBBDQV010000211.1:0-15008 GCA_040905845.1 Alphaproteobacteria bacterium | reverse complement strand
TGGCGATGCCGTCGGTCACCGTGATCGTGGTGAACTCGCGCGGCGTGCCGCCGGCGGCGGCGACGCCCTTCTTGACCACCTGGGCCTGGCGCGAGAGCGCGATGTTGCACGGCGCCGCCTCGTTCCACGTGGTCACCACGCCGACGAACGGCTGGGCGATGTCCTCGGCCGAGAGCCCCATGGCGTAGTAGTACGAGCGATGCGGGGCGCGCTCGGGCCCCGCGGTCACGTGCCGGCTCGGCAGCTTCGAGCGGTCGAACGACTTGCGTGCGCGTGCCTTGGCCATGGCCCCTGTTCGCCTCCTGTGGATCCGAAGCGCCGAGCATAGTGGCCGGATCGGCGTCGATGCAACGAAGGCGCCTTGCCGCGCACCGCACTCAACTCGCGGAGACGAGGAAGGAACGCGACGCGCTCAGGTCACCTGGCGGCGACCGGTTGTCGATGACGTTCCGGAGTCGGCGTCTTGGCCGCCGCCGCGGCCTCGTCGAGCAGCCAGTCGCGAAACGCCGCAAGCCTCGGCCGATCGCCCCAAGCCTCGGGGTAAACGACATAGTACCAATCGACGGGCGCCAAGCTCACGTCGAACAGCCTTACCAGGCGGCCCGCGGTCAGATCCGCCGTCACCAAGGCACTGAACGTCAACGCGATGCCGTGCCCTTCGATCGCCGCCTGGAGCATGAGGCTGCAATCGTTGAAGCGAGGCCCCCGCGCCGTGTTGAGGCCGGCAACTCCGGCGGCCTGGACCCAGCGCGACCAGCTCTCGCCGAAATCGTAGTGCAACAGCGTTTGGTGCCGCAGATCGTCGGGTTGGGTCAGGCGCCGGTCACCCCGCAGGAGCCTTGGGCTGCAGACCGGGAACAGAGCCGAGTCCATGAGTCGCGCGGCGTGCAGACCCGGCCACTCGTCGCGGCCGAACCACACGGCAAGATCGATCTCGTCGCGTGGGAATTCGAAGGGCGGCGACAGCACGAAGACCTGCACGTCGATGGCGGGCCATGCGTCATGGAAACGATGAAGTCGGGGGTAAAGCCATCGCGCGGCGAACGCCGACGTCATGCCGACAGTCAAGGGGCCGCTTCGACGGGTCGCCCGCAGGGCCTCGGTCGCGTTCGAGACGCGATCCAGGGCCTCGCACACTTCGGGCAAATACGACTTCCCGGCGTTCGTCAGAGCGACGCCCCGCGCCGTCCTGTGGAACAGGCGAAGCCCGAGGTACGCCTCCAACGCCTTGACCTGGTGGCTGATGGCGGACTCCATCACATGCAGCTCGTCGGCCGCGCGCCTGAAGCTCAGCGACCAGGCCGCGGCCTCGAACGCGCGAACGGCGGGAAACGGCGGCAGGACACGGGTCATGGGACGTGAGCGGAGTTCAACCGCACCTGAACAAGTATCCTTTGTCCATGGAAAGTACGCAAGTTAGCGTGAACCGCTTACGCGACGGACGATGGTCGCCATGCCATCGACCGGGATGCGGCGGACAAGGGGTCGAAGATGATGAACACAAGGACGCTGATTCGATCGGCCGTGGCCGTGGTACTCCTCGTGGGAGGACTTCGAGCGGGCACGTTGAACGCGCAGGACCAGCCCATCACGCGGACCGAACTGTTGAGAGGGGACCTCAGTGGAGTCGAAGACAGGGAGGTCGTCACCTATATCGCCGATCTCGCGCCGGGCGCGGTCGGCGGCAAGCACACCCACGCCGGGGACGAGTTCGTCTACATCATCGACGGCGTCCTGATCGTCGAGGCGGAGGGCAAGGAACCGGTCACGCTGACCTCGGGCGAGGCCGCTCACCTGGCACAAGGCGTGGTCCACGCCGCCCGCAACGGCAGCGAGTTCGATCCGGCCAAGGTCCTGGTGTTCATCGTCTTGGAGAAGGGCAAGCCCCTCGCCGATCCGGTGAATTAGCGGAACGAAACTGACTCGCGACGCGCGACCTCTTGTCCGGTCCCGCTTCGCGCTACGGCTGTCCGGTTCGGGCTCGTCGCGCGATTCGGGACGCGTGCCCTCGGCACGCTCTCCACCGAGAGTGGTATTGGTGGGCGCCTGAATTCCGCGTCCTTTGGCCCCTTCGTGCCGACAAGCGCGCAAGCAAGCGTCTCGAATAGCGTAGACGGCGACCTCCGCCGAAGGTTCCGTCCGAACGGAACACGCATTGGCGGGCTTGGTCGGAAGGCGCGGCGCCGTTCCGCGAAACGTGGCAGTCTCGGCGCCCCCGAGCGGAGATTGCCATGAAGACCTGGAACATCGCCGACGTGCGTGCCTACGCGATCGACCCGACGGGCGGAACATCCTGGCTCGACACGACGCCGATGTCCTCGCCGATGTCGGCGTATCCGGACTATCGCGCGAGCCGGTCGAGCTGGAGCCTCGAGCGCGGCCGGCGGCTCTATGTCGAGGTCGAGAGCGCATCCGGCATCGTCGGCGCCGCCGTGGGCGATGGCGGCGACGCCGGGTGCCTGATCGTCGAGCGGCTGCTGAGCCGTTTCCTGGTCGGTGCCGATCCGCGCGATGTCGCCCGGCTGTGGGACCAGATGTTTCGCACCGCGAGCTTCGACCACGGGCGCGAAGGGATCGCGATTCGCGCCATCAGCGTCGTCGACCTCGCCCTTTGGGATTTGCTCGGCCGGCTGCGCGGGGAGCCCGTCTACAAGATGATCGGCGGCGCGGTCAGGGACTCGATTCCCGCGTACCACACCGGCCAGCGCGCGGACCAGGGCAAGGCGCTCGGATTCCCGATGGCCAAGGTCACGCTGCCCCACGGCGCCGGCGATGGGCGCGATGGTCTCGAGCGCAACGTCGCCATGCTGACGGAAAACCGCTCATCGGTCGGACCCGGCTACCGCTTCGCGGTCGATTGCTGGACCGGCCTCGATGTCGGTTCCGCCGTCGAGCTCGCGCGCGCGGTCGCGCACATCGATCTCGCGTGGATCGAGGAGCCACTGCACGCCGAGGACCTCGACGGGTTCCGGGCGTTGCGCGCCGCCGTGCCGGGCGCGCGCTGGACCACGGGCGAGCACAGGGCGACGCGCTACGGCTTCCGGCAACTGATCGCCGAGCGATTGGTCGACGCGGTGCAGCCGGACCTACGCTGGTGCGGCGGGTTGACCGAGGCGCTGCGCATCGCCGACCTGGCCGCGGCGTTCGATGTTCCGGTCATGCCGCACCACGGCGGCGTCTACAGCTATCACTTCGCGGCGACGCAGACGCACGTGCCTTACGTCGAGTTCCTCAATACGAGCGAGCGGAGCGACGCGATCGTCCCCCTGACCGGGCCGCTGTTCGAAGGCGAGCCGCTGCCGAAGGACGGCCGGATTACGCTCGGCGAGGCCCCCGGCTTCGGGCTCGCGCTCAAGGCGGACGCCCGAGGCGCGCTGCGCCGTCCGTTCGTGCGCGACGCGACGGCCTAGGCCGACCCGGTCGAGATCAGAGCCACGGCGAGCGCCACGAGCGAGGCGAGCATCACCGGCCGGCGGCACAGGAACAGCGCTAGCGTGAGCGTGAGCATGACGGGACCGCTGGCAAGCTGAGGCTGCCGCGAGAATGACGGCGAACCGGGCGTGCGACAGTGACGGCCCTCACACCCCAACGCGGAATATCGGGCGCCTAGAGACTGATCACGAAGGTGTCATGGCAGGGGGCCTTGCCCGGAACGGTTCCGGCGGGCAGAGTCCCGGCCCCACAGGCACCTCGGGAGGACGTTCATGGCCAACCCAACCCTCTACGGCCCGGCGTACAGCACCTATGCGCGCACCGCCCGCCTCGCGATGGAGGAGAATGGCGTCAAATATGCCCTGGAGGAAGTCGACATCATGCAGCCGCGCAGCGCCGTGCACATGGCGCGCCAGCCGTGGGGCAAGGTGCCGGCCTTCGAGCACGACGGGTTCAAGATTTACGAGACCCAGGCGATCGCGCGTTACATCGACGAGAGCTTCGGCGGCGCCAAGCTGCAGCCCGCCGACACCAAGAAGCGCGCGCGCATGAACCAGATCCTGGGGATTTTCGACAGCTACGGCTACCCTTCGATGATCTCCGCCGTCGTCATCGAGCGGATGTTCAGCCCGAAGCCCGACGAGAACAAGATCAAGGAGGCAATGGTAAGCGCAGACAAGACGCTCGACGCGCTCGAGGGGCTGATCGGCGACGGCAAGTACCTCGCCGACAACGAGGTCACCCTGGCCGACCTGATGGCGGTGCCGATCATCGACTATTTCGCGGCGACGCCCGAGGGCAAGGCGGCGCTGGCGAAGCGGCCCAAGGTCAGCGCGTGGTGGAATCGGATCAAGGACCGCCCGAGCGTCACCAAGACAAAGCCCAACCTGGGCTGATGGCGGAGAGCGTCTAATACCGACGCGCCTATGCCTTGACCCTCAAGAACGTCCTCGTGCTGAGCTTGTCGAGGCACGAGGGCCGATGCATCGTCCATCCTTCGACAGGCTCAGGATGAGGTCAACCGAGAGTTGGTTCATACCTTCGCCAGTACTACCCGCCGCCGAGACGGCCGAGCGCGGTCTCGAGCCGACGCCGGGTGGCCGACGCCTCCTCGCGCCGCTCGGCCTGCTGCTCGACGACGTGCGCCGGCGCGCGCGCCGTGAAGGTCTCGTCGGCCAGCTTGGCGTCGAGCCTGGCGATCTCGGCGACAAGCTTGTCGATCTGCTTGCCGAGGCGGGCCGTCTCGGCGGCTACGTCGACCACGTCGGCCAGCGGCAGGGCGAAGGTCGCCTCGTCCAGCACGATCTGCACCGCGCCGCCGGGCAATTTGCCGTCCGCCGCCGCGATCGGGCCGACGCGCGCGAGCCGGCCGATCAGCTCGCCATGGGCCGCGAGCCGCGAGCGTGTGTCGGAGCCCACGTCGCGGTGGAGCAACGGGATCGTCGCTCCGGGCGGCACGTTGAGCTCGGCGCGGGTCGAGCGGATCTCCGTGATCAGGCGGATGATCCAGCCGAGCTCGGCGTCGGCCTTGGGATCCTCGAGGCCATCGGCGTACTCCGGCCAGGGCGCCTCGATGAGCATCGTCGAACGCGGCCCGCCGAGCGTCGCCCACAGCTCCTCGGTCACGAACGGAACGATCGGGTGGAGCAGCACCAGAATCTGGTCGAGCGTCCAGGCGGCGGCGGCGCGGATCTCGTCCTTGTCCGGCCCGTCGGCGCCTGTGAGCACCGGCTTGGCGAGCTCCAGGAACCAGTCGCAAAAGGTGCCCCAGACGAATTGGTAGAGACCGCCGGCGGCATCGTTGAAGCGGTAGTCCTCGAGCGCGCCGTCGACCGCGCGCGCGGCGCGCGCGACCTCGCCGACGATCCAGCGCGCGAGCGAGGAGCGGACCGCGCCCGGGTCGAACCCGGCCGGCGCCCGACACCCGTTCATCTCGCAGAACCGCGCCGCGTTCCACAGCTTGGTGACGAAGTTGCGGTAGCCCTCGACCCGACCTTCCGAGAGCTTGATGTCGCGCCCTTGCGCCGCCATGGCGGTCAGCGTCAGGCGCAGCGCGTCGGCGCCGAACTTGTCGATGAGGTCGAGCGGATCGATGATGTTGCCCTTGCTCTTCGACATCTTCTGGCCCTTCTCGTCGCGCACCAGGGCGTGGATGTAGACCGTGCGGAACGGCACCGCGTTCATGAACCTGAGCCCCGCCATCATCATGCGCGCGACCCAGAAGAAGATGATGTCGTGGCCGGTGACCAAGACGTCGGTCGGGTAGTAGCGCGCGACCTCGGGGGTCGGGTCGGGCCAGCCGAGCGTCGAAAAGGGCCACAGCGCCGAGGAGAACCAGGTGTCGAGCACGTCCTCGTCGCGGCGCAGCTCGATCGCCTTGCCGTAGTGGGCCTTCGCCCGGGCGGCCGCCTCGGCCTCGTCCATGGCGACGAAGACGCGGCCGTCGGGGCCGTACCACGCCGGGATCTGGTGCCCCCACCACAATTGCCGCGACACGCACCATGGCTGGATTTTGCGCATCCAGTTGAAGTACTCGCCCTGCCACTTGTCGGGCACGATGCGCGTGCGGCCCTGCTCGACCGCCGCGATCGCGGGCTTGGCGAGGGTCGCGGCGTCGACGTACCACTGATCCGTCAGCCACGGCTCGACCACCGCCCCCGACCGGTCGCCGTGGGGTAGCGTGTAGACGTGGGGCTCGGTCTTCTCGAGCAACCCTTGCGCCTCGAGGTCGGCCAGGACGCGCTTGCGCGCCTCGAAGCGGTCGAGCCCGCGATAGGCCTCGGGCGCGCTGTCGTTGAGTCGCGCCTGCTCGTCGAAGATGTTGACCATCGGCAGGCCGTGGCGTCGGCCGACCTCGAAATCGTTGAAGTCGTGCGCCGGCGTGATCTTGACCGCGCCGGTCCCCTTCTCCGGGTCGCTGTGCGGATCGCCGACGATTGGCAGCCGGCGCCCGACCAGGGGCAGGATCGCGTGCTTGCCCAACAGATGCCGATAACGCTCGTCGTCCGGATGGACCGCGACCGCCGTGTCGCCGAGCATCGTCTCGGGCCGCGTCGTCGCGACGACGATGTAGGCGCCCAGCTCGCCCTCGATCGGGTAGCGCAGGAACCAGAGCGAGCCCTTGACCTCGCGCTGGTCGACCTCGAGGTCCGAGATCGCGGTGTGCAGGACCGGGTCCCAATTCACCAAGCGCTTGTCGCGGTAGACGAGCCCGGCGTGGTAGAGTTCCACGAACACCTTGCGCACGGCGCGGCTGAGCCCTTCGTCGAGGGTGAACCGCTCGCGCGACCAGTCGCAGCTGGCGCCGAGGCGCCGGAGCTGGCGCGTGATCGTGCCGCCGGACTCCGCCTTCCACGCCCAGACGCGCTCGACGAACGCCGCGCGCCCGAGCGCGCGCCGCGTGATCTGTTGCTGGGCGAGCTGGCGTTCGACCACCATCTGGGTCGCGATGCCGGCGTGATCGGTGCCCGGCTGCCAGAGCACGTCGCGACCCTGCATGCGCCGCCAGCGCACCAGCACGTCCTGCAGGGTGTTGTTGAGCGCGTGTCCCATGTGCAGGCTGCCGGTGACGTTCGGCGGCGGGATCACGATCGTGTAGGGCTGCGCGGCGGGCCGACGGCCGCACCGGAATGCGCCGGAGTCCTCCCACGCCGCGTAAATCCGCGACTCGACGTCGTTCGGACGGTACGTCTTCTCGATCATGGCTGATCGGCCCCGGCACGAGCGCCCCGTGGCGCCAGTCTGGGGCGCTTTCTACTCGCTCTCGGGGCGCCGCGAAAGGTAGCGGATCTCGCGTTCGACCAGGCGCTCGACGATGCCGGGCAAGTTGGCGTCGAGCCAGTCCTTGAGCATCGGCTTCAGAAGGTCGATGCAGACCTCCTCGACGGTCCGGCCGCCCCGCACGCCCGCGAGGGGATCGGGCTCGGCCGCGCGCGCGAGCGAGGAGAAGCGATTGGCCGCCAGACTGGCGGCGGCCTGGGAGACGAGCCGGTCGGCCGTGATCTCGGGCTCGTTGACCGACGGTTGAAGGGCCGGCTCCGGGTCTTCGGCCGGCGCGTCCCGTTCGGGTTCCACCGCGGCGGGTTCGATCACGGCGTCGGCCGCGCCGTCCTCGCCCACGACCTCGGTCAGTTCGAGGACGTCGTCACCCCCGCTGCGCGAACCCTCCGCCTCCGCGCCATCGCCCTCTTCGGCGATGATCCGACGGATGGAGGCCAAAATGTCCTCCATGGAAGGTTCCTGGTTGGGTTTCGCCGTGGCCATGTCGCGTTAACACGGGGTTCGCACTATCATTTTCACGATAGACCTAACGATACCCTAACGCCACGGGTACTTGGCCGCGCGGGGCTCACTCGACGGCCGTGCCCCACCAGGCGTCGCGCACGCGATTGTAGTAGTCCTCAACATCGAAGGGCTCGACCGGCAGCCCGAGCGACTGGGCCGATAGACGGCCGATGGATGCCTGCATGGCGTACGACGCGACGACCAGGTCGCGCTCCGCGCGGACCAGATCAACGCGGGCCTGGAACAGCTCCTGCTCGCCGTCGAGCACGTCGAGCACGGTGCGCGAACCGACCAGGGCCTCGCGCTCGAGGCCGTCGAGGGCGATCTCGGCGGCGCGCACCCCTTCCTGGAAAGCCTCGATCTGAGCCTCCGCCGTCACCAGCGCCTCCCACGACCGGGTCACGTCCTCGGCAACATCGAGGCGAATCTGGCTCGCCTCGAGTCGGCGTTGTCCGGCGCGCAGCTTGTTCTCGCGAACGCGGGAATGGGTGAACCCCGCCTCGTAGAGCGGGATAGAGAGCTCGGCGAGCAGGGCCGCGTTGTCCTGCCGGTCGATGAAGTCCGAAACGTCGTAGTCGCGCGAGGCAACGGCACGCAACCGGAGCTCGGGCAGCAGGTCGCCCTCCGCGATGCGGACGTCGTCCTGCGCCGCTTGTTCGGCGAAATCGGCCGCGATGATTGCCGGGTGCTCGCGTCCGGCGATCGTCAGCGCCTCCTGCTCGCCCACGGGCAGGCCGCCGAGCGGCCCCGGTGACTCGACCGAGCCAGGCTCGATGCCGATGACGTTGCGGAATGCCGCGCGCGCCGCGATGATGTTGCCCTCGGCGCGGATCCGATCGGCAACGGCGGTGGCCAGCCGAGCCTCGGCCTGGGCCACGTCGGTGCGCGTGACCTCACCGACCTCGAACCGGTCGCTCGTCGCCTCGAGTTGGCGGCCGATGACTTGCTCATTGTTCCGCGCGAGGTCGAGAACCGCGAGATCGCGTACCACGTTCATGTAGACCACGACGCCATCAAAAAGCACTCGCAATTCGACGTCGTAAAAGCGCGCGCGCTCCGCCTGGATCAGGTTCCGCGCGCGGGCGACCTCCGCCGTCGTCTTTCCGCCGCGGTAGAGCGGCTGGGTGACGGACAGCGCCCCGCCGCCGGGCGTGCCGGTGTCCGACGATGCCTGGTCACTGTCGCGGTATGCGAGCCCAACGTCGGCGTCCACGAAGATGCTCGGCCGGTAGCCGGAGCGCGCCTGGGGCATCAGCTCGTCGGTGGCGCGCAGCTGCTGGCGCTGCGCGCCCAGAGTCGGGTTGGTGGTGTAGGCCGTCGCCAGCGCCTCCGTGATCGTCTGCGCGCTCATTGGCGTCGACATGGCCGCTAGCGCAACGAGCGCGAGCACGATGCGGGGCACAATCCAGGTTGATCTAGTCATAGCGCGCCATGACGGGATCGACGCGGGCCGCCCAGGCATCAATGCCGCCCTTGAGGTTGATCGCGACTTCGAAGCCACCGCGCCGGAGTAAGCCCACCACGCGGGCACTGCGCGCCCCGTGGTGGCATACGACGACGATGGGCCGATCCCGCGGCAGATCGTCGAGCCGGCCCGGCAACGACGACATGGGCACGTGAACGGCGCCCGCCAGGGCGCAGATTTCCACCTCCCAGCCCTCGCGCACGTCGAGGATGCACAGGGGCTCGCGGTCGGCAAGGCGCCGGGCGAGCTCCTCGACCTCGATGTCGAAGGGGGTGGCGACGGGTCCCATCGCGATCAGAACACGAACCGCGGCGCCTGCGCGAACGCCGCCAGCAACGGGACCGACGCATCTGACAGGATGACCGGCACGATGATGCCGGAGCGCTTCTCGAACCGGGTGATCTTGCCGGCAGCGTCATGGACGACGACCGCGAGCAAGGCGCCGCCGTCGGCGAGCTGGTCGAGCAGGGTTCGCGGAACCTCGGCGGCGCCGCCTTCGATCACGATCGCGTCGTAGGGCGCCCGCGCCGGCCACCCGGCGGCCAACGGGCCGACCACGACCTCGACGCCGGAGACACCGAGGGCCGCGAGATTGGCGCGCGCGCGGTCCGCGACCTCCCGGGTATCGTCGAGCGCGATGGTCGAGGCGCCGAGGCGCGCCAGGATCGCAGCGCCGTAGCCGGTCGCGCAGCCGACGTCGAGCACCTTGGCGCCGGGGGCGATCCGTGCCGCTTGAACGAGGCGAGCCAGCACCAGCGGCTCGGTCAGGAACCGGCCGCGGCCGAGCGGCAGGTCTTCGTCGATGTAAGCCACGGACTCGAGCCCTTCGGGCACGAAGCGTTCGCGTGGCACGTCGCCGAGAGCGGCGAGCAGCCGCGCGTCGTCGATGCGGTTCGGCCGCATCTGCCCCTCGATCATGTTGCGGCGCAGAGTAGCGTAGTCGACCAAGGCCGTGACCGGATGGGAATTCGGAGCGCGACCCTTATAGCCGCAAGCCGGCACCCTTCACAACGTCTGGTTGCCGGGATTTCGTCGCCATTGACCGGGCGATCGGCCCCGACCTATGAAGGGCGCTCGAACGTGTCGATGCCGCCGGCCCGGTGGCGGAGTGGTCACGCAGAGGACTGCAAATCCTCGCACGCCGGTTCGATTCCGGCCCGGGCCTCCACCACCGCCGTCAGTCTAGGCCGGCACTTCAGGATTGGCCTGCGAGCTCGGCGACGGCGCGTGCGCGCAGGGCGTCGCGGGCGGCGTCGGAGTGCGCGAGCCAGGCCTCGACGTGCTCGAGGACCGTCTCGAGCGACGCCGACTTGCTCAGGAAGTCGTCGCCACCCGCCGCCATGGCCCGGCGCACCGCCTCGAGGTCGTCGAGCGCGGTCAGGAAGACGATGGGCACGGTCGGGCCGAGAATGCCCCGGATGCGCCGGCACGCCTCGAAGCCGTCGATCTGCGGCATCATGACGTCGAGCAGAACCACGTCGGGAGCATGCCGGCCGAGGATGGCGAAGCCGACGTTGGCGTCGCGCGCCTCGAACACGTTGAAGCCCTTGTGGCGAAAGAAATCGCCGTAGAGCTTGAGCAGCTTCTGGTCGTCCTCGAAGATGCCGATCGTCTTGCTCGTCATCGGGTCCTCTGATCGCCGGCTGCGGCCTCGTCGGGCGCGTCGAGGCGGGAGCCCTCCAGGCCGAGATTGGTGACGAAGGAGTCGGCGTCGCGCGCCTCGGACGACGCCAGCACCCGCGCGCGGAACGCATCGAGCCCGGCGAGCCCGCCGGCGTACTTGGTCGCGCGGGCCGCCTTCACGATGGCCGACAGCGCGGCGATCCCCTCATCGGGCATGCCCGCCGCCTCGGCGATGCCGGCCAGCGCGTTGATCTGGCGCCGCGCGAGCGCCGCGGCGACCTTGGCGTCCGTCTCGCCCGAAGCGAGCGCGAGGCCGGTGGCGACGAAATCGACGTGGCCGTCCAGATAGGCCCGAGCCAGGAGCGAGACGGTCAGCCGGCCGGCGCGGCCGAGCTGGTGGGCGAGCGTGGCGTTCTGGTCCGCCGCGCCGTGGCGCAGCAGGGCGACCGTCGCGCGTTCCCGGCTGCGCGTAACGAGCCGGTCGATCGTCGCCGCGGGCAGATGCTCGATCGCGCCGAGCGCGGCGCGCACCTTCTCGGCGACGCGGTGAACCAGGCGCTCGGCGAGGAACACGGGCATGCTCGGGTGGCGCGCCGCCGAGCGCAGGATCGCCGCCAGGCGATGGTCGGTCACCGCGCCGATCACCGGCGAGGCCGCGGGAAACGATCGGACGATCGCGTCGTAGGTCGACTCGGCGATCTCGGCGCCGGGGTTGCGCAGGAGAGTCAGGATGACCGTCTCGGCGCGCGTCTCGGCCAGGGTCTCGGCGAGCAAGGGCGAGATCTGGCTGCGCCGCGCGACGGCGATCTGGTGTGCGGCGCCGCGCGACTCGACGACCTCGATCAGGTCCTCGTCGGGCAGGACGATCGAGTGCTCGAGGACGGGCGTCGCGACCTCGACGTCGTCGAGCGCCAGCGCTTGCACCACGTCGTGGGGGACCAGCGGCTCGTCCCTGAGCGCCCTGGCGAGCGCGCGCCTGACCGCCTCGTCCGGATCGCGCGCCAGCATGCGGAACAGGTCGATCGCGAGGTTCCGCTCGGTCAAGGTCAGGGCCGGACGCGCGAAATCCGCCGCGACGCGTCGCGCCGTCATGACGCGCACGTCCGTCGTCGGGTTGCTGAGCAGAGTGCCGACGTCGTCGCGGGACAGGTTCGCCGTCATCGTGCCCACCCCTCATCGTCGAGTGCGCGAAGGACCATCCCGCGCCCCTACCCCAACCTGTAGTCGAGCGCGTTGGCGAGTTCGCGCTCCAAGCCGAAGTAACGCGCCTTGTCCCAGAACGCCGGGCGCAGACCGGTGAAGGCGTGCTTGCCGACGATGCGCCCCTTCGCGTCCTCGCCTTCCAACTTGTAGACGTAGAGATCCTGCATGGTGACGACGTCGTCGCCGGGTGAACCCATCACCTCGGTGATGTGGGTGATCCGGCGCGAGCCGTCGCGCAGACGCTGGATCTGAACGATGACATGGATCGCCGTGGAGATCTGATCGCGGACCGCCTTGGCGGGAATCCCCAGGGACGCCATCGCGACCATGTTCTCGATCCGGCTGATGGCCTCGCGCGGGGTGTTGGCGTGGAGCGTCCCCATCGAGCCGTCGTGACCGGTGTTCATGGCCTGCAGGAGATCGAACGCTTCCGGCCCGCGCACCTCGCCGACGATGATCCGCTCGGGCCGCATGCGCAGGCAGTTGCGTACCAGGTCGCGCATGGTGACCTGGCCGAAGCCCTCGATGTTGGGCGGGCGCGTCTCGAGCGGAACCCAGTGGGGTTGTTGGAGCTGCAGCTCGGCCGCGTCCTCGCAGGTGATGACGCGCTCACCCTCGTGGATGTAGCGCGTCAGGCAGTTGAGCAGGGTGGTCTTGCCGGAGCCGGTGCCGCCCGAGATCAGGATGTTGCAGCGCGATGCGCCGATGATCTTCAGCACGGCGGCGCCGCGCGGGCACAGGGTTCCGAATTCGACCAGCTTCTCGAGGGTCAGCTTGTCCTTCTTGAACTTGCGGATCGTGATGGTCGGGCCGCGCAGCGCCAGCGGCGGGATGATGACGTTGACGCGGCTGCCGTCGCCGAGGCGGGCGTCGCACATCGGGCTCGACTCGTCGACCCGGCGCCCGATCCTGCTGACGATCCGGGTGGCGGCGTTCATGAGATGAGCGTCGTTCTCGTACCGGACATCGGTGAGCTCGATGACACCGGCGCGTTCGATGTAGATCTGGTTCGGGCCGTTGATCATGATCTCGCTGATCGACTCGTCGGCGAGCAACGGCTCGATCGGGCCGAGGCCCAGCATCTCGTTGAGCAGCAGGGTCGTGAGCTCGCGCTGCTCGGTGACGTTGATCTGCAGGCCTTGGCCGATGCAGATCTCGGGCACGACGTCGGTGATCTCGTCGGTCAGCTCCCGGGTCGACAGCTTGGCGATCGCCGCGACGTCCATGAAGTCCATGAGCAGGGGCCGGACGACGCGATAGGCGTCCTCGATGCGCGCACGGTTACCCTTGGTCTGCGGCGCTGGCGCGGCGGGAACATCGGGCTTCCTGCGTGGCGCGGGGGCCGCATCGTTGGCCGCCGGGCGAGGCTTCGGGGCAGGTTGGCCGGCCGGCTCGGGTGCCGCGGTCGCCGGCTCGCCGGCATCGTCGGGCGCCAGGAACTGGGGCTCGGGCGTGGTCTCGGGCGCCGGCTGCGCGAGCTCCTCGACGGCGAGGTCCCCGACGTCGTCGGTCTGTCCGAGCCTGCGGCGTCCGAAGCGGGGCGCGCTCACCTTCGGTCCTCTCCTCTCGTGCACCGGGCGACGCCGGCCGGGCATCGACGCGCACGCTTTCGCCGCATATGGTCGCCCATCGGCCTTTATGAGCCGTTAAGCCTACGGGGCATCACGCGACGCTGAACGGGGGGAGACGATTAACCAATGTTGACCGCGCTGGCGCCCGTTGGCTCCTTGTTGCTCGGAGTGGCGATCCTGCTGCTCGGCAACGGGCTCCAGGGAACCCTGCTGCCGCTCAGGGCGCGCCTCGAGTCCTTCGCCGTCGTCGACATCGGCGTGCTGGGCTCGGCCTACTTCGTCGGCTTCGTTCTCGGCTGCATCGGCGGCCCGTACCTGGTGCGCCGCGCCGGACATATTCGCACCTTCGCCGCGCTCTCGGCGGTGGCCTCGACCGTGGTGCTCGCCCATCCGCTCGCGCTCGACCCGATCGTCTGGTGGAGCCTGCGCGCGATCACGGGGTTCTGCTTCGCCGGGCTCTACGTCGTCATCGAGAGCTGGCTCAACGAGCGTTCGACCAACCAGAACCGCGGCCTGATCATGGCCGTCTACACCATCGTCAACCTGACCGTCATCACCGCGGGCCAGATGATGATCACGCTCTATGACCCGGGCGAGTTCGCCCTGTTCAGCATCGCCTCGGTCCTGGTCTCGCTCGCCGCGGTGCCCGTGGCGATGACCGTGGCGCCTGGGCCGTCGCCGATCGAGAGCGTGACGCTGCGGCCGATGCGTCTGCTGAAGCTGTCCCCGGTCGGGTTCGTCGGCTGCTTCGCCGTCGGCCTGACCAACGGCTCGTTCTGGAGCCTGGGGCCGCTGTTCGGCGCCGAGCTTGGCCTCGACATCTTCGGGATCGCGCTGTTCATGAGCGCGACGGTCCTGGGCGGCGCCCTGTTGCAGTGGCCGCTCGGTCGGCTGTCGGATCGCATGGACCGGCGCAAGGTGATCTCGCTGTCGTGCCTGTTCGCGGGCGCCGCCGGGGTCGCGCTGGTCGTCTCGGGCGCGCGGGCGCCGGAGTGGATCGTGCCGATCGGCGTCGCGTTCGGCGCGTTCACGTTTCCGATCTATGCGTTGTGCGCGGCCCACGCCAACGACTTCGCCGGGCGCGGGTCGTTCGTCGAGATGGCGAGCGGGCTCCTGCTCATCAACGGATTGGGCTCCGTCCTCGGCCCCGTCACCGCCGCGTTCGCCATGGCCAGCTACGGACCTTCCGGGCTGTTCATCGTCACCGCCGCGGTCCACTTCGCGCTGGCCGCGTTCGCGATCTATCGCCTGATGGTCCGGGCGCCGGTGCCCATCGACCAGAGGCCCGATTTCGTGTCGATTCCGCGCGCCGGCACTGGCGCCGCCGCGCTCGACCCGCGCGCCGAGCACGTGCCGTCCGAGGCGCAGTCGCCGGGCTAGAGCAGCATCCGGTCGAGTGGACTCGCCTCCGGCGATCCGCCGACCGGATA
>JBBDQV010000210.1:9416-15139 GCA_040905845.1 Alphaproteobacteria bacterium | reverse complement strand
GCGGCCGTCGCCGATCTCGCCAGTAACGGCGGCGTCGCTAATGCGCGCCACGACCTGGTCGGCGCGATCGTCGGAGACGGCGAACTCGATCTTCGTCTTCGGCATGAATCCGACGCTGTACTCGTCGGCGCGGTAAATCTCCTTGTGCTCTTCCTGCGAGCCGTAACGCCTGACCTCGGCGACCATCAACGCATCGATACCCAGCTCGATCAGCGCGTCCCGCACGTCCTCGAGCTTGTGCATCTGGATCACGGCGACGACGTACTTCACGGTTTGCCTCCCTGGTGCGCGGGCGTTCGCGGCCCCTTCACAGCTCGTAGCCCCGCTCCCCGTGCAGGCTGATGTCCAGGCCGACGGTCTCGACCTTTTCGTCGACCCGCAGGCCCAGGAGAAGGTCGATGATCTTGAGGAGAATCCAGGTCACGACGGCGCAATAGGCCATGGTGACCGCCAAGCCGTAGGCCTGCGTCAAGACCTGCGCGGCGTTGCCCTCGATCAGCCCGGGCTTACCGCCGACCGATTCGACGGCGAACACACCGGTGAGCAGTGCGCCGACGATGCCGCCCAGGCCGTGGATGCCGAACGCGTCCAGGGCGTCGTCGTAGCCGAACCGGCGCTTCAGGGACGTCACGCCCCAGTAGCAGGCGATCCCGGCGGCGACGCCGATGGCGAGCGCGCCGGCGGGGCCGACGAACCCGGCGGCGGGCGTGATCGCGACCAACCCGGCGACGGCGCCCGAGATAATGCCCAGCGCGCTGGGTTTGCGATGACGCACCCAATCCGTGAACATCCAAGACAACCCCGCCCCGGCGGTCGCGATTTGGGTGACGAGCATGGCCATGCCGGCGGAACCATTGGCCGCCACGGCCGAGCCGGCGTTGAAGCCGAACCAACCGACCCACAGCAGCGAGGCCCCGACGACACTGATCACCATGCTGTGGGGCGCGAACGGTTCGGTGCCGTAGCGCAGGCGCCGGCCGATCATCACGGATGCAACCAGACCGGCGACGCCGGCGTTGACGTGGACCACCATGCCGCCGGCGAAATCGAGCACGCCCGCGGTGCCAAGGAACCCGCCGCCCCAGACCCAGTGCGCGATCGGCGCATAGACCACGAGGACCCAGGCCGCGTTGAAGACGAGCATCGCGGAGAACTTCATACGGTCGGCATAGGCGCCAATGATCAAGGCCGGCGTGATGATCGCGAACGTCATCTGGAAGGTTACGAAGACGGATTCCGGGACGGTCCCGACCACCGAATCCGCGCTCATGCCCGTCAGGAAAATCCGCTCCAGCCCGCCGATCACTTCGCCACCCTCGCCGAACACGAGGGTGTAGCCGGCCACCGTCCAGACGATCGTGATCAGGCAGCACGTGGCGAAGCTTTGCACGGCCATGGAAAGCACGTTCTTCTTGCGGACCAGCCCGCCGTAGAACATCACGAGGCCGGGAATCGTCATCAAGAGGACGAGCGTGGTCGCGGTCAGCATCCAGGCGGTATCGCCGCTGTCGATGGCCGGCGGCTCCGTCTGGGCCAGGGCGGTCGCGGGCGGAAAGGCGCCGCCCAAGGCGGACCAGAACAGCAGTGTTCCCAGGCCTTGCCGGCGCCACCCCTTCCGGCGCGCACCGGCCGATGACGGAGTGGACTCACATCGAATCGACATGGACACCCCCATTCCCCCTGTCCGTTTCGATCCCGACTCTAGACGCTGTAGTACATTTCGAACTCAAGCGGCTGGGTGGTGGTTTCGGCGGCGTGCTCCTCCTCGCGCTTGAGGTGAAGGTAGCCGTCGATCAGATCATCGGAGAAGACCTCGCCCCGCTTCAGGAAGTCCCGGTCCTGGTCGAGCGACCGAAGGGCTTCGCGCAGGCTCCGGCACACGGTCGGCAGCCCCTTGATCTTCTCCTCCGTCATCTCGTAGAGGTTCATCTCCATCGGCTCACCGGGATCGAGCTTGTTCTCGATGCCGTCGAGACCGGCCATGAGCATGGCGGCAAACGCCAGATAGGGGTTGGCCGCGGGATCGGGAAAGCGCACTTCGACGCGCTGGCCCCGCGGCGTGTCGGCATGCGGGATGCGGCACGACGCCGAGCGGTTTCGCGCGGCGTAGGCGAGGAAGACGGGCGCCTCGTAGCCCGGTACCAGCCGCTTGAAGCTATTGGTCGTCGGGTTGGTGAAGGCGTTGAGCGCCCGGGCGTGCTTGATGATGCCGGCGATGTAATGCAGGGCCGTCCGCGACAAGCCGGCATAGGCCGTGCCGGCGAACACCGGCACGCCCCGCTTCCAGACCGACTGATGGGTGTGCATGCCCGAGCCGTTGTCGTTCATGACCGGCTTGGGCATGAAGGTCGCGGTCTTGCCCCAGGATTGGGCGACGTTGTGAACGACGTACTTGTATATCTGCAAGTTGTCGGCGCAGCGAACCAGGGTGTCGTACTCGATCCCGATCTCGTGCTGGCTCGGCGCCACCTCATGGTGATGCTTTTCGACCTTGACGCCCATCTCGCTCAGCTTGTTCACCATATTGTTGCGCATGGCCCGGCCGTGATCGACCGGCGGGACCGGGAAATAGCCGCCCTTGGGCCTCGGCCGATGGCCCGTGTTGCCCTCCGGGTAGTCCCGTCCCGAGTTGTAGGGTCCCTCGTCGGAGTCCAATGCGTAGAACGAGTGGTTCTGGGCGACCGAAAAGCGCACGCTGTCGAAAACGAAGAACTCGGCCTCGGGGCCAAAATAGGCGGTGTCTCCCACGTCCCTCTTCGCCATGTAGAGCTCGGCGCGCTTGGCCACGCCACGGGGGTCGCGACTGTACGCCTGACCGCTGGACGGCTCCTTGACGTCGCACGTCAGGATCAGATCCTGCCCCTCGGAGAACGGATCGACGACTGCCGTCTCCGGGCGGGGCTTGAGCAGCATGTCGGACTCGCTGATATCCTTCCAGCCGGCGATCGACGAGCCGTCGAAGGGGACGCCTTCGGTCAATAGCGCCTCGTTCACCGTACGCACGTGATGCGACAGGTGGTGCCACTTGCCGCGCAGGTCGGTGAACCGGAAACTGACGTATTGGACTTTCTTCTCCGCAATGAGTGCGAGCACGCCGTGCGCATCATCCATCGCATTCCCCCGCATTCGCGTCTGAACCGATAATCCCCGGTTAACCCCCTGATTCGAGCTTCAGGATAGGCATTGGGGCTCTCCGTGGCAATTTCGAACACGGTGCGGGCCGCGCTTGCGCGCCTGCGCCAAGGGTCGCCGCGCGCTTCGAACGAAGCCACGAGGACGCTGCTTCGGCCCGATAAGGCCCCTTGACCTAGATCAAGGCCGCGAGACCGGGTTCTTGATCGGATCGCCGCGTCGGAGGGGCCGCCTTGTCGATGTGACGACGCCCGGTGCGCTTGGGCCCCCTCCCGAGGGCGAGGAGGCTGCCATGACGACCGAAGCGGCGATCGGCGCCGGCGACACCCCGCCGAGGCCCCATTTCATGCAGCGGGTGCTCGACAACCCGTTCCTGCTGCTGTTCCTCGGCGTCGTGATCCCGACGGTCTTCTACATCCTGTGGGGGGTCATGGAGATCGTCTCGGTCCCCTTGTCGCCGTCCTGACGCCGCTCGCTCCGCACCCCGCCAAAGGGAAGGAAGGATCTTCCATGGCCATTCATCCGCCCGAGAACCGGGATTGGTGGCGTGAGCCGATCGAGCGCACCGAGCTCTTGTGGATCGGCCTGTCGCTCCTGTGGGCGATCGTGATGTTCGCGATGATGCCGTACTGGCACGTCTACGGCGAACAGAACCTGTCGAACGAGACCTACCGCGTGACGCCCGAGGCGTACCAGGCGAAGGTCGAGGCCTTCGCGGAGTCGTACGCGGTGGGCGAGGAGGGCGACACCGGCGTGCCGGTCGTGCGCCCGCCGGTCGGCGCCGACATCTACATTCTCGCCCGGCTGTGGGAGTGGTGGCCCGTGCTCGAGCTCGAGAAGGGCCAGAGCTACCGGCTCCATCTGTCCTCGCTCGACTGGCAGCACGGCTTCTCGCTGCAGCCGACCAACATCAACATCCAGGTCCACCCCGGCTACGAGCAGATCGTCACGATCACGCCGACTGAATCGGGCGTGTTCGGCATCGTGTGCAACGAGTTCTGCGGCCTTGGCCATCACACCATGACCGGCCGCATCCGCGTGGTCGAAGGCGGCTCGTAGGAGGGCGCCATGGCGATCGGTTCCGCATTCCGGCTCTGCCCCGTCACCGGGTTCAACATCCATCGTCCGGGCGAGGCGCTGATCAAGGTCAACGCCGTCACCGGCGTCGTGTTCCTGGCGATCGGCGGCGTCTTCGCGATTCTCGTCGCGCTGACCCGCTGGCCGGCCGTGCACCTGCTCGACGCCGAGGACTTCTACCTCGTGCTGACCGCGCACGGCTTAGACATGCTGATTGTGTGGATCCTGTTCTTCGAGGTGGCGCTGCTCTACTTCGCCTCGGCGGTGCTCTTGAACAGCCGGCTCGCCACGCCCTGGCTCGGCTGGGTCGCCTACGCGTTGATGCTGGGCGGCGCGCTCGTCATCAACGTCGTTGTGCTGCAGGGCGAATCGAGCGTGATGTTCACCTCGTACCCGCCGATGCAGGCCGATCCGCTGTTCTACCTCGGGCTCATCGCGTTCGCGGTCGGCGCGCTCATCGCCTGCATGATCTTCTTCGCGACCCTCGTCGTCGCGAAGGAGGAGAAGACGTACGAGGGCTCGATCCCGCTGGTCACCTTCGGCGCGATGACGGCCGCGATCATCGCGGTGTTCACCATCGCCTCGGGCGCGATCATCCTGATCCCGACCTTCCTGTGGTCGATCGGCCTGATCAGCTACATCGACCCGCTCATGTACAAGCTGATCTGGTGGGGCATGGGCCATTCGTCCCAGCAGATCAACGTCTCGGCCCACGTCGCGGTGTGGTACGCCATCGCCGCCATCGTGCTCGGCGCCAAGCCGCTGTCCGAGAAGGTCAGCCGCGGGGCGTTCCTGCTCTACATCCTGTTCCTGCAGCTCGCCAGCGCGCACCACTTGCTCGTCGAGCCGGCGCTCAGCAGCGAGTGGAAGATCTTCAACACCAGCTACGCCATGTACCTGGCGGTGCTCGGCAGCATGATCCACGGGCTGACCGTGCCGGGCTCGATCGAGGCGGCGCAGCGCAAGAAGGGCTTCACCAAGGGGCTGTTCGAATGGCTGCGCAAGGCGCCGTGGGGCAACCCGGCGTTCGCCGGCATGTTCATGTCCCTGGTCCTGTTCGGCTTCCTCGGCGGCATCTCGGGCGTCGTCATGGGCACCGAGCAGATCAACTTGATCATCCACAACACGCTCTACGTGCCCGGCCACTTCCACGCCACCGTCGTCACCGGCACGACGCTCGCCTTCATGGCGCTCAGCTTCTTCCTGGTGCCGACGCTGTTCCAGCGCGACCTGATCATGCCCGGACTGGCCAGGTTGACGCCCTACATCTTCGGGTTCGGCATGGCCGGCGTCTCGCTGTTCCTGATGGGGGCGGGGACGCTCGGCATCCCGCGCCGGCACTGGGACATCGCGTTCACCGACGCGGTCATGGGCTTCGACTTCCCGCCCGCGGCCTACCTGATGCTGGGGCTGAACGGCATCTCGGCCATTCTCGCCACCCTCGGCGGTATCCTGTTCGTCACGATCATGGTCGGCACGATCCTGTTCGGGCGGGGGGGCCCCCCCCCCCCCCC
>JBBDQV010000210.1:2497-9406 GCA_040905845.1 Alphaproteobacteria bacterium | reverse complement strand
GGACCACCGAACGCCCGGCGCCGGTGGTCCGCATCGTCCCGGAACCGGCCGCGGCGCAGGTCGCCCAGCGCTACGGCAGCGCCGGCACCTTCGCGATCCCGGGTACGTTCGTGCTGGCGCTGATCTTCTTCGGCGCCTTCATCCTCTACTATTTCGTCAACTGGAAATATCTGTCGGAGGTCTGGCAGCTGAGCTAGACGTTCCGTCGGAGGCGCGAGCCCGCCATGCAGGGACCCCCCTTCACCCCACCCGGTCGCACGGCGGGCTCTCGCTCGAGTATCGGCTCGGTCGCGCGCGAGCTCGCCGGCTTGTTCAAGCTACGCATCGGCCTCGCGGTCACGCTGAGCGCGGTGGCCGGGATGGCGACCGTGCCCGGGCCGGTTCCGGAGGCTTGGCGGATCGCCGTCGTGGCGGCGGCGGTGCTGCTCGCCTCGTCGAGCGCCGGGGCGTTCAACCAGATCGCCGAGCGCGATCTCGACGCCCGCATGCGGCGCACGCGAGGGCGCCCCTTCGTCACCGGTCGCTACGCCGTCGGCCCACTATGGTACGGGGTCATCGTGGGGCTGTTGGCCGTCGGCGTCGGCGCGGCCGCGCTCGCGCTCAACGGCCTCGCGGCGCTCAACGTCTTCCTTGGCGCCTTCGTCTACGGCGTCGTCTACACCCTGTGGCTCAAGCGCCGGACGTGGTGGAACATCGTCGTCGGCGGGCTGGCCGGCAGCTTCGCCGTGCTCGCGGGCGCGACGGCGCTCGACGCTGGGCCGACGCCCGCGGGGCTCGCCCTCGCGGTCGTCCTGTTCCTGTGGACCCCGCCCCACTTCTGGAGCCTGGCGACGGTCTTGAAGGACGACTACGCCGCGGCCGGCGTGCCGATGCTGCCGGCCGTGGTCGGCGAGCGCCGCGCCGCGCGCGCCATCCTGCTCAACACGGCGCTGCTGGTCGTGGCATCCCTGGTGCCGTTCGCGCTGGGTCTCGGGCCGGTCTACTTGGCCTGTGCCGTGCTCGGCGGAAGCCTCTTCCTGTGGCGCGCCTGGGTGCTAACCCGCGACCCGTCGCGCGCCAACGCCATGCGCTGCTTCCTGGCTTCGCTCGTCCAGCTCGTCCTGGTGCTCGCGGGAACCATGCTCGGAGGCTGGCTCGGTGCGTAGGCTGCTCATCGTTTCGTTCGTCGTGGCCATGGCGGTTCCGGCGTGGGCGCATGACGGCACCGAGGAGGCGGCCGACGATGCCGCCGCCGCGCTCGCCGTGAGCCAGGGCGCGATCGGCCGCACCGTGCGCGACCTCGCGCTCGGCGACGGCGCGGGCCGCCGCTTCATGCTCTCGGACCTGCGCGGCCGCCCGGTCGTGCTGAGCCCCATCTATACGAGCTGCGCGCACACCTGCCCGCTGGTCACCCAGGCCCTGGCCAAAGCGGTCGAGGCCGCCGAGGCAGCGCTCGGCCCCGGCCGTTTCACGGTCCTCACGATCGGCTTCGACGCGCCGAACGACACGCCGGTTCGCATGGCCGCCTATGGACGCCAGCAGGGCGTTGGCGGTGCCAACTGGCGGTTTGTCGCCGGCGACGCGCCGGCCATCGCCCGGTTGCTCGACGACATCGGGCTTGTCGTCCGCCCGGTCGCCGGCGGCTTCGACCACGTCGCGCAGGTCACCATTCTCGATGCCGAGGGTCGCGTCGCGCACCAGGTCTACGGCGACGGATTCGCGCCGCGCGATCTCGCCGATCCCCTGCTCGACCTCGTGCTCCGGGGCTCGACGACATCGTCCTTCGTCGAGTCCGTGATCGACCGGGTGGTCCTGTTCTGCACCGTCTACGACCCGGCGACCGGCGCCTACCGCTTCGACTACTCGCTGTTCGTCGAGCTCGCCGTCGGCGGCTTCAGCATCCTGGCCGTGGCCGGGTTCCTGTGGCGCGAGGTCCGCCGACGCGCCGCGTCGCGCGCGGCCTGAGCCGCGTCGTGCACGGACAGATCGAAGCGGCGCACCGCGATGGCGCGTGGCGGCGGCGGCTGCGCGAGGGGTTCCTCGTCGGCGAGGGATGGCTGTCGAGCGTCGTCGGCGAAGCGTGGAACCCGCTCGCCCAGCTCGGCGCGCTGGGTTTCCTGCTGTTCTGGATCGTCGTCGTCAGCGGCATTTATCTCTACATCTTCTTCGACACGAGCGTCGTCGGCGCCTTCGAATCCGTCGAGCGGCTGACGGTCGCGCAGTGGTACGCGGGCGGGGTCATGCGCAGCCTGCACCGCTACGCCTCCGACGCGTTCGTGGTCGTCCTGCTCGTTCACATGGCGCGCGAGGTCGCGCTCGACCGCTACCGAGGCGTGCGCTGGTTCGCCTGGATCACGGGCGTGCCGATCCTGTGGCTCGCGTTGGCGGCCGGGGTCGGCGGCTATTGGCTCGTGTGGGACCGATTGGCCCAGTTCATCGCGGTGGTGACCGCCGAGTGGCTCGACGTCATCCCCATTTTCGGCGAACCGATCGCCAACAACTTCCTGACCCGGGGCAGCCTGGGTGACCGGTTCTTCACGTTGCTCGTGTTTCTGCACATCGCGGTGCCGCTGTTCCTGCTGCTCGCGCTCTGGATCCATTTGCTGCGCATCGCCCGGCCCAAGGTCATGCCGGCGCGTGGGCTCTCGGCCGCGACCTTCGGCGCGCTCGTCGCGCTCTCGCTCGTCCATCCCGCCGTGAGCCAGGGGCAGGCGGACCTCGGCGTCGAGGTCGTCACGGTCGGGCTCGACTGGTTCTACCTGGCGGGCTACCCGGTGCTCGATCGGCTCGGGCCCGCGTCGGGCTGGGCCCTGGCGGTCGGCGCGACCGTCGTGCTCGGCCTGCTGCCCTGGCTGCCCCGCGCCCGACCGCTGCCGGTCGCGGAGGTCGACCTCGGCAACTGCAACGGCTGCAGCCGGTGCTTCGCCGACTGCCCGTTCGGCGCGGTCATCATGGTGCCGCGCACCAACGGCCGGCCGTTTCCGCTCAACGCCGTTGTCGATCCCGCGCTGTGCACGAGCTGCGGCATCTGCGTCGGCGCCTGCCCCACGGCGACGCCGTTCCGCAGCACCGAGGAACTGGTCACCGGGATCGATCTGCCGCACCGCCCGCTCGATGCGCTGCGCGAGGAGCTCGAAGCGGCGGCGCGGCGCGGCGCCCGGCCGCGCATCGTCGTGTTCGGCTGCGACTACGGCGTCGACGTCCGCGCGCTCGACGGCGTCGCGGCGCTGAGCCTGCCGTGCATCGGCGCCCTGCCGCCGTCGTTCATCGACTACGCGCTGACGCGGCTCGGTCTCGACGCCGTCGTCGTCACGGGTTGTGGCGAGGGCGCGTGTTACCAGCGCTTCGGGGTCGCCTGGACCCAGGAGCGCATCGCCGGCACGCGCGATCCCTACCTGCGCGAGCGCGTGCCGCGCGATCGTCTTATCCAGGTCTGGGCCGCGCCCCACGAGGCGCCGAGGCTCGAACGGGCGATCGCCGAGTTGCGTCGGCGGCTCGCGGCGACCGTGGGAGATGGCGATGCCGGCGCGTCCTAGCTGGCGGCACGTCGCCGGGCTGGCGCTCGTCGCCGGGCTCGGCGCGGCGCTCATCGGCCCGTTCGCCACGTGGCCGGGCTTTCGCCACATGCCTGAGGGACAGGCGACGATGAAAGTCAGCTTCAGCCACGAAGGCGACCGGGCCGAGCCGTGCCGGGCCTTGAGCGAGGACGAGCTGGCGGCGCTGCCCAAGCACATGCGCAAGACCGAGGACTGCCCCAGGCGCCGGCTGCCCGTGGCGGTCGAGGTTCTGCTCGACGGGCGCCCGCTGTTGGTCGATGAAAGCCCGCCCACCGGGTTCGCGGGGGACGGCGCCTCGCGATTCTATGCCCGCGCGACCGTGCCCCAGGGCGCGCACGACCTGACGCTCAGGCTGCGCGACACGGCGCGCGCGCAGGGCTTCGACCACGAGGCCAACGTCGCGGTCGACCTCGCGCCGGCACAGGTGCTGGTCATCGGCTTCGACGCCGAGCGCCGCGTTTTCGTCGTCCGCTGATCAGCGCGCGTCCGCGCGCGGGCCGACCAAGGACAGGCGAAACCCGTACGACAGGAACGGATGGTTCATGCCACCGGCGTGCGGGCGCCGCCTCAGGTCGCGATGCTCTCGACCCGCCCGTCGGGCCAGGCGAGGTGGACCTCGGTGCCGGCGGCCCGGCGTGCGAGCGGCAGGATCTCGTCGCCCCGCGCGGCCGCCAGCGCCGTCGACAGCGCGTCGGCTCGCGTCGCCGTCGGCGCGACCACGGTGACGGCGGAGAGCGCCGCAGGGCACGCCCCGCTGCGCGGGTCGATCAGGTGATGGAACCGCCCCGTGGGCTCGAACACCGTGCCCGCGGCCGACGACGTGGCGACCGCCGCGTCGCTGACGGTTAGCCGGCGCACCGCCTGCACGCTCCAGGCGCCTTCGTCCGGTCCCTTGCCGGCGACGATCTCGCCGGTGTCGACGAGCACGGCTTCGAGCCCCGCGTCGCGCAAGCGCCCGGCGACGCGGTCGGCGATATAGCCCTGGGCGATGCCGTTGAGCGTGAGCGCCGCGCCGCGCCGTCCGAGCACGACGCGGGACGCGCCGACGTCGACCCCCTCGAAGCCGACCAAGGCGAGCGCGGCGGCGCGCTCGCGCGGCGGTGGTCCCGCGGGCGAGGCGTCCGGCCGCGCGAAATGCTGGGCGAGCAGCCGCCAAAGGGGCTGGATCGTCGGGTCGAACGCGCCGCCGGTCGCCGATGCGATCTGCAAGGCGGACGACAGCAACGCGACCATATCGAGCGACGGGCCGTCCAGGCGTCGATCGCGGTTGAGCCGGGCGATCTCGGACCCTTGATCGTGCAGGCTGAAGATCCTCTCCAGGCGTCGAATTTCGCCCGCCACCGCCGCGCCGAGTCTCTGGGCGCGCCGCGAGTCCCCGTCCAGGAGCACGATGCGGGCCGGGCCGCCCAGGGCGAACCCGCGCCAGACGTGGCGCGGCCGTCGGTCGCGCTCGAAGACCCATCCGGCGGCGCCGAGCCCCGCCGCGGCGCCGACGATCGCCAGGAAGCGTCGCCGGCTCACGTGGTCCAGTCTAGTCACGGCGCCGCCCCCTCGGGTGCGCGCCGCTCGGCGCGCAGGGCCGCGCGCGCCTCGCGCCGCTTGCGCCGCTCGATCAGCGGCGGGCAGGTGCGGTCATCGTAGTAGAGCACCTGGCAGTTGAGGCAGTGGACGCACTCGTTCGGGTTGATGCGGCCGTCGGGATGGATCGCCTGGACGGTGCAGCGCACCGCGCAGATGTTGCATTCCACGCCGCACTGCCGCTTGCGCTTGAGCCAGTCGAACATGCGCAGCCTGGCGGGGATCGCCAGCGCCGCGCCGAGCGGGCAGAGGTAGCGGCAGAAGGCGCGCTCGACGAACAGGCCGGCGACGAGCAGGGCGCCGACGTAGAGCAGGAACGGCCAGGCCCGGGCGAAACGCAGCGTGACCGCGGTCTTGAACGGCTCGACCTCGGCGCCGGCGAGCGCCATGTCGAGCGAGCCGAGGGAGACGGCGAACAGCCCGAGGAAGACGATGTACTTGATCGGCCAGAGCCGCTCGTGAAGCGTGAACGGGATCGTGAGCTGCTTGACCTTGAAGGCGCGGGCCGCCTCGTTCAGAAGCTCCTGCAGCGCGCCGAACGGGCACAGCCAGCCGCAGAACACCCCGCGCCCCCAGAACAGGAGCGCCACGGCGACGTAGCTCCACAGGATGAACATCAGAGGGTCGATCAGGAAGACGTCCCAGCGGAACCCGGTCATCAGCGCCTGGGCGAAGGCGAGCACGTTGACGACCGAGAGCTGGGCGCCGGCGTACCAGCCGATCCAGACGAGCGTGAAGCCGAGGAAGCCGAGGCGGACGACGCGGTAAAGCCGGCGACGGCGCGCGAGCCCGTCCTGGAGCACCAGCAGCGTCGTCAGCGCGACGAGCGCGGCCACGAGCGTCGCGATCCTGACCGGTTGGGACCGCCACATCGTGCGCCACAAGGGCTCGCGCGCCGGGGCGGACTTGGCCGTGTCACCGAGCACCAGACGCGCCGGAAGCGTGTATTCGAGCCCGAACGTCGCATAGTGGGTGCGCCCTTCGGTGTCGTCGCGCTCGACCAGGAGGTCGAGGCGCCACGGGGCGAGCGGGTCGTAGCCGGTCGCTCTCGGTACGACGAATAGCCCGATCTCGCGCGGCGCCGGCGCACCATCGGCGACCAGGGATTTGATGCGCGTGTGCTGATCCGCCGCGAAACGGAACGTGCGGGGGCCCTGGGCGATCTGGAAGCGGTCGAAGACGCCGGTTTGCCGCCACGCCGTACCCTTGAACGATGAGCGCCCCGAGGCCGCGACGAGGATGGCTTGGTCGTCCGGGCCGAGCCGTCCCACGGTCGCCCCGTAAAGTCGGTCGCCCAGCAGGTTGCGGCCGATGCGGGCCGGCGTCGCGAGCGCGGCGAAGAGCGTGACGAAGGCGGCGTCGGGCGACGCCTCGGGCAACAGGGGATCGGCGCCGAGCGCCGCGTCCGCCTCGGCATTGGTGACCACGCGGACGGCCACGGCGCCCTCGGCCACCAGGTCGGCCCAGGAAGTTGGAGCGAACGAATCACGGTCGAGCCGGGCACCTAGCACGTCGGCACCTTGGAGGATGCCGCGCGAACGCGCCACCGCCCGCGCCGCGTTCAGCACGGCGTCGAGCATCAAGGCGCTCGAGTACGTCGCGCCGGCGACCGCTTCGATGGCTTCGTCGGTGGCCGCGATCGTATCGAGCGCCGCGCCGGTGGCCACGTCGATGCCCGCGAGCTGATCGAGAAAGTCCTGGAGCCGCGCATCGGTGATGCCGATGACGAGGATCGGCTCCTGATGCGCGACAAGGCGAGCTCCGGTGATCCGCCCGTCGTCGGCTAGGCCGACGA
>JBBDQV010000210.1:0-2487 GCA_040905845.1 Alphaproteobacteria bacterium | reverse complement strand
GATGCGCATCGGCTTGCCGGCATAACCGACGGAGCCGACCACCTCGTCGGTGTAGAGGAGCCAGCCGATCGGCGCGCCGGCCGCCGTGACGCGCGCGGCGGGCGGCGAGCCGGTCACGGGCCCGGCACGGTCGGCGGAGGGGAACACCGCGCGCAACAGGTCGGGCGCGACCTCGGCCGAGGCGCCGCCGCAGAACAGCAATACGGCCAAGGCGAAGGCGGCGCGCGTCACGCCGCGACCAAGGGCAAGGTCAAGTACACGCGCCAAGGCTCCCCTCGCGGCACCGGGCCGCACCACGCGGGCGACATCCTTATGGCGCCTGCCCCGCGCGTGTCTTGACCTGGATCAAGGTCGCGGCGCCTCGCACCACCTAATCAGGGGCACGACCCGCGATGGCTTGCAGGAGGAGGATTCCATGTCGGTGCGCGGCCGTGGATCGATGACCGGGCTCATGAGCTTGGTCGCCGTGCTGGCCTTGAGCGTGACGATGGCCGCGGCCCAGGAGACGCCGCCGCTGCCGGACATCAAGAGCCACGAGACGACGCCCGGCGGCCAGTACGAGCCTGCGCTCGACGTGCTCGGCACCCAGGAGATGGAGCAGCTCGGCGGCAAGCCTGGCGTTCCGGTCCTGACCGACGAGGAGTTCGCCGCCGCGAACCAGATCTACTTCGAGCGCTGCGCCGGATGCCACGGCGTGCTGCGCAAGGGCGCGACCGGCAAGGCGCTGACCACCGATCTGACGCGCGAGCTGGGCTACGAGTACCTGCGCGACTTCATGACCTACGGCTCGCCGGCCGGCATGCCGAACTGGGGCACCTCGGGGGACCTGTCCGAAGCCCAGATCGACGTCATGGCGCGCTACCTCATGAACGAGCCGACCGCGCCGCCCGAATGGGGCATGGCCGAGATGCGCGAGTCGTGGAAGCTGCTCGTGCCGGTCGACCAACGGCCGAGCGCCAAGCAGAACGACATCGCCATCGAGAACCTGTTCTCGGTCACGCTGCGCGACACCGGCGAGGTCGCGCTGATCGACGGCGGCACCAAGGACATCGTCACCGTCATCCCGACCGGCTACGCCGTCCACATCTCGCGCATCTCGGCGTCGGGACGCTACCTCTACGTCATCGGCCGCGACGGCAGGATCGACCTGATCGACCTGTGGATGAAGCTCCCCGACAAGGTGGCCACGATCAAGATCGGGCTCGAGGCCCGCTCGGTCGAGACCTCCAAGATGAAGGGCTGGGAGGACGTCTACGCCATCGCCGGGTCCTACTGGCCGCCCCAGTACGTCATCATGGACGGCGCGACGCTCGAGCCGTTCAAGATCGTGTCGACCCGCGGCATGACGGTCGATACCCAGGAGTACCATCCGGAGCCGCGCGTCGCCTCGATCGTCGCTTCGCACTTCAACCCGGAGTTCATCGTCAACGTCAAGGAGACCGGCCACATCCTGATGGTCAACTACGAGGACATCGAGAACCTCAAGGTGACCGACATTCCGGCCGAGCGCTTCCTGCACGACGGCGGGTTCGATTCGACCCAGCGCTACTTCCTGGTCGCCGCCAACGCGCGCAACAGGGTGGCCGTCGTCGACACCAAGGACGACAAGCTGGTCGCCCTCATCGACACGGGCGAACGCCCGCACCCGGGGCGCGGCGCGAACTTCACCTCGCCCGAGTTCGGGCCGGTGTGGGCCACGAGCCATCTCGGCGACGAGACGATCTCGATCATCGGGACCGACCCCGAAGGCCATCCCGACAACGCGTGGAAGGTCGTCAAGACGCTCGAGGGCCAGGGCGGCGGCTCGCTGTTCATCAAGACGCACCCGAACTCGCGCCACCTCTACGTCGATACCCCGCTCAACCCCGAGCCGGAGCTCTCGTCCTCGGTCGCCGTGTTCGACCTCGACAATCTGGACGCGGGCTACCAGGTGCTGCCGATCGGCGAGTGGTCGGGCATCAGCGAAGGCCAGCGCCGGGTCGTGCACCCCGAGTTCAACAAGGACGGCACCGAGGTCTGGTTCTCGGTGTGGAACGGCAAGGAACAGGAATCCGCGATCGTTGTGGTCGACGACAAGACGCTGAAGCCGATCAAGGTCATCAAGGACGCGCGCCTGGTGACGCCGACCGGCAAGTTCAACGTCTACAACACCCAGCACGACATCTACTGAGCGTTGGAGGCGGACGTGCCGGGCAAGGTCTACCTGGTCGGCGCCGGGCCGGGCGATCCCGAGCTCCTGACGGTCAAGGCGCGGCGGCTGCTCGGCGAGTGCAACGTCGTGGTCTATGACCGGCTGGTCGCGCCGGCGATCCTCGACCTCGTGCCGGTCGGCACGCCGCGCATCAACGTCGGCAAGGCGACCGGCCGGCACGTCTGTCCGCAGGCCGAGATCGACGAGCTGCTCGTCCGGCTCGGCGCGGCGGGCCGCGTCGTCGTGCGGCTCAAGGGCGGCGATCCGTTCGTGTTCGGCCGCGGCGGCGAGGAGGC
>JBBDQV010000209.1:0-15266 GCA_040905845.1 Alphaproteobacteria bacterium | reverse complement strand
CCCGGGAGAGGGGTAGCGCGTCCGCGCGTCGCATGAGTCGTTTCCTTGGCGCGGCGGTGTCATGCTTCGAGACGGGCCTTCGGCCCTCCTTAGCATGAGGTTGTTTCTTTTCAATGACTTAACCTCTTCCTGAGGAGCGCGCGAAGCACGCGTCCCTTCCTTCGCCCGCCGAAGCGGGCTTCGCGAAGGCGGGTCGAAGGATGACGCACCTCCGCATGAGCTTTTCAACAGCCCGCTAACCGAGAAGTTCGCGCAACGTCCCAGCCCCGGCATCCGCGTCGAACGGCTCGGGCGGGCGGCGGGCGGTGAGCGCGCGTATCAGGCGGCGCGCGCCAGCCTCGCCGAGTCGGCCAGTGGCTTCGGCGACAACGGTCATCTCGTCGAGCTTGCCGTTGCAGTGAAGCACCACGTCGCAACCGGCGTGCCGCGAGGCGGCGGCGCGTTCGGCCAGCGTGCCGGCGAGCGCGTTCATCGACAGGTCGTCGGTCACCAGCACGCCGTCGAAGCCGATCTCGCCCCGGATGACGCGCTCGATCACCGTGCGTGAGACCGTGGCGCACGCCGCGTCGATTGCCTCGTAGACGACGTGCGCGGTCATCGCCCACGGCAGTTCATTCAGCGCGCGGAACGGCGCGAAGTCGTGGCGCTGGAGCTCGGCCTCGCTCACCGCCACGCGCGGCAGGGCGTGGTGGGTATCGGACATCGCCCGGCCGTGGCCGGGGATGTGCTTGATGACCGGCGCCACACCACCCGCCGCGAGCCCTTCGGCGCACGCTCGACCGAGCGCCGCGACCGCCCCAGGCTCACGCGCGAACGCGCGGTCGCCGATCACGTCGTTGGCGCCCTCGACCGGCACGTCGAGCACGGGCGCGCACGCGACGTCGATGCCGAGCGGCGCAAGGTCGGCGGCGATCAGCCGGCCCAGGAGCCATGCCGCCCGCTGCCCCGCGGCCCCCGCCTCGGCGGCGGCCGGCAGCTTGCGCCAGCGTGGCGGGCCGAGCCGCTGCACCCGGCCCCCTTCCTGGTCG
The DNA here is from genome assembly GCA_040905845.1 of Alphaproteobacteria bacterium. Classification (GTDB taxonomy): domain Bacteria; phylum Pseudomonadota; class Alphaproteobacteria; order SP197; family SP197; genus VGDP01. The sequence continues at coordinate 14,238 of JBBDQV010000209.1, read as the reverse complement.
ATCATGACGGGCGCGTCGGCGCGGCCGACGCTCTCTCTCAAGGACGCCACGAGACGCCGCAACTGGCCCGGATCGAGGACGTTGCGGCTGAACAGGATGAAGCCAACCGGCTGGACGCGGGCGAAGAACCGCCGCTCCGCCTCGCTCAGGACGGAGCCGGAGCAACCGACGATCGCCGCCGTCAGCCGCGCGCCGTCAGCGCCGGACGACAAGGCAATCCACCTTCAGCGCCTTGAACTTCTTGCACAGGCCGTCGGCGCCGTCGCGCTCGGCGAAGGCACCGACCTGAAGCCGATGGTAGAGCCCCTGCTCGCTGCCGAGGTCGGCGGTTTCGACCGTGATCGCCAGTCCCTCCATGAGCGCGCCGAGCTTCTTCTTGAGCCGCGCCCATTCGGGGTCGACCTGGGCGAGTTCCTTCACGGCGCCGACCTGGACCCGCCACACATGCCCCGTCGCGCCCGCCTCCGGTGCGGGCTCGATGGCGGCGACGATGTCCTCGGCGCCGGCGGCGGGCGCTACCTCGGCCAGGGCCTCGGGCGCCGGTTCGCCCGCCTCGACCGATGATTCGGCGCCGGTGAGCGCGTCGGCTATCGCGTCCTCGGCCTCCTCGACGACCGGCTCCGGCGCGGCCGGTTCGACCATGACCGGTTCCTCGGGCGGCGGCAGCAGGCGCTCGACCACTTCGCCGTCCTGGGCGGTCGGGTCGATCAGCCCGTAAACCAGCTTGTCCTGATCGGGAATCGCGAGGCCGCCAGGGTCCTCGGGCCGCACCTTGGTCGGCTCCGGGTCGGCCTTCACCAGCGGCACCTCGTCCGGCGCGGGTACGGCACGCTCACCGGGCAAGGCGACCCACAACACCCCGGCACCGAGCACGGCGGCTATGCCCGCGACCCACAGGGCCCGCTCGCGCGAGGATCTTCGGCGCGGCCCCGCGGCCACGTGCTCGAGCCTGTCGGTCGGCGCATCGGCGACGAGAAACGGCGGCTCGGTCTGGGTCATGGTCGTGGGTCCTCAGCGCATCTCGGCGGCCGGCTCGACCCCGAACACCGCGAGCCCGTTGGCCACCACCAGGCGCACGGCGGCGACCAAGGCGAGGCGCGCTCGCGTGAGCTCGGCGTCCTCGGCGACGAGGAAACGGAGCCCGGGGTCTTCGTTGCCTCGGGTCCAGTGGGCATGGAACGACGATGCCAGGTCGTAGAGGTAGAACGCCAGACGGTGCGGCTCGTGGGCCTCCGCCGCGCCCTCGAGGATGCGGGGCCAGGCGGCGAGCTGCTTGATCAAGGCGATCTCGCCGGGATCGGCGAGCCGCTCGAGCGGTCCGGCGGCGAGCGCCGCGGGAGCGTCGTCGAGCTCGCCGAGCTGGCGTGCGTTGCGCAGGATCGAACAAGAGCGCGCATGGGCATATTGCACGTAGAACACGGGGTTATCTTTCGATTGCTCACGTACTTTCGCAAGATCGAACTCCAGCGTCTGATCGTTGCGGCGGGTCAGCATGACGAAGCGTACGACGTCCCGGCCGACCGCTTCGACGACCTCGCGCAGGGTGACGAAGCTGCCGGCCCGCTTGGACATGCGTACCGGCTGACCGTGGTCAAGCAGGTTGACGAGCTGGCAGATCTTGACGTCGAGCGCCGCCTTGCGGTCCGACAGCGCCTCGACGGCGGCCTTCATGCGCTTGACGTAGCCGCCGTGATCGGCACCCCAAACGTCGATCAGCAGCGTGAACCCCCGCCTGATCTTGTCGTGGTGATACGCGATGTCGCCGGCGAAGTAGGTCCAGGCGCCGTCCGACTTGCGCAGCGGGCGATCCACGTCGTCGCCAAACGCGGTCGAACGAAACAGTGTCTGCTCGCGCGGCTCCCAGTCGTCCGGCTGCATGCCCTTGGGCGGGTCGAGGATGCCCTGGTAGATCAGACCCCGCTCGGTCAGCGCGGCGAGCGCCGCCTCGACGCCGTGGCGGGCAATGCCGGCGTGCTCGGACGAGAACACCTCCTGGCGAATGCCGAGCAGCGCCAGGTCGTCGCGGATCAGATCCATCATGGCCTGGATGGCGAAGCCCCGGATCGGCTCGAGCCAAACGTCCTCGGGCTGGCTGAGCCAGCGGTTGTCATCGCGGGCCTTCAAGGCGGCCGCGACCGGGATCAGGTAATCGCCAGGGTAGAGCCCTTCGGGCATCGCACCCAGGGTCTCGCCGAGTAGCTCCCTGTAGCGCCAATGGACGGCGCGAGCGAGTTGGTCGACCTGGGCACCAGCGTCGTTAATGTAGTACTCTCTCGTAACATCATAACTCATTGCTTCTAATATATTAGCTAGCACATCGCCGACCACGGCGCCGCGTGCGTGACCGACATGGAGCGGGCCTGTCGGATTGGCCGAGACATACTCGACATTGGCGCGGATCCCGGCGCCTATCGCACTACGCCCGTAGCTTGGGCCAGCCAGCAGCAGCTCGGCCAGCCGGCGGCGCCAGAAGGCATCGCAGAACCTCAAATTGATGAATCCTGGCCCGGCGATCTCGGCCGCCGCCACGCCGTCGATTTCGCCGAGCCGGCCGGCGATCAGGTTGGCGATCTCGCGCGGCGGCTTGCCGGCGCTCTTGGCCAGGACGAGCGCGGCGTTGGTCGCGACATCGCCATGGGCCGGATCGCGCGGGACATCGACCGCGATGGCGTCCAGAGGCAGCCCATTGGGCAGCCTGCCCGCTGCGGACAGGGCCCTGACGGCCGCGACCACGTCACCGCGCAGGGTCCTGAAGTAATTCATGCCGCGGCCCGACCGGCGGCAAGTCGCGCATGCTCGCGGTGCGCGAAGTTGTCGGTCATGCCGGCGATGTAGTCGCCGACGACCCGCGCGCGGACGCGATCGTCGCCAGAACGGGCCTTCAGGGGCCAGTCGTCTGGCAGCAAGGCGGGATCGGCCATGTACCACTGGAACAGGTCGCGAACAACCACCTTGGCCTCGTCCTGCATGACCACGACGCCCGGATGACGATACATGCGCGCGTACAGGAACGTCTTCAGCTCCCGGTTCGCGAGTTCGACCTCGGGCGACAGCGTGACCAGCGGCTCGCCCAGGGCGCGAACGTCATCGTCGCGTCGGATGGCGCGTTGCTCAACCCGACGCCGGGTGGTCTCGAGCACGTCGTTTACCATTGCATCGACCATTCGGCGCGCAGCTTCGTGAATCGCTCGCTGAGCATCCAGCCTTGGCCAGCGTCGCCAAACCTCGGCAAGGGCCTCGCCCGCAAGGGGTACCTCGGCCAGGTCGGCCATGCCGAAGAGCTTCGCCCTGAGCCCGTCGTCGATATCATGGCAGTGGTAGGCAATATCGTCAGCCAAGGCAGCGGCTTGTGCCTCGGCGCTTGCGTACCGGTTTAGAAGCAGATCGCGGTCGTACGCGGCGATCGTCGCGGGCACGGGCCCAAACAGAGGCCCGTTGTGCTTGGCCAGGCCTTCGAGCGTCTCCCAGGTCAGGTTGAGCCCATCGAAGTCGGCGTAGCGCGATTCCAGGATCGTCACGACGCGGAAGGACTGCTCGTTGTGATCGAAGCCCCCCATCGCGGCGTCCAGGGCATCCTCTCCGGCGTGGCCGAACGGCGGATGGCCGAGGTCATGGGCGAGCGCCAACGCCTCGACCAGATCCTCGTCGAGCCCCAGGTTGCGGCCGATCGAACGCGCGATCTGTGCGACCTCGAGGCTGTGGGTCAGCCGGGTGCGGAAATGATCGCCATCGGGCTGCACGAACACCTGGGTCTTGTGCTTGAGCCGGCGAAACGCGGTCGAATGCACGATGCGGTCGCGATCGCGCTGGAACACCGTGCGGGTTGGGCTGGCGGGCTCCGGGTGCCGGCGGCCCCGGCTCCGTTCCGGACTGCACGCATAGGCCGCCTGACGATCCCTGCCGGCGGACGAGACTTCGGTCATGGGGCCAAACTACCCCTGCGGCCGGCCAGGGCGCAACGCGACCCGCCGTTGCCGCACCCGCCCCGGTTTGACAAACCGCCCGTTCGGCCTAGATTCTTTAGGGAGAAGGAGCCACGCGGACCATGAGCGCCGAACCCAACGCCGGCCCCATCGCCATCACCGAGAGCGCGGCGAAGCGAATCGCGCATCTGGTGCGCCTGGAGGGCAACCCCGAGACCAAGCTCCGCATCGCGGTCGAGGGCGGCGGCTGCTCTGGTTTCCAGTACATCTTCAAGCTCGACCACGAGCGCGATCCCGCCGACATGGTGATCGAGCGGGCGGGCGCGGCCGTTGTCGTGGACACCATGTCCCTGCCCCTGCTTTTCGGGCTCGAGCTCGACTGGGTCGAGAGCCTCGAAGGCGCCCATTTCGCGGTCAAGAACCCCAACGCCACCGCCTCGTGCAGCTGCGGCAACTCGTTCGCGGTCTGACCGGCGGCCGCCTCTTCGTCGCGGCGTCGATCACCGAACGCGGACGGCTTTCCGTCGCGGTGTGAACTTCGCCTCCATGAAGAACAGCCCGGCCGCGACCAGGGCCACGCCGCACCATTGCGTGAGGCTCATGCGCTCGTCGAACAGCCAGGCCGCGAGCAGGATCGCCGCGACCGGTTCGGCGAACGAGAACAGGCTCGCGCGCGACGCGCCGATGAGGCGAACCGCCGCCAGGAACGCCACGAACGCGATGACGTGCGCGGTGCCATTGCCGACGGCGGAGGCCCAGCCGATCGCCGTTTGGGGAAGCCGCACGTCGCCGGTCACGGCCAGTGTCACGATGAAGATGGCGAGAGTCCAGAGCGCCAAGTGGAAGTTGGTCGTGTAGCCACCCGCCCGCTCGCTGACCTTGATCATGGCGATGACCAGGACCGTCGCGCAGAAGGCGCTCAGGAAAGCCATCGCAAGGCCGTAGCGGTCGAGGTCGCTGAACGTCACGGCCAGCGCGAGGCCCAGGCCCACGAAGGCCGTCACCGACCAGAAGGCCCGGGCCAGCGACAATCGCGATTGTCCGGCAAGGTGGTAGTAGATCGCGACGACGAAGGGATGAACGAACAGGATGAGGATCGATAGCCCGATGTCGATGTAGCGGATCGATTCCAGGTGCGTATAGTTCATCAGCGCCGCCGAGATGCTGGCGAGCGCGGCCACGCCGACCAGCGGCCTTGGAACCCGGAACGATCGGCCCGTCACCAGGAGGCAGACGGTCAGGATCGCGAGGGACGCGGTCGCGCGTATGGCGATGAACGTCGTCACGTTCGCGCCGTCCGCGAACCCGTAGCGCGCGAAGGCCGGCATGACCGCGACGGCGGCCGCGCAGACGAGCAGCAGAAACACGGCCAGCACCGTGACGCGCGCGGTCGTTCCGGGTACCGCGACGGTCAATGACTCCCTCCCCGCGATCCGCTTACGCCCACAAGGTTGGACTCGCGGGTACTCCAAACGGGGCGACGCGTAATCTTCGCGCGCCGCCCCGCTCGGATTGGCGCCGTGTGTCTACTTTTGCGGCAGGTCGCTGTTGTGAATCGTCACCGCAATCAACCAGGACCCATCCTTCTGACGCCTGTAAACATCGACGTACTTGCCCTTCCACGCCCGCAGTCCGCTACGAACCGGGGGATCGAGGGAAATCCTGCCGACGTGATACGCCAGATCGCCGTCCGAACCGCCCTTGACCGACTTGAACCTGAGGTTCGTCCAGCCGCTCTTGATCGCCTTCCTGGCGTTGGCCAGGATGCCCTTCCTGCCCTTGATCGGCCGTCCGTCGGCAACAAGGTAGAGCGCATCGACGGTGTAGAGCGCCGCGATACCGGGGGCATCACCGCTGTTGAACGCCTTGGCGTAGGCCGCATCGGTGTTCCGGAACGCCTTTTTCCTTGGCATGTTGCCTCCCTACGGATTCGTGTTGCGCTGAGATCGTTCGACGTGTGTTTTCGGGCCACCCGGCGTCCATGTCCCGAGGCTTGCATCGGGTCGCGTGGCGAGGCTCGCCCCGCGTTCACGCCGCAAGCACCAGGTCCGATACCATTTCGCCGATACGGCGACTTTGCTAACGATCAGGACGAGGCGGCGTGTTGGCCACACGCCGCCCCGACATGGCTCGAACGCTACTTCGCCGGCGGCTTGTCGCTGTTGTAGCTGGTCGCGTGGATCTTCCACGAGCCATCTTTCTGCCGCTTGTAGATGTCGATGAACTTGCCCTTCTCCCGCCGCTTGCCCGTGGCCGTCGGCACGTCCACGGCGAGCCTGCCGATGTGGTACGCGAGATCACCGGCCGACCCGGCCTGAACCGAAGTGAACTTGATGTTCCGCCAGCCGGAGGCGATGCCTCCCTGGACCGCCGCTTGCATCGCCTTCCTCCCTTTCGCCATCGGGGCGTCGGGCACCAGATAGAGCGTGTCCCTGGTGTAGAGCGCCGCGACTCCCGCGGCGTCGCCCCGGTTGAACGCGGCGGCGAACTCTGTGTCGACGTTCTTGAACGGTTGCTTCCTTGCCATGGTACCTCCCCGTATTCGCTGGGAAATCCAGTGAGGCTTAGGTGCGCCCAGCGTCCGCCCCTAGCCGCGACCCTGCATCGTGTGGTTCAAGCCCCCAGCACCAAGTCCGACGCCTTCTCGCCGATCATGATGCAGGGCGCGTTGGTGTTGCTGCTGACGATCTCCGGCATGATTGAGGCGTCGGCAACGCGCAGGCCCGCGATCCCGTGGACCCGGAGCTTGTCGTCGACGACCGCCATCGGATCGTGACCCATCTTGCAGGTGCCGACCGGGTGCCAGACGGTGTTGCCCGTGCGGCGGATGTAGTTGATCAGCGCCTTGTCGGACTTCTCCTCCGGGGCGGGAAACACCTGCCGGCCCCCCACCGTCGAAAATGGACGCGCGCCGCAGATCTCGATGGCCTTCTGCAGACCCCTGACAGTGAGATCGAGATCGACGGGATCGCTGAGGTAGCGCGGATCGATCAACGGCCGGTCGAGTGGATCGCTCGAATGCAGGCGCAGGTCCCCCCGGCTGCGCGGCCGGCAGACATTTATGGCGATGAGATATCCATGTCGATCGGGCGGCGTGCCGTCGAAGTAGTCGTTCGGCATGAAGAACAGCGCGAAGTGCATCTGCACGTCCGGATATTCGGACGCGGAATCCAGGCGAACGAACGCGCCGGCCTCGACGTAGTTCGTCGCGAACGGCCCGGTTCCGTCCTTCAGGCACTGGCGCTCGGCGGCCGTGATGTCGGCGTCCGACATCCCATAGATCGTAAGCGGCTCGGCGGCCTCGAAGCGAGACCCCGCATAGAGGTGATCGTGCAGGTTCTTGCCGACGCCCGGCAGATCGTGAATAGCCCCGATACCCTTCGACCTGAGCTCGTCGGCCGGGCCAATGCCTGACAGCAGCAGAAGCTGCGGGCTGTTGATCGCCCCGCCGCAAAGCACAACTTCGTTCGCCGCGTGAGCCGTCTCCTGGCGGCCATCGTGCAGGTACTCGACGCCGATCGCGCGCCCCTTCTCGACGATCAAACGGGTCGTCAGGGCGTGCGTCACGACCGTTAGATTCTGACGCGACATGACGGGACGCAGGAACGCCGTGGCCGTGTTGCAGCGGCCCATCGCGCCCTTGGTCGCCTGGAAGTAGCCGTAGCCTTCCTGCGTCGCACCGTTGGCGTCGTCTGTGTAAGGGAGCCCGACCTCCTTGGCGGAGGCCATGAACAGCTCCGTCAGTCGATTGCGTTCCGCGGGGTCCGTGACGCTCAGCGGCCCCGTTGTGCCGTGGTACTTGTCGCGATAGCGGCCATTCGTCTCGGAGCGCACGAAATACGGCAACACGTCGTCGTAGCCCCAGCCTTGGTTGCCGAGCTGGCGCCAATGGTCGTAGTCGCCGCGATTGCCGCGCATGTAGACCATGAAGTTCATCGAGCTGGTGCCGCCCAGGCACCGGCCCCGGGTCAGGAAGATCTTGCGCCCCAGGAGCTCGGCCTGCGGCACCGTCCGATAGCCCCAGTCGTGGGGCGAATCCATGAGGTTCTCGACAAAGGCAGGGACGCGGATGTTGACGTCGTCGTCGTCTCCCCCCGCCTCCAAGAGCAACACCCTGGCACCCTTGGCGCTCAGCCTGTTCGCGACCACGCAGCCGGCCGAGCCGGCCCCGACCACGATGTAGTCGTGCATGAGAAGTCCCCCCTGAATATGACGAGTGTGACGAGACGGACTTGCGCGGCCGCCCCTCCACTCATTCTCTTGTTCGCACCATTTTGAAGGACATTAAACCGATGAGACTCCGGTTGCGAGTCGGCGCTGCGCGGCGAAATCTCGCGGAACGCCCGCCATTGTGCCCGTGGGCGCGCACGGCTAGCGTGCGGCGGTGAAGATCGCGACCTGGAACGTCAACTCGATCCGCGCGCGGCTGCCGCGCGTGCTCGAATGGCTCGCGGCGGCGAAGCCCGACGTGGCGCTCCTGCAAGAAATCAAATGCGTCGACGAGGCGTTCCCGACGGCCGAGATCGGGGACCTCGGCTACAACGCCCTCGTGCGCGGCCAGAAGACCTACAACGGCGTCGCGATTTTCTCGCGCCACCCGATCGACGTGCTGGCGCGCCGGCTGCCCGGCGACGACGCCGACGAGGAGGCGCGCTACATCGAGGGCTTCACCGCCGGCGTGCGCGTGGCCTCGGTCTATGTGCCCCAGGGCCAGGAGGTCGCCAGCGATCGCTTCGCCTTCAAGCTGCGGTTTCTCGAACGCCTCGCGGCGCACGTCGGCGAGCTGCTCGCGAGCGAGGAGGCCTGGGTCGTCGGCGGCGACCTCAACGTCGCGCCCAACGACGGCGACGTGTACGACGCGCAAGCGCTCGACGGCTCGGTCTGCTTCCACCCGGACGAGCGCGCGCGGCTCCGCGCCATCCTGCACATGGGCGTGACCGACGCGGTGCACGCGCTGCACCCCGAGGCCGGGCATTTCAGCTATTGGGACTATCGCGCCGGGGCGTGGACCAAGGGCCACGGCTGGCGCATCGACCACCTGCTGCTGTCGCCCCAAGCCTCCGACAGGCTGATCGCCGCCGATGTCGACCGCGCGCCACGCGGGCTCGAGGGCTGCTCGGACCACGCTCCCGTGTGGTGCGAGATCGAGGACCGCTGAGTCAACATGGACGCGACCGAACTCTGCTTCACGCCGGCGACCGCCCTCGCCCCGATGATCCGGCGCAAGGAGATCTCGCCCGTCGAGCTCATCGACGCGGTGCTGGCGCGCATCGAAGCGCTGGAGCCCAGGCTCAACGCCTTCGCGACCCTGACCGCCGAGAGCGCCCGTGTGGCCGCGCGCGCGGCCGAGGCCGCGGTTATGAAGGGCGGGACGTTGCCGCCGCTCCACGGCATCCCGGTCACCATCAAGGATCTGGCGCAGACCGCCGGGGTGAAAACGGAGCGCGGCTCGTACATCTTCAAGGGCCAGGTCCCGAAGACCGACGCGCCCTTTGTCACCCGGCTCAAGCGCGCCGGCGCCATCCCGCTCGGCAAGACGACAACCTCGGAATTCGGCTGGACCGGGGTCAGCCGCAGTCCGCTGACCGGCATCACCTCGAACCCGTGGCGGCTCGGCTTCAACGCCGGCGCGTCCTCGGCCGGGGCGGGGGCCGGCGCGGCCGCCGGCTACGGCCCGCTGCACCAGGGCTCCGACGGCGCGGGCTCGATCCGCATGCCCGCGCACTTCTCGGGCGTCTTCGGACTCAAGCCGACGTTCGGGCGGGTGCCCAACTGGCCGATGCCCAACAACGACCAGGCCTCGCACATCGGCCCGATGACGCGCACGGTGGCCGACGCGGCCCTGATGCTGCGCGTCATGGCCGGGCCGCACCCGTGGGACCACACCAGCCTCGAGGCGCCGCCCGAGGATTACCCGGCGCGGCTCGGCGAGGGGATTCACGGACTAAAGGTCGCGTTCAGCCCCGACCTTGGCCACGCCCGCGTCGATCCCGAGGTCGCGCGGCTGGTAGAGTCCGCCGTTGCCGCGTTCGAGGGGCTCGGCTGCGCGGTCGAGCGGATCGACGTGCCGTTCGGTTCCGACGGGCCCGAGCTGATCCGGTTCCTGTGGACCGCGCACCTGCAAGGCTACGCCGAGCACCTGGCGAAGTGGCAAGCCCGGATGGACCCCGGCCTCCTCGCCTGCATTCGCGCCGGGATGGGGCGCCCGATGGAAGACTATCTTGCCATCCGCAAGCGCAAGCTCGGCTACATTGAACGGGTCCACCGGTTGTTCGACGACTGGGACCTGTTGCTGACCCCGGCCGTGTCGGTCGTCGCGTTCCCGGCCGAGCGCCTGCAACCCGAGCACTGGCCCCAGCACCCGTGGGACTGGATCGCGTGGGCCGAGTTCTCGTACCCGTTCAATTTCAGCGGCAACCCGGCCGCGTCCGTGCCGTGTGGCTACACGGCCGGTGGGCTGCCGGTCGGGCTTCAGATCGTCGGTCGCCGGTTCGAGGATCTGCGCGTCCTCCAGGCCGCGGCGGCGTTCGAGGCGGCGCGCCCCTGGGCTGGCCGCCGCCCGCCGCTCTGAGGCGGGGCGGCGCGCAGATTTCCCCTTGCGTGGAGATTTCGAGCGTGCCCATGATATTGGGCGTCGGGTTGTACCGGCTGCTCACGATCGAGGTCTCGCATCGCCCCAGCCTCGGCAAAGGTCGTGCCCGTTTCTTCGGCGTGATCCTGTTCACGTTCAAAAGGTCTCCGCACAACATGGCTTACTCCGATGAAGGGCCCGGCGACGGCGGCGGCGAAGCCACCACCGTCAACGGCAAGGTCAAGTGGTTTCGGGCCGACAAGGGCTACGGGTTCGTCACCCCCGACGACGGTTCGCCGGACATCTTCCTGCACGTCTCGGTGCTGAAGCGCCTCAACATCCAGGACGTTCCCCAGGGCTCGACCGTGGTCTGCGAGGTCGTCCAAGGCCAGAAGGGCCGTCAGGTCAGCCGCGTCGTCAACCTCGATACCAGCACCGCGACCCCGATGCCGCCGCGCCGGCCGCGCGAGCCAGGCTTCGATCGCGACATGCGCCCGGGCGGCGGCCCCCGCCGCGACGGTCCGCGCTTTGGCGACCGGGGCGATCGGCCAGGCTGGGGCGACCGCGGTGGAACTGGCGACCGCCCTGGTTGGGGCGACCGGCCACGGCGGGACCCGCGCTAGGCTGTCATCGACGCGTCAGGGCCGAGCAGGGCCCTGACGCCTCTTCTACCCTGCTCGCGGGCGCTCGGCCCGAACCTCGGGCGCGAGTCAGGGCGTTGCGCCGGCGTCATGCGCGGGACCGCCCGGTCCCAGGCGCACACCGCTTCTGAGCCTCCTGTAATCGAGACCGACCAGTCGGCACGGGTGCGCGCCCGGCGCCTCGACGACGATGGTGCGGGCGGCGATCGGATCGAAGTGGGCGCGGAAGTGCACGGTGCTCTTGACCGCCAGGATGCGCATGGCCTCGGGCACGACACCGATGTGCGTGAAGACGGCCTTGTCCACGCACTGGAACCGATTGCTGCCGACGACAACCCGCACGTCGGCGCCGCCCGCCTCGATGGCGAGCAGCGCCGTCGGGCCCAGGTTGGTCGTGGCCCCGCTGAACACCGGGCCGGTGCACAGGAACCGCCCGTCGCTCAGGGCCTCGACGCGGAACCGGGCGCCGAACGGCGCGTGCCCGGGCAGGCCGGACTTGGCGCCGAGCGCGGCCTCGAACGAGCCGCCGACGCCGGCCTCGTGGGCGATGGCCGCGACCTCGGGGTCGTTGAGCATGCCGAGCGCGGCGCGCTTCGCCCCGTTGCGCACCAGCGCGGCCAGCAGTCCCGTGGTGTCGGCCGTGCCGCCAGCGCCCGGATTGTCCTGGGCGTCGGCCAGCACGACGGGACGGCCCTCGTCGATCGACATGGCGAGGCGCACCGCCTCGTCGGGCGCCAGCATCTCGTTGGTGAACCGGGGTTCGGCCGCCAACACGGCGCGCTCGAGCTCGACCGCGACGCCGTCGGCTTCTCGGGCGGACGCGGCGTAGGCGACGATCGCCGGGCCGCAATCGGCGATGTCGGCGGGCGGAAACCCCTCGGCGAAGTCGGCGCTCGATACCGATCCGCCGACGGCGTCGCCGACCATGCCGTAGAGCGCGCGGTTCGGCTCCGCGTCGGTCCATTGGGACGTGAGCGGGATCAGAAACGGCAGCTTGCGAAACCCCTTGTGCATGGGCTCGCCGGCCAGCAGGCGCGCCAGCATGTGATAGGCGCGCGTGCCGGTGAACTCCATGTCGAGGTGCGGGTAGGTCCGATAGATGGTCAATGCGTCGGCATGGCGCACCATCGACGTTGTCACGTTGGCGTGGAAGTCTAGGCTGGCAACGAGCGGGATCGCCGGGCCGATGGCGGCGCGGACGCGGCGCAAGACTTCGCCCTCGCCGTCCTCGTGATGCTCGACGACCATGGCGCCGTGCAGGTCGAAGTAGACCGCGTCGACGGAGCCATGCGCACGCAGGTCGTCGATCAGCATGGACGTGATGCGCTCGAAGGCGTCGCGCGTGACGTGGGCGCACGGCTCGGCCGAGCACCACAGCAACGGCACGAGATCGTGGCCGTCCTCGCGCGCGGCCCCGACGAACCCGGTGATCGGCAGGTTGATTCCGGCGGTGGCGTCGAACAGGGCCGGCCCGCGACTGAGCCCCGGCCAGGCGTCGTGCTTGACGAAATCCTCGTAGCTCGCGCGCACGGGCGCGAACGTGTTGGTCTCGTGCTGAAATCCGCCGACCGCGATGCGCGCCATGGCCCGCGTCGCCTCAGATGTCCGCGTAGACGTGGGTCTCGGCCTTGGCGCCGGGATGGGTGACGGCGCCGTGGCGCGCGTCGCCCACGGTCTGGGCGTACTTCCAGAGCGTGCCCGAGGCGTAGTCGGTCGGCCTCGGCTGCCACGACTTGCGGCGTTGCTTGAGTTCGGCCGGGCTGACATCGACGTCGAGCCGGCCCTTGGCCGCGTCGAGCGTGATCACGTCACCGTCCCTGAGCAGCGCGATCGGGCCACCAACTTGCGCCTCGGGCCCGACGTGGCCGACGCAGAAGCCGCGCGTCGCACCCGAGAACCGCCCGTCGGTGATCAGCGCGACCGTCTCGCCCATGCCCTGGCCGTAGATCGCCGCGGTGGTCGCCAGCATCTCGCGCATGCCGGGGCCACCGCGCGGGCCTTCGTAGCGGATGACGAGCACCTCGCCCGCCTTGTAGCGGCGCTTCTGGACCGCGGCGAACGCGGCCTCCTCGCTGTCGAAGCAGCGCGCCGGGCCGGAGAATCGCAAGGTCTTCATGCCGGCGACTTTCACGATGGCACCCTGAGGCGCCAGGCTGCCTTTGAGCCCGACCACGCCGCCGGTCGGCGACAGCGGATCGGCGCAGCTTCGGATCACCTCCTGATCCTTCCCAAGGATGACGCCCGCGAGGTTCTCGGCCATGGTCTTGCCGGTCACGGTCAGCGCATCGCCATGGATGAAGCCGCCGTCCAGGAGTGCCTTGAGGAGCGCGGGGACGCCGCCGGCCTCGAACATGTCCTTGGCGACGAAGCGGCCGCTCGGCTTGAGATCGGCCAGGTACGGCGTGCGCTTGAAGATCTTGGCCACCTGGTGCAGGTCGAACGGGATGCCGCACTCGTGGGCGATCGCCGGCAGATGGAGAGCGCCATTGGTCGAGCCGCCCGTGGCCGCGACCACGGCGGCCGCGTTCTCGAGCGCCTCGCGCGTCACGATGTCGCGCGGCCGGATGCCCTTGCGCAGGAGGCGCATGACCGCCTTGCCCGAGGCCTTGGCGTAGATGTCGCGGTACTCGTAGGGCGCCGGCGCGCCGGCGGAGTACGGCAGCGCCAGCCCGATCGCCTCCGAGACGCAGGCCATGGTGTTGGCGGTGAACTGGCCGCCGCAACTGCCGGCGGACGGGCACGCGACCTCCTCCATGGCGTGCAGCTCGCGCTCCGAGAGGGTGCCGCCCTGGTGCCGCCCGACCGCCTCGAACATGTCCTGCACCGTGATGTCCCGCCCCTTGTAACGGCCGGGCAGGATCGAGCCGCCGTACATGAAAACCGACGGAATGTTGAGCCGCACCATGGCCATCATCAGCCCGGGCAGCGACTTGTCGCAACCGGCGAGCCCGACCAGCGCGTCGTAGCAATGGCCGCGCACGGTCAGCTCGACCGAGTCCGCGATGATCTCGCGGCTGACCAGCGAGGACTTCATGCCCTGATGCCCCATGGCGATGCCGTCGGTCACCGTGATCGTGGTGAACTCGCGCGGCGTGCCGCCGGC
>JBBDQV010000208.1:13437-15270 GCA_040905845.1 Alphaproteobacteria bacterium | reverse complement strand
GGGCAGCCACAGCAGGTTGTCGGCGTGGTAGTCGCGCAGGATCAGGCGCTGGGGCGTCGCGGCGGCCAACGGCAGAACCTCGGACCAGGCGGCGTGGTAGGCGGCACGGACGTCGTCCGGCGCCGGCCGCCCGCTCATGGCCGGCAGGAACCAATCGAGGAACAGCTCGGCCGCGGCGAGCAGATGCGCCGCGTCGTAGGCGGGCACGGCGAGCGCGCATGGCCGGTCGTGGAGCACGGTCAGGACGTCGACCGCGACCGCGTAAAGCGCGTCCTCGTCGGCGCCGTCGCGCAGCACGCGGGTGTAGAGGTCGTCGCCCAGGTCCTCGAGCAGCAGCAGCCCGGCGGCCTCGTCGGCGGCGAGGATCTCCGGCGCGCTGAGCCCGAGGCTCAGCAGGAAGCGCGCGATCTCGACGAAGGGCCGCACGTCCTCGTGCTCGGGCGGCGCGTCCATCAGCACGGCGCGCCGGTCGCCGCGGCGGACCCGCTCGTAGCGGCGAAACGAGGCGTCGCCCGCGAGCGGCGCGCGGCGCGTCTCCCGCCAGCCGGCGCCGGCGAGAAACGCCTCGATCCGGGCGTCCCTTTCAGTCATCGACGGTGAGCGCGGCCAGCCGCGCCGCCCACGTTCCGTGACCGCTGATGCGAGCGATGCGCGCCTCGGGCGCGGCGCCGTAGACGAGGGCGACATCGAGCCTGTCCACCGGCAGCGCCTCGCCCAGCCGGTCCGGCCACTCGATGAGCGTGATGCCCACGGCATAGCCCTCGTCGAGACCGAGCTCGCGGGTTTCCTCGGGCCGCGCCAGGCGATAGAGATCGACGTGCCACACGGTCGCCGATTCTAGCTCGTAGATCTGGACGAGGGTGAACGTCGGGCTCGGGATCTCCTCGCCGACCCCGAGCGCGCGCAGGAAGCCCCGCGCGAGCTCGGTCTTGCCGGCGCCCAGCGGACCCGACAACAGGATGACGTCGCCCGCGCGCGCCAGCGCCGCGAGCCCGGCGCCGAGCCGGTGCGTCGCGCCGACGCCGCCCAGCGCGATCGACCGCTCGGCCGCCTCGCCCATGGGCCCAGTTCTAGAGCACATTCCGCCGACTTGGAATCGGCGGCACCACCCCCACCCCGACCCTGGGGGGGGTGGCGCGCCGCGGGATGCCCCCCGCGGCGCGGGGTGGGGGGCGGTTCCACGCCACCGAAACGCGCTCTAGGTCGCGGACCGGCGTCTTGCCAAGGCGGTTCGGCG
This sequence comes from Alphaproteobacteria bacterium, assembly GCA_040905845.1. Lineage (GTDB taxonomy): Bacteria > Pseudomonadota > Alphaproteobacteria > SP197 > SP197 > VGDP01. The sequence goes on along the minus strand of JBBDQV010000208.1, from coordinate 14,033 downwards.
CCGTGCTATAGGATGGCGATGACCTCGACCCCTCACGAAACCGACATCGTCGTTGTCGGCGCCGGGCCGGTCGGCCTGTTCGCGATCTTCGAGGCGGGCATGCTCAGGATGCGCTGCCACGTCATCGACGCGCTCGACATGGAGGGCGGCCAGTGCGCCGCGCTCTATCCCGAAAAGCCGATCTACGACATCCCCGGTTTCGCCCGCATCGACGCCCACGACCTGGTCGCCAAGCTGATGGATCAGGCGGCGCCGTTCCACGCCCGGTTCCACCTGGGCGAGCAGGTCACCGGCTTCGCCGGCGCGGACGGCGGCCTCGTCGTCACCACCGCCAAGGGCACCGCGATCCGCGCCAAGGCGCTCGTTATCGCCGCCGGGTGCGGCGCGTTCGGGCCCAACCGCCCGCCCATCCCCGGCATCGAGCGCTACGAGGGCGCGGGCGTCGAGTACCTGGTGCGCCGGCGCGAGGACTTCAGGGGCAAGCGCGTGGTCATCGCCGGCGGCGGCGATTCGGCGGTCGACTGGGCACTCAGCCTGGCCGAGGTCGCGGCCAAGGTCAGCATTGTCCATCGCCGGCCAAAGTTCCGCGCCGCGCC
>JBBDQV010000208.1:0-13427 GCA_040905845.1 Alphaproteobacteria bacterium | reverse complement strand
GCCGTAACGCGCGGCCCGGCTCGACGCGCTCGCCCAGGCCGGCGCGATCGAGCTGGTGGTGCCCTATCAGCTCGCCGACCTCGAAGGCGACGGCACCCGGCTCACGGGCGTTGTCGTCGCGACGCTCGACGGCGAACGGAAAACGCTTCCGGCCGACGTGCTGCTGCCGTTCTTCGGGCTGGCCATGGAGCTCGGCCCGATCGCCGGCTGGGGGCTGAACCTCGAGCGCAACCTGATCACGATCAACCCGGCGACCTGCGCGACCAATGTTCCTGGCGTCTACGCCGTCGGCGATATCGTGAGCTATCCGGGCAAGCTCAAGCTGATTCTCGCGGGCTTCTCCGAGGCGGCGCTGGCCGCCCACGCGATCTACCCGCTGGTGCACCCGAACGAGGCGCTCCACTTCGAGTACTCGACCATGACCGGAGTGCCGGGGCGAGACTGATGCCGGCCTAGGTAGTGCGCGGATCGCCGCGGCCGAGCTTGTCGGGCAAAGTCTCGCCCGCCGGCAGGAACGTCATCGACGCCGAGTTCAGGCAGTAGCGCGCGCCGCTCGGCGGCGGGCCGTCCGGGAACACGTGCCCGAGATGGCCGTCGCAGCGGGCGCAGCGGATCTCGGTCCGCTCCATGCCGTAGGTGCGATCGCGCAGCATGGCGACGTGGTGCCGGTCGTAGGGGGCGAAGAAGCTGGGCCAGCCGGTGCCCGACTCGAACTTCGCCTGGGAGCCGAACAGCGGCAGCCCGCAGACCCGGCAGAGGTACGTTCCCGCCTGCTTGTTGTCGAGCAGCGTGCCGCAGAACGGACGCTCGGTGCCATGGTCGAGCAGAACGCGCCGCTCCTCGGGGTCGAGCTCGGCGGTCAGGGCATCGAGCTGCGCCGCGCTCGGCGGCGCGAGATCGAAACCGGCGGCCGACCGGGCCGGCTTGGTGGCCGTGCCTGTGCTCATGGCAACCTCCCTTCCGGGCTCACGACGCGCCCGGCTTGAGCCGATCCGCGAAGTGCTCGCGGAGTTTCTCGAGCTTCGGGTTCGACACATGGACCACGTAGGGTTGCCAGGGGTTGCGCGCGGCGAAGTCCTGGTGATAGTCCTCGGCCTCGTAGAACGCCTCGAGCGGCTCGAGCGTGGTCACGATCGGGACACTGAACACGCGGGCGCGGTCGAGCTGGGCGATGTACGCCTTGGCCACCGCCTTCTGCGACTCGTTCGCGAAGAAGACCACCGAGCGATACTGGCGCCCGCGGTCGTTGCCCTGACGGTCAAGCTGGGTCGGGTCGTGGGCGACCGAGAAGAAGATCTTGAGGATCTGCCCGAACGTCGCGCGGCGCGGATCGAACCGGACCTCGATCGCCTCGGCGTGACCGGTCGTCCCGCTGCACACAGCGCGATAGTCGGCGGTCGCCTTGGTGCCGCCGGCGTAGCCGGAGCGGACCGAGGATACGCCGTCGAGCGCCTTGAACACCGCCTCGGTGCACCAGAAGCAGCCGCCGGCGAGCACCGCGACCTCCTCGGCGACCGCTCCAGGCGGGCTGTCCTGCTCCGGGTCCGGAAAGTCGCTGGGGTCGATCAACAGGCCTCCAGATGTGGCTTCCTTCAGCATGGTGCCCTCCAGGACGACGCGGCCGGCGTGATCGCCGGCGCCATGCCGACAAGATGGGGGTTCCCCACCGCCGCGTCCATGGCGATCACGCGGTCAAGTCTGCGTGACCTATCGGTGGATTTCGATCACGTTGATCCATCTCCGTTGTCATGCCCGGGGCGGCCGCAGGCCGCAGCCGGGAATCCAGGGCAACCATCCGGGCTGTCGCCCTGGATTCCCGGTTCACCGCTTTGCGGCGCCCGGGAATGACAATGGAGAGATGAGGTTCCTGGTCGAGTCGTTTCGGTCGAAACTCAGTCTAGCATCGGGCAAGCCGTCGGCTACGCCGCGTGGTGCTCGGGCGCCTCGACCGTGCGCGGCTCGGCGGGCAGGCGGCAGACGATGCGGGTGCCGGCGTCGGGGTGGGATTCGAGCGTGACCGAGCCGCCGTGCAGCTCGACGAAGCTCTTGACCAGAGACAACCCGATGCCCGTGCCGGGGCGCCGGCTCGCCGCCCGGCCGCGCTGGAACCGGTCGAACACGCGCGGGCGCTCGTCGGCGTGGATGCCGACCCCGGTGTCGGCGACCGTGATGACGACATCGTCCGCCTCGCGCGCGATGTCGAGCGCGACCCGCCCGCCCGGCGGGGTGAACTTGAACGCGTTGCTCATCAGGTTGAAGACGATCTGCTTGATCCGGCGCTGGTCGGCGACGATGTCGCCGACCTCGGACGGGCACGAGCAGGTGAACGCGAGCCGTTCCAGCGCGGCGCGGCGCTGCAGCAGCCCCTGCATGCCGGCGATGGCGCGCGCCAGATCGAAGCGCTCGAGCCGGAGCGTCATCTGGCCCGCCTCGATCGAGGCCAGGTCGAGGATGTCGTTGATCGTGTTGGTGAGCTGGTGGGTCGCGTCGAGGATGCCCCGGCAGTACTCGGCCTGACGCTCGGTCAGCGCGCCGAAGTACTGGTTGGCCAGGATCTCGGCGAACCCGGCGATGGTGTTGAGCGGCGTGCGGAGCTCGTAGGAGATGTTGGCGATGAACTCGGACTTGAGCCGGTCCGCCGTCTCGAGCGCCTCGGTGCGCTCGGTCAACGCGCGCTCCTTCTGGATGCCGTCGGTCACGTCCAGGTAGGTCATCAGCGTCGCGCCGTCGGGCAGCGGCACGCTGGCGACCTCGAGCACGGTGCCGTCGCGCCGGTCGAGCCGGGTCGAGACGGGGCTGCGCTCGCTGATCTGGCCGATCACGTTGGCCTTGTATGCCTCCCAGTCCGGACCGTAGTCGTGCAGGACCTTGGTCCATTCCAGGACGTCGGCGATGTGCGTGTCGACGCCGAGCGCCGCCTCGTCGAGCCGCCACAGCCGCGCGAAGCCGGGATTGGACAGCTTGAGCCGGCCGTCGCTGCCGAACACGGCGACCGCCTCGAACAGGTTGTCGAGGGTGGCCCGTTGCACGGCGATCTGGGTGTTGAGCGAGCGTTCGAGCGCCAGCCGGTCGGTCACGTCCTCGTAAGTGAACACCATGCCGCCCAGCGGATGGGGTGTCATCGCGATGCGGATGGTCGAGCCGTCCGGGCGGTAAAGCACGTCCTCGACGGTCTCGGTCGCGGTCTCGAAGGACTCCAGTAGCTCGCGCTTGTAGGCCCGGAAGTCCGCCATCTCGGGCAGCAGCCGACGCTCGCGCATGGCGTCGAGGATCTCGCCGTACGTGGGCTCGCTGCCGAGCCACGACGGATCGAGCCGCCACGTCGCGGCGAACGACTCGTTGAAGAACTCGAGGCGCTTGTCGTGGTCGAGCACGGCGATCGGCGTCTTCAGGTTGGCCATGACCTCCCTGTGGGCGAGGAGGTGGCGTTCGAGGTCGCGGCGCGCGCGCTCGGCCTCGGTCACGTCCTGGGCCGAGCCGACGGTGCCCGAGCCGTCGGCGAGCGGCGTCTCGACGAGGTTGACCGTTCGGCGCTGGCCGCCGAACACGACCGAGGCATCGCCGCTCGCGCGCTCGCCCGTCGCCAAAGCCTGCTCGGCGAGCGGCCGGCCGGCGGCTTCCTTGACGAGCTCGGCGCCCCGTCGCGCCGCGCTGGCCGCGTCGGGCGCCTCGACCGCCTCGGCATAGGCACGGTTGCACCAGGCGATCGTGAGGTCGTCGCGCCGGCGCCAGACCGGGAAGGCGAGCGATTCGAGGGTTTCGCTGAGGCCGTCGCGCTCGGCCCGCAACGCCGCGCGCGGCGCGGCGATGGCGCGCGCATCGATGAGCCATAGCACGGCGCCGCCGCCCGCGCGCGGCGCGCCGCGCGCCATGATCGACCGATCGTCCGCCCCCGCCGGCGCCAGCTCGAGCGCGAATCCCGTGCGCTCCGAGCGCAGGGCGCGCACCGCGTCGGCGAGCCGGGCTCGGTCGGGCTCGGCCAGCGCCTCGAGCACGTGCTCGAAGTGCGCCCCGCTCGCATCGGCGAGCCCGAAGGCCGCGACGAGCCTGGGGGACGGCGCGCCTTGATCGGCGGGGTCCGCGCCCCAACGCCAATAGCCGTCGGGCGCCGCGTCGGCGACGGGACCGAGCGCGCGCAGACGGCGCGCGGCGCGCAGCAACAGGTAGCCGAGCAGGATCGCGAGGCCCCAGGCGGCGGCGGCGATCGGCCACGCGGCCCCGGCATCGCCGACGGCCGCGAAGGCCGGCGCGGGCCACGCGGCGCCGGCCACGGCACCGACCGCAGACAGCACGGTCGACCCGGCACGGTGCTGGGCGAACTTGGACACGGCGTTCACAACTGGAATCTAAAGCGAACAAAAGTCAAGAAAGCATTTACCAAGGCGTTAGGTAACTCTCGTCACGGCCGGGGCGGGCCCGTTTCGCCCGCGGCAGGCCATTCCATCAGCCGCCGCACGCGCCGAAGCTCCGGAAAAACGACCGCCCACAGGCCCGCGACCAGGACGGTTCCCGCGCCCCCGACGACGACCGCCGCGATCGCGCCGATCAGCGCCGCCATGACGCCGGCGCGGAACTCGCCGAACTGGTTCGACGCGCCGACGAACACCATGTTGACCGCGTTGACGCGCCCGCGCAGCCGGTCCGGGGTCCACAGCTGGATCAGCGTCTCACGCACGGTGACGCTGACCATGTCGGCCGCGCCCATGACGGCGAGGGCCAGGATCGAGAGCCAGGGCGTCACGGAAAGCCCGAACACCGAGGCCGCGAGCCCGAACCCGGCGACGCAGACGAACATGATCGCGCCTTCGCGGTCGACCAAGGGACGCCGGGCCAGGTAGAGCGCGGTGAGCACCGCGCCGACCCCCGGCGCCGCGCGCAACAGCCCGAGGCCCCAGGGACCGACCTCGAGGATGTCGCGCGCGAACACGGGCAGGAGAGCGGACGCGCCGCCGAGCAGCACGGCGAACAGGTCGAGCGAGATGGCGCCGAGCACGACCCGCTCGCGCCACACGAAGCGGAAGCCGGCGATGAGGTTCTGCCAGTCCGACGGTTCGCGCCCGACGACCCGGGGCGGCCGGTCGATCATGGCGGTCGCGACGATGCCGGCGACCAGCAGCGCGGCGGCGGCGCCGTAGACCGCCTCCGCCCCCAGCCCATAGAGCAGCCCGCCCATGGCCGGCCCGACGATCGTCGCGGCCTGCCAGGTCGAGGTGTTGAGCGCGATCGCCGGGCTCAGGATGTTCCGCGGCACCAGGTTGGGCAGCAGCGCGCGCTCGGCCGGGGACCAGAACGCGCGCGCGATGCCGAGCACGGCGAGGACGGCGAAGATCGGCCAGACCGCGCGTCCTCCCGTTCCCGCGTAGCCGAGCAGCACGCCGACGGCGAGGACCTCGGCGATCACGCACGCGATCACCACCGAACGCCGGTCGAAGCGATCGGCGACCTGGCCGGTCAGCAGGACGAGCAGGAGCGAGGGCAGGAACTCGACCAGGCCGGCGATGCCGAGGTCGAGCGGATCGCGGGTCAGGTCGTAGATCTGCCAGCCGACCGCGACCGTGACGATCTGGCCCGCGAGGTTGGTCGAGAGCTGGCTGGCGAGGAACAGCCGCAGGTTGCGGTGCCGCAACAGCCCCGGCGCGGCCACGGACGTCCCGGCGCCGTCCGGCCTAGGGCACTTTCCGTTCAGATGGGATCGCGCCCCATTCGCCCTTCGAGACGGGCCTGCGGCCCTCCTCAGGACGAACGGCCCAGGAAAAGCCGTTCGTGGTGAGGAGGCGCGAAGCGCCGTCTCGAACCACGGACGGCGTCGTGCGCGTCATTGATTCCATCGGATCGGAACGTGCACTAGTAGCGGTACTCGCCGGACTTGAAGGGGCCGGTGTCCGGAATTCCGAGGTATTCGGCCTGCCGCGCCGTGAGCCGGGTTAGCTTGGCGCCGACCTTGTCGAGGTGGAGCAGCGCCACGCGTTCGTCCAGGCTCTTCGGCAGCACGTGGACCTTGTTCTTGTACTTGCCCGGGCTCGTCCACAGCTCGACCTGGGCGAGCACCTGGTTGGTGAACGAGGCGCTCATGACGAAGCTCGGATGCCCGGTCGCGTTGCCGAGGTTCACGAGGCGCCCTTCGGCCAGCAGGATGATCCGCTTGCCGTCGGGGAACTCGATCTCGTCGACCTGGGGCTTGACGTTGTGCCAGCGGTAATTGCGCAAGCCCTCGACCTGGATCTCGTTGTCGAAGTGGCCGATGTTGCAGACGATCGCGCGGTCCTTCATGCGCCGCATGTGCTCGACGGTGATGACGTCGGTGTTGCCGGTCGCGGTCACGAAGATGTCGGCGGCGCCGGCGGCATCGTCCATGGTGACGACTTGGTAGCCGTCCATGGCCGCCTGGAGCGCGCAGATCGGGTCGATCTCGGTGACCATGACCCGCGCGCCCGCGCCCCTGAGCGACTGCGCCGAACCCTTGCCGACCTGGCCGTAGCCGCACACGACCGCGACCTTGCCGGCCATCATGACATCGGTGCCGCGCCGGATGCCGTCGACCAGGCTCTCGCGGCAGCCGTAGATGTTGTCGAACTTCGACTTGGTGACCGAGTCGTTGACGTTGAACGCCGGGCAGCCGAGCGTGCCCGCGCGTTCCATCTGGTAGAGCCGGGCGACCCCCGTCGTCGTCTCCTCCGAGAGGCCGCGCAGGCCCTTCAGCACGTCCGGATGCTTGTCGTGCACGACCTTGGTCAGGTCGCCGCCGTCGTCGAGCAGCATGTTCGGCCGCCAGCCGTCGGGGCCGAAGATCGTCCTGTCGACGCACCACCAGTAGTCCTCCTGGCTTTCGCCCTTCCAGGCGAACACGGGGACGCCCGTCGCCGCGATGGCGGCGGCGGCGTGGTCCTGGGTCGAGAAGATGTTGCAGCTCGACCAGCGCACCTCGGCGCCGAGCGCCTGCAGGGTCTCGATCAGCACGGCGGTCTGGATCGTCATGTGCAGGCAGCCGCCGATGCGCGCGCCCCTCAAGGGCCTGTTGCCCCCCAGCTCGGCGCGCAGCGTCATCAGGCCCGGCATCTCGGTCTCGGCGATCGCGATCTCGCGTCGCCCCCACTCGGCGAGCTTGATGTCGGCGACCTTGTAGTCCTCGGCTTTGCTCATGACCTTGTCCCCGCGCGCCTCCAAAACCTCGGGTTCGGCGGCTGCGCTTATCAGATCGGTGACGGCGAGGCAAACTCCGCGACTCGGCGCGACACCCTTGAGACGGATGGGGCCGCGGCCTTGTACAGTTCGGCGGCGAAAAGCTGTCGGTACCGTCGCCGCTCGTCGTCTGTCAATATTCCGTCCAAACGGTCGCGGAGCCGGGCCATGACAGGGACCGCGCATGGGCACGCCGTGCTCGTGCGCCTCGATCCGCCCCTGAACCTCGACGGGATGCGGCCAACGCCGCTTCGCCCACACCCCCTCGCCTTGAGGAGCGCCATTGTGAGCGGCAGGTGACAGACCTTGTGGCGTGTCCTTCCTATCCCAATGATTGAACGGTCCTTGCGGCACTCCCCGCATTGGGCAACGATAACCGATGACTCATGTTCAAGTTCCCGAACAGCTTCTCCGCTCCGTAGTTGCGTACTTTCGACCGCGGCGCGTTATCCTGTTCGGCTCGCGCGCGCGCGGCGAGGCGGGGCCCGACAGCGACATCGACCTCTTGGTCGTGCTCGACGATGACGCACCGCCGGAAAAGTTCAACTGGAGAGCCGCTTACGAGGCGCGGCGGGACTTCCACGATTCCGTCGACATCCTGATGTGCCGCGATTCGACGTATCAGGATGAGCGGCGCATCATCGGATCGCTGCCCCACACAGCCGATGCGGAAGGCATCGTCGTCTATGAAACCGCCTGACTGGGAGGCGCAATGGCGGCTCGCGTTGCGCTGGTTCCAGGTCGCCGAGACCGACGTTCTCGCCGCGCGCTTCTGTATGGATGGCAAGCCACCTCTGATCGGAATCGCCGCGTATCATTGTCAACAGGCCGCCGAGAAGATCCTCAAGGGCTTGCTGATTCGTGCGGCGCGGCCAGTTCGCAAGACCCACAACCTGGACGCCATCGCCGACGAGGTCATCGCCTCCACGGAAGGCATCGCCGATCGCATCGCGTTTTGCCGGATCTTCACGAGTTGGGGCATGCTGGGCCGCTACCCACAGGCCGGCCAACCAGACACGGAGCCACCGACCGCCGAACAGGTGGGCGAGACGGCAAAGGGCCTTGCCCAGCTGCTGGAGTTCGCCAGGCACCTCGGCTCAAAGACAGAGACGTGAGGCTCGACGGACCATGGCCATCGGCAATCGTGATCGTGTCGGCCGTCCTCTCGGGACCGTGCGGGAAGGACCGATACCGGCGCACATATGGTCCGCCTCTCGTGGCGCCTCATCCTGACCCCTCGGGCTCTTCGACGGGGGGTGTCGAAGGGAGAGGCGGTGTACCGTCCTTCGTGCTTCGACAAGGCTCGGCACGGGGGCGTCTCGTAGGGTCACGGCACGAGCGGAAAGGTTTCACGCCAGCGCGTTGAAGTCGTCGAGCAGCACGGCGATCATCGCGCTGTCGATCTGCTCCATGATGGTGAACGCGCGCCGCGTCGCCTCGGCGAGATTGAGCGCGCGGATGCGCTGCTTCACCTTGGGCAGGTTCGAGGGCGCCATCGAAAGCTCGCGGAGGCCGAGGCCGAGCAGCAGCGCGGTGAAGCGCTCGTCGCCGGCGATCTCGCCGCACACCGCGACGGGAATGCGCGCGCGCAGCGCCGCCGCGGTGGTGAACTGCATGAGCCTGAGCACGCTCGGGTGCAGCGGGTTGTAGAGGTGCGCGACCTGTTCGTCGCCGCGATCGATCGCCAGCGTGTACATCGTCAGGTCGTTGGTGCCGATCGAGAAGAAGTCGCACACGCGGGCGAGGCTGTCGGCCGACAGCGCGGCGCCGGGGATCTCGATCATCGCGCCGAGCGGCGGCGGCTCGGCGGCCATGGCGACGCGCTTGCGCGCGAGCCGGCGCGCGACGCGCTCGAGCGCCCTGCGCACCTCGGTCACCTCCGAAGGGTTCGAGATCATCGGCAGCAAAATGCGCACCGGCCCGTGCGCGCTCGCCCGCAGGATCGCCGCGAGCTGGGCCTCGAGCAGGTCGCGGAAGCGCAGCGACAGCCGGATGGCGCGCATGCCGAGCGCGGGGTTGGGGCTGGGCGGCAGCTCGGCGCCGGGCAGCGCCGCGATCTTGTCGTTGCCGACGTCGATCGTGCGGATCGTGACCGGGTTGCCCTCCATCCCTTCGACGATCATCCTGAGCTGGCGGTACTGCTCGTCCTCGCCGGGCAGATCGGCGCGGTTCATGAACTGGAACTCGGTGCGCAGCAGCCCGATGCCCTCGGACCCCGCCTGCCGGGCGGCCTCGATCTCCGCCGGCAGCTCGAGGTTGGCCTGGAGCCCGATCCGCACGCCGTCGCGCGTGATCGCCGGGACGTGGCGCAGCCTGGCCCGCTGGCGCGCCTTGCGGCTGAGCGCGGCGCGCTTGTCGCGATAGAGCGCGAGCGTCTTGGCCGACGGCTCGACGACGACCCGCCCGGCGCCGCCGTCGACGACGACCATCGTGCCCGGCGCGACGCGGGCGCCGAGACCCGGCACGCCGGTCACCGCCGGCAGGCCGAGCGAGCGCGCCATGATCGCCGTGTGGTCCTCGGCGCCGCCGAGCGCGGTGACGAAGCCGGCGATGCGCTGGGGATCCATGAGCGCGGTGTCGGCCGGCGTCAGCTCCTCGGCGATGATGATGGTGCCCGGCGGCAGGTTGGAGAACGCCAGATAGGGAGCCTTCTTCGTCAGGTTGCGCAGCAGGCGGGAGCCGACGTCGCGCACGTCCTGCACGCGCGCCGCCATGTAGGTGTCGTCGAGCGCGGCGAAGGCCTGGGTGATGACCTGGAGCTCATCGCTGACGGCCGCCTCGGCGTTGACGTGGTTCTCGGCGATGCGACGGTCGACCCCGCGCACCAGGCGCGAGCCGGACAGCATCAGCTCGTGGGCGTCGAGCAGATAGCCGAGCTCCTCCGCCGCGCTCGCGGGCAGCCCCTTGGCCTTGACCCGCAGCTTGCGCACCTGGCTCTGGCTCTTCGCCACGGCCGCGGCGAAGCGCGCGCGCTCGGCGTCGACGGCGTCGGGCTCGATCGCGTACTTGGGCACATCGACGGCGCCGCTCTCGACGACGTGGGCGGGGCCGATGGCGATGCCTTGCGAAACGCCCAGGCCCTCGATGACGAGGCCGGCCTTCCGCCGCGCGGGGCGCGCGCCTTCGCTCTTACGATTCATGGAAACCCGCCTCGACCAGGGCGGCCAGCGCCAGGACGGCCGCGCGCGCGTCCGGCCCCGCGGCGCGGATCACGAGCTCGCTGCCCGGGCCCGCGGCGAACATCATCAGCCCCATGATCGACAGCCCCGACACCTCCACCCCGTCCCTCTCGACCACGACCTCGGCCCGGAACCGACTGGCCAGCTCGACGAACTTGGCCGCCGCGCGCGCGTGCAGGCCGCGCTCGTTGGCGACCACCACCGTCCGGCGCGCCGACGCGGCGCCTCCGGGCGGCCCCGCGTTCATTCCGGGCCGGCGCTCAAGAGCTCGCTCGCGACGTTGATGTACTTGCGCCCGGCTTCCTGAGCGCAAACGACCGCGTCCTCGAGCGAGCCGCTCTGGCGAACCGTGGCGAGCTTGATCAGCATCGGCAGGTTCGTCCCCGCGATGACCTCGATCCTCGCCTTGTCCATGACCGAGATCGCGAGGTTGGAAGGCGTGCCGCCGAACATGTCGGTCAGCAGAATCACGCCGCTTCCCGAATCGACCTCGGCGATGGCCGCGAGGATGTCGCGCCGGCGCTGCTCCATGTCGTCGTCGGGACCGATGCAGACGGCGCGCATGGCGCTCTGCGCGCCGACGACGTGTTCGGTGGCGGCGATGAACGCCTCCGCCAGGCGTCCGTGGGTGACGAGGACGAGGCCGATCATGGGCATGGCTCGCTCGTCGCGCGCTCGCCCGGCACCGGGTCGACGCCGGCGAGATCGCGATGCGTCACCTGGACCCTGTGGCCCTCGCGCGCCAGGATCGCGCCGAGGCGCTCGGCGACGAAGACCGAGCGGTGCCGGCCGCCGGTGCAGCCGAGGGCGACGGTGAGGTAGAACTTGCCTTCGCGCTCGTAGAGCGGCAGCAGCGGCACGAGCAGGCGCTCGAGCCCGCCGAGGAAGGCGTCGAACGCCGGATCGGCCGCGACGTACAGGGCGACCGGCGCGTCCCGGCCGGTCAGCGGGCGCAACTCGTCGACGTAGTGCGGATTGGCGAGGAACCGCACGTCGAACACGAGGTCCGCCTCGCGCGGCACGCCCAGGCGGAAGCCGAAGGAGACGACGAACACGGCGAGGCCCGCGCGCCCGAGCGGGAAGTGGCCGGTGACCAGCCGCCTCAGGTCGGCGACCGACAGCGCCGTCGTGTCGATGACCAGGTCGGCCCGCGACCGGACGCCCGCGATCAAGCGCCGCTCGTGGCGAATGCCGTCCGCCACCGGCCGGTCCTTGGCCAGCGGATGGCGTCGCCGCGTCTCGGTGAACCGGCGGCTCAGTACCTCGTCGTCGCAATCGATGAACAGGAGCCGGCCCTGGACGTCGGGGCGGGCGAACAACGCGTCGATGGCGCCAACCAGGTCGGACGTGCTGAAGCCGCGGCTGCGGATGTCGACGTCGATGGCGAGGCCCCGCCCGCGCAGGCCCTCGGAGGAGACGACCGCGTCGAGCAGCGAAAGCGGCAGGTTGTCGACCGCCTCGTAACCGGCATCCTCGAGCGCCTTGAGCGCCGAGGTCCGTCCGGCGCCCGACATGCCGGTGACGAGCACGAGCCGCGTGAGCGCGACCTCGCTCGCTGCGTCGGAGGCCCCCGAACCGGCGGCCTGTTCCTTGAGGGTGACGACCATGCCCGCCTATATTTCGGCGCGTCGCGCCGAAAGCGCAAGCCGCAGCTTCGCCGGCGCGGACGCTTGGCGCGCGTCGAGCCGAATCCGGGGCAGGGCGAGGCCGAGCAGCGAGCAGGTCGCGGCCCGGGGCAGCCGCTCGATCCCGGCGGCGGCGAGGTCGACGACCAACCCCAGGGCGGCGCGCCGGCGGTGGGCGAGGCGGACGATGCCGAGGCCCCGGACCTCCAAGAGCCCCGCCAGCGTCTCGGGGGCGCGCGCGGTGACGCGCCCGGCGTCGCGTCGCAGCACGACCCGATCGTCGGCGACCAGGACCGCGCCCTCATCGATCAGGCGCAGCGCCAGATCGGACTTGCCGGAGCCGGACGGCCCACGGATCAGCACGCCGGTTCGCCCGAGCGCGACGCAGGTGCCGTGAACCTGGCGCTCTGGCGCCGGCCTCGCCGCTGACACTACGCCGCCTGGGCGTGACCGTGCGTGAGGACGCCGTGGATCTCCTCGCGCGTCGTCGCGCCGCGCAGCCGATCGCACACCGTGCGGTCGCGCAGCAGCCGCGAGACACGGCTAAGCGCCTTGAGGTGATCGGCGCCGGCTGATTCGGGCGCCAGCAGGACGAACATCAGATCGACCGGCGCGCCGTCGGTGGCGTCGAAGTCGACCGGCTGATCGAGCCTCGCGAACACGGCGTGGATGCGGTCGAGCCCCGCGAACTTGCCGTGCGGAATGGCGATGCCGTGGCCGACACCGGTCGAGCCGAGCCGCTCGCGCTCGAGCAGCACCTCGAAGACGAAGCGGGAATCGAGCCCGCTGACCTCGGCCGCGGCGCGCGCCACCTGCTCGATCGCGTGCTTCTTGCTCGTCGCGACGAGGCGCGGAACGACGCCCTTGAGCGTGAGGATGTCCTGGATGTCCATGATCACCTGCCAGGGTGGCGGCGGGCCCCAAGGGGGGCCGGCGGCGCCACCCGATCAACCGTGCTTGTTGCGGACCTTGCGCTTCTGCCGCCGCAGCCGCTTCTCGGCGTGCTCGGCGGCTCGATTGAAGCTCTCGTAGATGTCGGTCGCCTCGCCCCGACTTTCCATCAGCATGCCGCGCCCGACGTGGACGGAGACGTGCGTGCGGTAGAACGGCCCCTCGTGACTGAACGTGACGTGTGCCTCCATGGGGTCCGTGAAGTACTTGCTGACCCCATCCTCGAGCCTGTCGTTCACGTGTTTGCGCAGGGCTTCGCCGACGGCGATCTGCTTGCCTGTGATGGACACGTTCATACGGTGCCGGGCATCCGATGTCTGAGATCGATCGCTGACTCGACCGGACCCCTCGCGCGCGGCGTTCGGGCGCCGGGCGATCGGCGACGGCGCGCTTCGTATAAACCGACGCGCGCCGCCCGGCAAGGCCGCGCCACGGCCCCGCCCACGGCTGTCCGGTTCGCGCCTGCCACGCGGTTCGCGACGCGTGCCTGCGG
>JBBDQV010000207.1:0-15363 GCA_040905845.1 Alphaproteobacteria bacterium | reverse complement strand
CCCCCCACCCCCGTCCTAGAGATACATGACCGTCGCGGCCTCCACGGCCCCCCTCGCCGTCGGCGGCGTCCCGCTCAAGCTCCAGCTGCGCCGCGCCGATCGCATGCGCAGGGTGCGGGCGTTCCTGCTCGTCGCGCCGCTTCTGCTCTACCTCGTCGTGATCTTCGTCGTGCCGATCGGCATGCTGCTCACGCTCAGCGTGGACAATCCGGAAGTCGCCGAGGCCCTGCCGCGCACCGCGGCCGCGATCCAGGATTGGGATGCCGAAACGCTACCCGGACCGGAGCTCGTGGCCGTGTTCGTCGACGAGGTGCGCGAAGCCCATGAAGCGAAAACCGTCGCCAAGGCGGGCAAGCGGCTGAATTACGATCTCTCGGGGTTCCGTTCGCTGATGATCAAGACGGGCCGCGAGGCCAGGCCGAGCGCGGAGGTCGCGCCGGACGCGCTGCTCGACATGCTGATCGCGATCGACCCGCGCTGGGGCGACATCCAGTACTGGCGCGCGATCAAGAAGGCGGCGGCACCCTACACGTGGTTCTATCTGCTCGCCGCCATGGACCGGAAGATCGACGTGTTCGGCTCGATCCAGCCGGCGGACGCGGAGGAGTCCATCTTCGTCGACATCCTGATCCGGACGTTTTGGATTAGCCTGGTCGTGACCCTCACGTGCCTCGCGCTCGGCTATCCGCTCGCCTACCTGCTGGCCACACTGCCGACACGTATCGCGAATCTCTTGATGATCCTGGTCCTGCTACCGTTCTGGACCTCGCTCTTGGTGCGCACGACGGCGTGGACGATCGTCCTGCAGGACCATGGGGTGGTGAACGATCTCGGCCGTTTCCTCGGCCTGTGGACCGAGCCTCTAACCCTGGTCCACAACCGGACCGGTGTCTACATCGCGATGACGCACATCCTGCTGCCGTTCATGGTGCTGCCGGTCTATAGCGTCATGAAGGGCATCGACCCGCAGCAGACGCGGGCGGCCGCCTCCCTGGGCGCGCCGCCGCTCGTCGCCTTCCTCAGGGTCTACTTTCCCCAGTCCGTGCCCGGTATCGGCGCCGGCTGCCTGCTCGTCTTCATCCTGTCGCTCGGTTACTACATCACGCCCGCGCTGGTCGGCGGCCCGAAGGACCAGATGCTGAGTTACTTCATCGCCTTCTTCACGAACCAGACGCTCAATTGGGGCCTCGCGGCCGCGCTCAGCGTCGTGCTCCTGGTCCTCGTGATGGTGATGTTCGGCCTCTACCACCGGCTGGTCGGGGTCGACAAGATGAGACTGGGCTGACCATGGCCGCGCCGGCCTACGCCACGCCGGCTCAGCGCGTCTGGTACTACGCGTTCCGCGTGATCTGCGCCGCGATCTTCGTGTTTCTCTTGGCGCCGATCCTGATCGTCATCCCGCTGTCATTCAACTCCGAATCCTTCTTCAGCTTCCCCATGCCGGGGCTGTCGCTGAAGTGGTACGCCGAGTTCTTCAACGGGCTGCAATGGCAGCTCGCGCTCAAGAACAGCACGATCACCGCGATCTCGGCGACCTTCCTCGCCACCGTGCTCGGCACCCTCGCCGCGCTGGGCATGAACCGCGCGCGATTTCCGTTGCAGACCTTGGTGCTGGCGATCCTGATCTCGCCGCTCGTCGTCCCGATCGTGATCGTCGCGGTCGGGCTGTTCTACTTCTTCGCGCGCGTCGGGATCGCCGGGCCCGAGTGGGGACTGGTGCCCCTGATCCTCGCCCACACCACGCTCGGCGTGCCGTTCGTCGTCATCACGGTCACCGCCACCCTCGTCGGCTTCGACCACAACCTGGTGCGCGCCGGATCGTCGCTTGGCGCGAACCCCGCGAAGGTCTTCTTCCGCGTCACGCTGCCGCTCATCCTGCCCGGCGTGATCTCGGGCGCGCTGTTCGCCTTCGTCACTTCGTGGGACGAGGTCGTGGTCGCCTTGTTCCTGACCGGCACGGGTGAACACACCTTGCCGCGGCGCATGTGGAGCGGCGTCCGCGAGCTGATCAACCCGACCATCCTCTCGGTCGCGACGTTGCTCATTACGCTCTCGATCATCCTCATGATCGTCACGGAGCTGCTCCGTCGCCGCAGCGAACGGTTGCGCGGGATTCGCCCCTAGAACGGGTGAGGTGGTGTGCCAAGCGACCTGGACAACACGGTCCGTTCGCTCTATTTGATTGGCCAATCGCTGTCACCGGGGCTGCGATCGCGCGAAGCGGCAATAGGCCCCGAACCATGATGGCGGCGGGCCCGCCGTCGCAGGAGAGACGACGAGCCGAGGACGATCGAATGTTCGATGCGCTTTGACGAGCAAGCCGGGGCAAGTGGATGCGCCCACGGTTGAGTGAGCCGCCGGTCGCTATGGCCGGCACATCAGGGAGTCGAGGGAGTGAAGACAAACACCATGAAGAAACCAGCTAGCAGCTTCCGCGTCGGTATTCTCGCCGGCGCCGCGGCGTTGGCCCTGTCGGCGGCCCTGCCGGCGGCGGCCCAGGACACGGTGACGATCGTCTCGTGGGGCGGCGCCTACTCGGAAAGCCAGCGCAAGGCCTACTACGAGCCATACATGGCCGCGACGGGCATCAAGATCGTCGAGGCCGAGTACACCGGCGACATCGCCCAGATGCGCGCCATGGTCGAGAGCGGCAACGTCACGTGGGACGTCATCGACGTCGACGCCTCCACCAGCATGGCCGGCTGCGACCAGGCCTTCCTCGAGGAGCTCGACTACGACAAGATCGGCCAGCCGCGCGACAAGTTCGTGGTCGGCGGCGCCAACGACTGCGGCGTGGCGACGATCGTCTACTCGACGATCTACGGCTATGACGCGGGCAACCCGCCGGCGGAGTGGAACGGTAAGGTTCCGACCACCGTCGCCGACTTCTTCGACCTGGCGACGTTCCCCGGCAAGCGCGGTCTTTACAAGAAGCCGTTCGTCAACCTGGAGTGGGCGCTGATCGCCGACGGCGTGGCCAAGGAGGACGTCTACGACGTCCTGCGCACGCCCGAGGGCGTCGATCGCGCGTTCGCCAAGCTCGACGCGATCAAGGCCGACTCCGCGTGGTGGGAAGCCGGCGCGCAGGCGCCCGAGCTGCTCGCCAACGGCGAGGTCGTCATGGTCCAGGCGTGGAACGGCCGGCTCTATGGCGCGGTCAAGAACGAGGGTAAGCAGTTCGTCATCATCTGGGATCACCAGGCGGTCGATTTCGACTTCTGGGCGATCATGAAGAACACGCCGAAGCTCGACGCGGCCTACGCCTTCCTCGCCTACGCGAGCGATCCGGTGAACATGGCGCGGCAGTCGCAGTTCATCGCCTACGGCCCGAGCCACGCCGACGCGATCCCGCTCATCCCCGAGGACGTGCTCAAGGATCTGCCGACGTTCCCCGGCAACATGACGACGGCGTTCACCGTCGACCCGACGTTCTGGGCCGACAACAGCGAGGCGCTGCAGGAGCGCTTCAACGCCTGGCTGGCCCAATAGCCGGCCGTTCGAAGGGGGAGAGGGACATTGTCCCTCTCCCTCGTCCTTCGGCGGTAACATTGTCGGCTGGTGCTCGAGCGGTCCGGAGAGGCTGAGCGACCGACCAGTCCCTCGCATGACCAAGGAGGCAACAACCATGACACGCGTGAAGCAGCGTTCGACCGTCCTCGGCGCACTCGCCGTCGCGGGCGTCCTCGCGGCGACCGGCGTCAAGGCCGAGGACACCTTGACCGTCGTCTCGTGGGGCGGCGCCTACTCCGAAAGCCAGCGCAAGGCCTATTATGAGCCGTTCATGGCCGAGACGGGCATCAAGATCATCGAGGCCGAGTGGAACGGCGACGTCGCCCAGGTCCGGGCGATGTCCGAGTCCGGCAACGTCACCTGGGACGTCATCGATACCGGCTCGGCCGAGGGCATCGCCGGTTGCGACCAGGGCTGGCTCGAGGAAATCGACTACGCCATGCTCGCGCAGCCGCGCGAGAAGTTCGTCGTTGGCGGCGCGCTCGACTGCGCCGTGGCGACGATCGTCTACTCGACGGTCTACGGCTACGACGCCGGCAACCTGCCCGCCGCCTGGAACGGCCAGGTGCCGACCACGATCGCCGACTTCTTCGACCTCGAGAAGTTCCCCGGCAAGCGCGGGCTCTACAAGCGCCCGTTCGTCAGCCTCGAGTGGGCGCTGGTCGCCGACGGCGTCGCGCAAGCGGACGTCTACGACGTGCTGCGCACGCCCGAGGGCGTCGACCGCGCCTTCGCCAAGCTCGACACGATCAAGGACCAGGTGGTGTGGTGGGAAGCCGGCGCCCAGGCGCCCGAGATCCTGGCCAACGGCGAGGTCGTCATGACCAGCGCCTGGAACGGCCGCCTCTACAACGCGGTCAAGAACGAAGGCCGGAAGTTCGTCCTCGTGTGGGACCACCAGGCGCTCGACTTCGACTACTGGACCGTCGTCAAGGGCACGCCGAAGCTCGACCTCGCGTACAAGTTCCTGGCCTACGCGAGCGATCCGGTGAACATGGCCCGGCAGTCGCAGTTCATCGCCTACGGCCCGAGCCACGCCGACGCGATCCCGCACATCCCCCAGGACGTGCTCAAGGACCTGCCGACGGCGCCCGAGAACATGGCCACCGCGTTCACCCAGGACGCCCAGTTCTGGGCCGACAACGGCGAGGCCCTGACCGAGCGCATGAACGCTTGGCTGGCCCAGTAGCCTAGCGAGCCAAGGCGCCAGGGAGCGACAATCCTCCCTGGCGCGGGCTCGGCTGCAACCCGGTCGACTCCATGGTCAGCACGACGGCACCGACTGTAGGCCTGATCGCGGGCGGCGCTAGTCTGAAGGCGCAGCTCAGGCGCGCCGAGCGCGCCCGCAAGCTCAAGGCCATCGGCCTGGTCGTGCCGCTGTTCGCGTTCATCCTGGTCTCGTTCGTGATCCCGATCGGGGTCATGCTGTTCCAGTCGATCTACGATCCGGACATCAAGCGCCTGATGCCGGGGACGGCCGAAGCGCTGGCGCGTTGGGACGGCCAGGGCATTCCCGACGAAGCGACGTTCGCCGCCCTGGTCACCGACCTCGCGGCGGCCCAGAAGGTGAAGAAGGCCGCGCTGATCGGCCGCCGGCTCAACTACGAGCTGTCGGGCATGCGCAGCGACATCGTCAAGTCCGCCAAGATCGCCAGCAAGATGGAGATGGGGCCTTACAAGGAGGCGCTGATCGAGCAGGCCACCTTGTGGGGCGAGCGCGACGTGTGGGCCGTCGTCAAGCGGGCCGCGCAACCCTATACGCCGTACTTCTTCGTCACCTCGATGGACTTGAAGTACGATTCCGACGACAACGTCGTGCCGGTTCCCGAGAATGAAGCCGTCTACAAGGACGTCTTCCTGCGCACGCTGCACATCAGCCTGCTGGTGACGTTCCTGACGCTGGTGCTCGGCTATCCCATCGCCTACATGATGGCGACCCAGCCGCCGCGCGTCGCCAACCTGCTGCTGATCCTGGTGCTGCTGCCGTTCTGGACCTCGCTCCTGGTGCGCACGACGGCCTGGGTGGTGCTGCTCCAGACCCAGGGCCCGATCAACGATCTCCTGATGGCGAGCGGTCTCGTGAACGAACGCGTCCAGCTCATCTTCACGCGTTTCGGCACGATCGCGGCAATGACCCACATCCAGCTGCCGTTCACGGTCTTGCCGATCTACAGCGTGATGAAGACGATCAGCCCGAGCCACATGCGCGCGGCGCGCTCGCTCGGCGCCAATTCGTTCTATGCCTTCGTCCGGGTCTACTTCCCGCAGACGCTGCCCGGTGTCGCGGCTGGCTGCCTGCTGACCTTCATCCTCTGCCTCGGCTACTACATCACGCCGGCCCTGGTCGGCGGGCCGACCGACCAGCTCATCTCGACCTACATCGCGCTGTTCACGAACTCGACCGTGAACTGGGGCATGGGCTCGGCGCTCGGCACCATCCTGCTCGTCGCCACCCTCGTCCTCTACTTTGTTTACAACCGGCTGGTCGGCATCGACCGCATGCGCCTGACCTAGCCGCCATGGCGCTGCCCGCCTACGCCACCCCGATCGAGCGCGCCTGGTACGTCGCGTTCCGCGTCATCTGCGTCGTCGTCTTCGTCTTCCTCGTCGTCCCGGTCCTGATCGTCATCCCGCTGTCGTTCAACTCCGAGGCGTTCTTCACCTTCCCGATGCCGGGGCTCAGCTTGCGCTGGTACGAGGACTTCTTCGGCTCCGAGCGCTGGCTCACCGCGATCAAGAACAGCGCCATCATCGCCTCCTCGACGACGGTGTTCGCGACCACGCTCGGCACGCTCGCGGCGCTGGGCCTCAGCCGCGCCGGCTTCCCGGGCCGCGCGCTGGTGATGAGCCTGCTGATCTCGCCGATCATCGTGCCCGTGGTGATCAGCGCGCTCGGCATGTACTTCTTCTACAACACGCTCGGGCTGATCAGCACGATCCCCGGCATCATCCTGGCGCACACGGCGCTCGCCACGCCGTTCGTCGTCATCACGGTGACGGCGACGCTGATGGGCTTCGACCACACGCTGACGCGGGCCGCGGCGGGGCTGGGCGGGCGTCCCCACACCGTCTTCTTCCGGGTCATCCTGCCGCTGATCCTGCCCGGCGTGATCTCGGGCGCGCTGTTCGCGTTCATCACCTCGTGGGACGAGCTGATCGTCGTCCTGTTCATCGCGAGCCCCGAGACGCGCACGCTGCCGCGTCAGATGTTCAGCGGCATCCGCGACCAGATCAGCCCGACCATTACCGCCGCGGCGACGATCCTGATCTGCCTGTCGGTCGTGCTGCTGACCACGGTCGAGCTGTTGCGCCGGCGCTCCGAGAAACTGCGCGGCGTCCGCCCTTGAAGGCCGGCACGGGGCTTGTCCTGGACAGCGCCGACGGCTCGCACTAAGTGAAGTTTCGTGGCGATCGGCGGGGCACCCTCCATGTACCGCGACAGGTCACTCCTGCCCAAGGAAGGCATCCGGCTGGCCGCGCTTGGCCAGCTCGCGAGCCGGGGACCGGCCCGCTACGCCGAGCTCGCGGCCGCGGTGCGCCAGTTCACCACCACGTTCTGGGGCCCGACGCTCGACGTCATGTCGTCATCGATCGAGCTCTTGCGCTTCGAGGGGCTGATCGCGATCGAGGACGAGGCCGGCGAGCCCGGCGCGGCGCTCGTCACGATCACCGCAGCGGGCCGCGCCCAGCTCGAGGAGCTGTTGAAGGCCCAGGTCCGCGCGCCGTCGTCCGATTTCTCGACGCTCGTGGTCGCGCTCAAACTGCGCTACCTGCACCTGCTCGCGCCCGCGGACCGGCGCGAGCAGCTCGACGCCCTGGCGGACGCCCGCAGGAGCGAGCGCGCGCGCCTTGAACGCCTGCGCGCCCGCGAAGCCGACGCATCGCCCACGTTCGCCGCGTGGCTCGACCACGAGATCGCCCGCATCGACGCCGACGTGGCCGGCCTCGAGCGCCTGCGCGACAACGCGTAGCCTCCGACGGCGGATGCCCCGACGACGAGGCCCTTGCCGTATACATTGCGACCGGCCAAACTGCCGTCCTTATCGTTGATCGGAACCGCGGCCGGCACCGCTTGCGTGCCGCGCCGCCTCGCAAGAGGGGACCCAACATGGCGCGCTCGAACGTCGCCTACGACACCAAGGAGATCTGGCAGAAGGACAAGGACCACTTCATTCACCCGTGGACCAACTTCGCGACCTTCCACGACCAGGGTAGCGACGTCATCGCCCAGGGCGAGGGCGCCTATGTCTTCGACTCCAACGGCAACAAGTACCTGGACGGCATCGGCGGGCTGTGGTGCGTCAACATCGGCTACGGCCGCGCCGAGATGGCCGAGGCGATCGCCGAGCAGGTCAAGCGGCTCGCCTACTTCTCGCCGTTCGGGCACCTGACCACCCCGCCGGCGGCCTTGCTCGCCGACAAGCTCGCCGAGCTCACGCCGAAGCACATCAACCACGTCTTCTACTCCAACAGCGGCTCGGTCGCGAACGACACCGCCATCCGCATCGTCCACTACTACTTCAACCAGCTCGGCAAGCCGAAGAAGAAGCTGGTGATCAGCCGGGTCGGCGCCTACCACGGCATGACGTACCTGGCGGCCGCGCTGACCGGGATCGACTTCGACAAGATGGGCTTCGACACGGCCGAGAGCGTCGTGCGCTACGTGAGCTGCCCCTACGTCTACCGCCGCCCCGACGGCATGACCCCGGAGCAATTCTGCGACCACCTGGTCAAGGAGCTCGAGGACAAGATCCTCGCGCTCGCGCCCGACAACGTCGCGGCGTTCATCGCCGAGCCGATCATGGGCGCCGGAGGAGTCATCGTGCCGCCCAAGGGCTACCACAAGCGCATCAATGAGGTGTGCCACAAGTACGGCGTCCTCACCATCTCCGACGAGGTCGTCACCGGGTTCGGCCGACTCGGGCATTTCTTCGCCTCCGAGCCGGTGTTCGAGTTGACGCCCGACATCATCACCAGCGCCAAGGGCATCTCGTCCGGCTATTTGCCGCTCGGCGCGACGCTGATCTCGGACGCGATCTACGACGTGATCAAGAAGCCCCAGGCCAAGGGCGCGCTGTTCACCATCGGCTACACCTACTCCGGCCATCCGGTGGTGTGCGCCGCCGGGCTCAAGAACATCGAGATCATGGAGCGCGAGGACATCCCCGGCCACGTGCGCAAGGTGGGGCCGTACCTCGAGCAGCAGCTCGGCACGCTCCTGGACCTGCCGCTGGTCGGCGACGTGCGCGGCAAGTGCTTCATGATGTGCGTCGAGAGCGTCGCCAACAAGAAGACCAAGGAGCTGCTGCCGGCCGAGGCCGACGTGGGCGGCCGCATCGCGCGCCACGCCCAGGAGCGCGGCGCGTTCGTCCGTCCGCTCGGGCACCTCAACATCATCTCGCCGACGCTCGTCTGGACGCGCGAGCAAGTCGACACCTTCGTCGGCGTGATGCGTGACAGCATCAAGGCGACCCAGGACGACTTGGCGCGCGAGAAGATCTGGAAGGGGTAGATTCGAAACCAGGAGGTCGGATCGGTGCAGTCCCCGCCCTTCGAGACGCGTGCTTCGCACGCTCCTCGGGGCGAACGGTGGTGGGAAAGCCGTTCGCGCTGAGGAGCGCCCCACGCGGGGCGCGTCTCGAAGCGCGGACGGCGCGTCGCTCGCGGTGTCGAAGTGGCCCGCCATGACCGCCGCGCTCAGCCTGCGCCACGTCGCCAAGCGGTTCCCCGGAGGGATCGCGGCCCTCGAAGACGTCAGCTTCGATGTCGCCGAGTCCGAGTTCTTCGCCGTGCTCGGCGGCGGCGGCGCCGGCAAGACGACGCTGTTGCGCCTGATCGCCGGGCTCGACGCGCCGACCTCGGGGGACATGCTGTTGTTCGGCCAGGGCGCGCAGGGGCGCGGCGCCGGGGTCCGCCCGGTCAGCCTGATGTTCCAGTCCCAGGCGCTGTTCCCGCATCTGACGGCGGCCGAAAACGTGGCCTACGGGCTGCATCGCGGCCGCCGCATGCCGCCCGAGACGCGCGAGATGGTCGACGGGCTCATGGTGTTGACTGGGCTCGCGGGCCGCGCGAACGCCAAGCCCGAGACGCTCGATGAACCCCTGCGCCGGCGCCTCGCCTTCGCCCGCAGCCTGGCCCGGCGTCCGCGCATCCTCCTGCTCGACGCGCCCACCGCGGGGCTCGACGACCGCCCGCGCGCCGCCTTGCAGCGCACGATCGCCGAGGTCCAGCGCTCGACCGGCCTGACCGTCGTGCTCGCCACCGACGACCCGGACGAGGCCGTCATGCTGGCCGACCGCATCGCGGTGATCGAAGCGGGGTCGATCGCCGAGGTCGGCACGCCCGACGCGCTCGGCGACCGGCCGGCGACGCGCGCCGCGGCGCGCCTAGTCGGCCGCATGAACCTACTCGAGGCGAGGCTCGAGGGCGGCGGCGCGTCCCTGGTGATCGCCGGATTGGGCCGGCGACAGGTGCGTGGCTGGCCGGGCCGATCGAACGCGGTCACGGTCGGCATTCCGCCCGACGCGATACGCCTGACCCGGAGTCCGTCCGATCGCTCCACGGCCGAGCCCGCCTTCGTGCGCGGCCAGGCGTTCCTTGGCGGCCGCCGCTGCCTGCTGGTCGAGGCCGCGGCCGGCGCCACCCTCATCGCCGTCGCCCCGGCCGAGCGGCTCGCCGAGGGCGACGCCGTCTGGCTCGATTGGGACGTCGAGCGCGCCGTCGTGCTCGAGGGCTAGGCCTCCGCCTCGGCGGGCTCGATGCCGAGTTCGCGGACCTTGCGGTAGAGCGTCGAGCGGCCGATGCCGAGCCGGCGCGCGACCTTCGACATCTGGTTCTTGTAATGCTCGAGGGCGAAGCGGATGACCTCCGCCTCGACGTCGCCGAGCGGGCGCACGTCACCCGTCGCGTCGAGCAGGCGAACCGTGTCGGCGGGCGCGACCGGTCCGGCCTCCGGTGCGGGCTTCTCGAGCCGCGCCTCGGCGGGCGATGGGGCGACGTCGAGCTCGACGCCGACCCATTGCGCGATCTGGGGGAAATCGTGGGGCCGCAGCACCTCCTCGTCGGTCAGCACGACGGCGCGAAACACCGCGTTCTCGAGCTGCCGGACGTTGCCCGGCCAGTGGTACGCCTTGAGCATGTCGACGGTCTCGGGCGCCAGGCCCCGGACGCGCAGGCCCTCGGCCGTGGCGAAGCGGTGCGCGAAGTGCTCGGCCAGCTCGGCGATGTCCTCCGGCCGCTCGCGCAGGGGCGGAACCATGACCGGAAAGACGTTGATCCGGTAATAGAGGTCCTCGCGGAACAAACCCTCGCCGACCAGCTTGGCGAGGTCGCGGTTGGTCGCCGATACGATGCGGACGTCGACCTTGATCGTCTGCTTGCTACCGACCGGGTCGACCTCGCCCTCCTGGACCACGCGCAGCAGCTTGACCTGAAGATCCGGCCTCAGCTCGGCGATCTCGTCGAGGAAGAGCGTGCCGCCGTCGGCCTCCTGGAACTTGCCCATGTGGCGGCCGGAGGCGCCCGTGAACGAGCCTTTCTCGTGGCCGAACAGGATGCTCTCGACCAGGTTCTCGGGGATCGCGCCGCAGTTGACCGCGATGAAGGGCGTCTGGGCACGCTCGCCGCGGCTACGAATGTAGCGCGCGATCAGCTCCTTGCCGACGCCGCTCTCGCCCTCGATCAGGACCGGGATCGACGACTGCGCCGCGCGCTCGGCGAGGTTCAGGGCCTTCTTGAGCGCCGCGCTCGAACCGACGATATCGGTCGCCTCTATGCTGCCGGTGGCGCGCCGCTGCAGGCGCGTGACCTCGCCCGCGAGCGACTTGATCTGAAGCGCGTTCTCGATCGAAACCTGGAGGCGCTCGTGCGACACGGGCTTGACCACGAAATCGATCGCCCCGGCGCGCATGGCCTTGACGACGTGCTCGATGCCGGCATGAGCGGTGATCACGATGACCGGCAGGTTGGGGCGCTGCGGCCTGACCCGCTCGAGCACGCCGAGCCCGTCGATCTCGGGCATCTGAAGGTCGAGCAGCATCAGGTCGAAGTCGCCCTCCGAACCTTGCTCGATCATCTTGAGCGCCGATTTCGGCCCGTCCGCCTGGATCGCCCGGAACCCGGCCCTGGTGACGATCTCGCCGTGCAACCGACGCTGCACCGGATCGTCATCAACGATAAGGATCGTCTTGGCCATGCCGGTCGCTCCATGTCATAGGTGCGTCGAAGGTTGCGTTAATCGCGTTGCTTCAAGATGAGAGATCGGGACCTCTGTACCAGAACGGGACGGCGACAACAAGGCTGGCCCGCGCGGCGCAGGGGCAAAGCTAGACTTCGGCATCGACGACGGGCGGGGCGACTTCCAGCATGACGGTCATCGTGACGGGTGCCGCGGGCTTCATCGGCTCCCATGTCGCAGAGCGGCTGCTCGCGCGCAACGAGCGAGTCGTCGGGGTCGACAACCTCAGCGACTACTACGACGTGCGGCTCAAGGAGGCACGGCTTGCCCGGTTGACGGCGCACCGCAACTTCACGTTCCGCAAGCTCGATGTCGCCCGCTGGGATCAGGTCGAGGGGCTGGCGAGCCCCGAGGTGCGCGGCATCGTCCATCTGGCGGCGCAGGCCGGCGTCCGCTACTCGCTGATCAACCCGTTCGCCTATGGCGAGGCCAACGTCATGGGCCAGATCGCGATGATCGAGCTCGCCCGCCGATGTGACAATCTGGCCCATTTCGTCTACGCGAGCTCGAGCTCGGTTTACGGCGCCAACACCAAGCAGCCGTTCGCGGTGACCGATCCGGTCGATCGGCCCGTCTCGCTCTACGCCGCGACCAAGCGCGCGTGCGAGCTGATCGCCGAGAGCTACAGCCATCTCTACCGCATGCCGATGACGGGGCTGCGCTTCTTCACGGTCTACGGGCCGTGGGGCCGACCCGACATGGCGGCTTACATCTTCACCAAGGCGATCTTCGCGGGCGAGCCGATCACGCTATTCAACGGCGGCGACCTCAAGCGCGACTTCACCTACATCGACGACATCACGGCCGGCACGCTCGCGGCGCTCGACCACGCCCCCGCCGACGCGGGCGGAACCCCGCCACACAGACTCTACAACCTCGGCAACCACCGGACCGAGGAGCTGCGCCGGTTCGTGGCCGTGCTGGAGCGGGCTTGCGGGCGCAAGGCGATCGTCGAGCTGGCGCCGATGCAGCCGGGCGACGTGTACGAGACCTACGCCGATATCACCGAGTCGCAGGTCGATCTGGGTTTCCAGCCGGCGACCCGGATCGACGAAGGCCTGCCGCGCTTCGTCGCGTGGTTCCGTGACTACCACGGAGTCTGACGAGGCTACTCGAAGAGCGTGGCGAGCGAGGCGACCAGCAGGGCGGCCAGCGCCAGGTTGAACGCCCTGAGGCCGCGCTCGGTGCGCAGCAACCTCGCCGCGCCGACGCCGACTCCGGTCCAAAGCGCGGTCGAGGGCACGCAGGTCACGAAGAACACGACGGCGAGGACAAGCGCGCGGCCGAAGGCGGTTTCGCCGGAGCCCGTGTAGGTCGCGATTCCGGCCAGCGCGATGACCCACGCCTTGGGGTTGACCCACTGGAAGAGCGCCGCTTCCATGAAGCCGAGGGGTCGATCGCGATGGCGCGGCCGGTCGGTCGACTCGGCGGCGGGCCGCGCGGTCGCGATGCGCCAGGCGAGCCAAACCAGGTAGGCCGCGCCGAGCCAGCGCATGACGTCGTGAACGACCGGGTATCGCGTCAGCACAGCACCGGCGCCAAGCGCCACCGCGATCAGCATGGCCGGGAAGCCGACCGAGATGCCGAGGATGTGGGGCACCGTGCGCGCGAACCCGTAGGTCGCGCCCGAGGCGGCGACCATGGCGTTGTTGGGCCCCGGTGTCGCCGACATCGCGAGCGCGAACGCGGCCGCGGACAGCAGCCAGCCGACGCCCAACGTGCCGAGCCCGTCCCCCATGGGCCTATGCGTACAACCCCTCGATCCGCTCGCGGTAGCGTGCCAGCACCGCGTGGCGGCGGACCTTGAGGGTCGCGGTCATCAGGCCGTTGTCGACCGAGAAAGTCTCGTCCGCGACGGCGAAGCGCTTGACCTTCTCGACCACCGAGAGCTTGGCGTTGGCGCGCTCGACCGCGGCGCCGAGCGCGCGGCGCACCGACTCGGCGTCTCGCGCGTCGATCCCACTGGTCTTCAGCGCCTCGGCCTCGGGGACGAGCAAGGCGACCAGGTGGGGGCGGCGGTCGCCGAACACCATCGCCTGGGCGATCTCGGGCTCGAGCGCGAGCACGCCCTCGACGCGCTGTGGCGCCACGTTGTCGCCGCCCGAGTTGACGATGATGTCCTTCTTGCGATCGGTGATGACGAGATGACCGTCGGCGTCCAGGTGTCCGAGATCGCCGGTGTGCAGCCAACCGTCGACCAGGGTCTGGCGCGTCGCCTCGGCGTTGCGCCAGTACCCCTTCATGACCAATTCGCCCCGCACCAGGATCTCGCCGTCGTCGGCGATCTTGACCTCGACGCCGTCGAGCGGCGGCCCCACCGTCTCGATCTTGTTGCGCTCGGGCAGGTTGACGCTGATCACCGGTGCCGCCTCGGTCTGGCCATAGCCCTGCAGCACGCGCACGCCGAGCGCCAGGAAGAACAGCCCGACCTCGGGGTTGAGCGGCGCGCCGCCCGAGACGAACGCCTTGAGCCGGCCGCCGAAGCGCGCGCGCACCTTGGCGCGGACCAGCCGATCGAGCACGGGGTCGACCAGCCGATCCACGAGGCCGAGCCGCCCGGGCGCGGCGTGACGCCGCCGCCCGATCGCGAGCGCGCTCTCGAACAGCCCGCGCTTGACGCCGCTCGCCTTGTGGACTTGTTGGAGGATGCGTTCGCGCAGGATTTCGTAAAGTCGCGGGACGCACGTCACCACGGTCGGCCGCGCCTCGAGGAAGTTGCGCGACAGCTCGCCAGCGCTCTCCGCGAAGTAGATCTGGGCGCCGATCGAGCAGGGGAACATCAATCCCGCCGTGTGCTCGTAGGCATGGCTGAGCGGCAGGAACGACAGGAACACTTCGTCCTCGAGCCCGATGGTGCGGAACAGGGCGCGCGCGCCCGCCAGGTTGTGCAGCACCGCGCCGTGGCTCAGCATCACGCCCTTGGGCGCGCCGCCGGTGCCCGAGGTGTAGATCAGGCAGGCGAGGTCGTCGCGCCTCAAGGACCGCGCCCAGGCCAGGGGATCGCCATCGGCGCGCGAGCCCAGCTCGGCCAGCCCGTCCCACGTGACCAGCCGGCGGCCCTCGGGCACGGGCCCGGACGCCTCGATCCGGACCAGGACCTCGACCGACGAGGTATCCGCCGCCGCCGCGAACACGCGCTCGGCGAGCTTCGCGGTCGAGACGATGGCGACGCGGGCGCCGCTGTCGCCGAGCAGGTGACGGTGGTCGGCGATCGTGTTGGTCGTGTACGCCGGCACGGTGATGCCCCCGGCGGCCATGATCGCGAGGTCCGCGAGCGCCCATTCCGGCCGGTTCTCCGAGACCAGGGCGACCCGGTCGCCAGGGCCTACGCCGATGGCGCGCAGCCCGCGCGCCAGCCGGCCGACGCGCTCGGCCGCGCCACGCCACGTCAGGGCGCGATAGACGCCGTCCCGCTTGGCCCAGAGCCAGGGAGCGTCGCCCAGCCGTGCCGCCTGCTCGAAGAACATGGTCGCGAGGTTGGGCCAGCTCGAGGCCATCGGCGATCCGGCGCTGGTCATGGCCCGCAGCCTAGACCGGTTCCCGATCATCTGGAACCGCCCCCACCCAGGGGGGGGGGGGGGGGGGGGGGGGGGGGGGGGGGGGGGGGGGGGGGGGGG
>JBBDQV010000206.1:0-15365 GCA_040905845.1 Alphaproteobacteria bacterium | reverse complement strand
CGCCGACGTCCGCGCGGCGACCGAGCCCGGTACGGCGCCAAACTCCGAACAGCGCCGCTCGCCCCAACCGGACAGCCGTGGGACGAGCCCGGCACCGCCGTCACGCCGTGGCGAACAGCTTCTTGTCGCGGCGGCGCTGCACCGACGATGGAATCCGCAGGGCGTCCCGGTACTTCGCGACCGTCCGCCGGGCGATGTCGACCCCTTCGTCGCGCAGCACCTCGACCAGGCGGTCGTCGGACAGCACGTCCTCCGTATCCTCGGCGTCGACGAGTTGACGGATGCGGTGGCGCACCGCCTCGGCCGACACGGACTCGGTGCCATCGGTCGCCGCGATCGCCGAGGTGAAGAAGTACTTGAGCTCGAAGATGCCGCGCGGCGTCGCCATGTACTTGTTGGTCGTCACCCGGCTGATCGTGCTCTCGTGCATCAGGACGGCCTCGGCGATGTCGCGCAGCACGAGCGGACGCAGCTGCCGCACGCCGTGGATCAGGAACGCGTCCTGCTGGCGCACGATCTCGCGCGACACGCGCAGGATCGTGCGCGCTCGCTGGTCGAGCGACTTGACGAGCCAGTTGGCCGACGACAGCCGCTCGGCCAGGTAGTCCTTGTCGACCCGGTTGCGCAGCGTCGGCGACACGCGGGCGTGATAGCGCTCGTTGACCAGGAGCCGCGGCAGGGTCTCGCTGTTCAGCTCGACCAGCCAGCCGCCATCGGAGTGCTGGCGAACGAAGACGTCGGGCACCACGGGCTGCGGCAGCTCGGCGTCGAAGGCCAGCCCGGGCTTGGGGTTGAGCGAGCGCAGCTCGGCCAGCATGGCGGCCAGGTCGTCGGCGCCGACCTGGCAGCGCCTCAGCAGCAGGTTGTTGTCGCGCCGCGCGACCAGGTCGAGGTTGTCGAGCAGCGCCACCATCGCCGGGTCGAGCCGGTTGCGGTCGGCGAGCTGGAGCGCCAGGCATTCCTTCAGGTCGCGGGCGAAGACGCCCGGCGGGTCGAGCCGCTGCAGCTTGGCGAGCACCGCCTCGACGTCGGCGACGGCGCAGCCGAGCGACTCGGCGACGGACTCGAGGTCGGCGCGCAGATAGCCCGCCTCGTCGACCATGTCGATCAGGTAGACGCCGATCAGGCGCTCGCGCGCGTCGTCGATATCGACCTGGATCTGCTCGCTCAGGTGGTCGCGCAGCGTCACCGGGCCGGCGACGGTGCGCTCGACGCTCGCCTCGTCGTCGAAGTCGCCGCCGCCCTTGCCCCACGGGGACACGCCCCCGTCGTAGCCGTTCGCGTCGGCGGGCGCGCTGCCCGGCCCGGCCTCGTCGGCGCCGTATTGATCCTGGCTGCTGACGTCGAGCGGCGCCTCGGCGTCGCCGCGGGGACCGACCGCATCGAGCAGCCGCTCCTCGCCGTTGGCCCGCTCGGCCGCGGCAGGGGATTCGGCCGGGGCCGCGTCGTCGGCCTCGGCGCGCTCGAGCAACGGGTTGCGCTCGAGCTCCTGGTCGACGAACTCGCCCAGCTCGATGTTCGACAGCTGCAGCAACTTGATCGCCTGCTGCAGCTGCGGAGTCATGACCAGAGTCTGGCTCTGGCGCAGATCGAGGCGGGTTGATACGGCCATGGTCGCGGAGCCTAGAGGCGGAACCTTTCGCCCAAGTAAACCCGGCGGACACCCTCGTCGGCGACGATTTCCCCGGGATCGCCCTCTTTCAGGACCCGGCCGTCGTGGATGATGTAGGCCCGGTCGATCAGATCGAGGGTTTCGCGCACGTTGTGGTCGGTGATCAGGACGCCGAGCCCGCGGTCCTTGAGGTGCGCCACGAGCCCGCGGATCTCGCCGACCGCGATGGGGTCGATGCCGGCCAGCGGTTCGTCGAGCAGCATGAACGAGGGCTGCGAGGCCAGCGCGCGCGCGATCTCGACCCGGCGCCGTTCGCCGCCCGACAACGCGAGCGCCGGCGTGCGCCTCAGGTGCGTCAGGGAGAACTCCGCGAGCAGGCTGTCGAGCATGTGCTCGCGCGCGTCGCGTTCGCGCTCGACGATCTCGAGCACCGCCCTGATGTTGTTCTCGACGGTCAGGCCGCGAAAGATCGAGGCCTCCTGGGGCAGATAGCCGATTCCCATGCGCGCCCGCCGATACATCGGCAGCCCGGTGATGTCCTGACCGTCGAGCACGATCGAGCCGGCGTCGGGCGCGACCAGGCCCGTGATCAAGTAGAAGCACGTGGTCTTGCCGGCCCCGTTGGGGCCGAGCAGGCCGACCGCCTCGCCGCGGCGCAGACGAAGGCTCACGTCGCGCACGACCGGCCGGCGGCGGAACGACTTGACGAGGTTGCATGCCTCGAGCCCGCTCGCGTTGGCGACCAGGCGCGGCCCGGCTCCGCCCTCGCGGGCTTCGCCGGTCAACGGCTCGGCGGCCGCGGTCACGGCTGGGCCTGTGGCTCGGGCTGGAACACGCCCGTGACCCGACCGCCGTCGCCGTGGACGCGGCTGACGCCCGAGGCGAGGTCGAGCTCGAGCCGCTCGCCTTGGACGACGTTCTCGCCCCGGGTCAGGGTCACGGGGCCGTCCAGGCTGATCGTTCGCGCACCGACGTCGTACGTGCCACGACTGCCCTGGGCGGTCTCGTCCGGCGAGGAGACGAACACGTTGCCCTCGGCCTCGAGCAGCGAGATCGTCTTGCCCGAGCCGTCATCCTTGTCCCGGTAGTGGACGACCAGCACGTCGGCGCGCAGGTGGAGGTCCCCCTGCTTCGCATCGACGGTGCCCTTGAACGTCGCCACCTGCCGCTCCTGCTCCACTTCCATGCTGTCGGCCGTGATCTCGATCGGCAGCGACGTGTCGTGGTCGGCTCCCAGGTCCGATTGTGCAAGAACCGGGCCAAAATACCCAAGAGAAAAATAACATAATAAGAGCAATACCTTAATAGAATTCCGGAGGCTCCGCGCGCGGTTCATCGCCATGTTTCACTCCTCGACGGCGGGATAGAGCGTCAGCGTCACCCCGTCGTGAAAGCTGAGCCGGTCGCCGCCCACGTCGAGCTCGAAGCCGCCGGCGACGAGATGGCCGAGCGGCCCCTGGCCTTCGACGGGCGCATCGCCCGAGGCGATCTCCGCGCCGAGGTCGATGCGCGCGCGTTCCGTCCTGAGCTCGTAGCCCGAATCGGCGTAAAGGCTCACGTCGCCCTCGAGGTCCAACGTCCGGGCGTCCGGGCGGTACAAGCCGCGCCGGGCGCGGAGCGAGAGCCACGAGCCGTCGTCGAGCGAGATGTCGGCGGCGAGGCTCGACAGCACGACGTGATCGAGCCGGTCGGGGTCCTGCTCGGCGCGCTCCGCGGTGATGGTGAACGACTGGCCTTTGCGGTCGGTCCCGAGGTAGCGCGCGTTCGTCATGGCGACGGTGCCGTCGGCGGACTGGTCGACGGAGGCGTAGGTCAGCCTCAGGCCGGGGGCGTCGCGGCTGGTGACGTAGGGCCAGCTCACCAGGACGGCGACGAGCGCCACGGCCGCGACCGGCAAGCCGATCTTCAGCGCCGCGACCAGGCGCGCGTGACGCTTCGCCTCGCGCCGCAACGCCGTCGCCGACCAGCGCCGTGGCTGCCACGGGATGCGACCCGTCGGACGAGGAGGATCGGCGTCGGACACCGAGGCCGCGGCCGACCTCGTCGCCGGCCGTCGCTGCCCGTGGCCAGCCTCGCGCTCATCCATAACGGAATTATGGGACGCGCGCCGTCGGGACCGCAACGCGAGGTTCACCCGGGTGCTCAGTGGGCGAAGACGTCCGGCTCGTCGAAGCCTAGCAGATCGAGCTCGGCGCGCTCGGGCAGGAACGTGAAGCAAGCATCGGCGATATCGCGTCTGCCCTCGCGCAGCAGCATTTCGTCGAGCCGCTCGCGCAGCGCGTGCAGGTGCGACACGTCGGCCGCGGCATAGGCGAGCTGCTCGGGCTTCAGCTCCGCGTTGCCCCAGTCCGAGGTCTGCTGCTGCTTGGAGACATCGACGCCGAGCAGGTCCTTGCACAGGTCCTTGAGCCCGTGGCGGTCGGTATAGGTGCGCGCGAGCTTGGATGCGACCTTGGTGCAATAGACCGGCTCGACCGAAAACCCGAGATAGCGTCGGATCATGGCGAGGTCGAACCGCGCGAAGTGGAAGATCTTGAGCACGCGCCGGTCGGTCAGGATCGAGCCGAGGTTCGGCGCGTCGTAGGCGTCGGGACCGAACTGCACCAGATGGCAATGGCCGTCGCCCGCCGACAGCTGGATCAGGCACAGCCGGTCACGCACGGGCGCGAGCCCCATCGTCTCGGTGTCGACGGCGACCACGTCGCCGAGGTGAAGACCGCTCGGCAGGTCACCGTGGTGAAGATGGATCTGCATGATCGGCCTACGCTAAGGGGCGCGGTCCGGCGCGCGCTGGTGCCCAGGAGAAGACTCGAACTTCCACGACCTTGCGGCCACTAGGACCTGAACCTAGCGCGTCTGCCAATTCCGCCACCTGGGCGCCGCGGGAAGGAAGTCACTAGGGCAGCGCGTGCCGGCCTGTCAACCGGAAGCGGCCGCGCCTTGTCTCCTCGCGGGGCCCCGCTATGATGCGCGCGGCCTGAGGTGGGGTGTTTGGCGCCATGCCTGCGCGGTTGGTGACGATCTACGGCGGGTCCGGCTTCATCGGCCGGCACCTGGTGCGTCGGCTCGCCGCCGACGGCTGGCGCATCCGTGTCGCCGTGCGCGATCCCGAGGCCGGGCTGTTCCTGAAGCCGATGGGCGGCGTCGGCCAGATCGCGCTCGTGCGGGCCGACGTGCGCGACGCCGACGCGGTCGGCGCGGCGGCGGCGGGGGCGGACGCCATCGTCAACCTGGTCGCCATTCTTTACGAGGGCGGCGGCAGGACGTTCCAGGCGATCCACGTCGACGGAGCGGCGAACATCGCGCGGGCCGCGGCCCAGGCGGGCGTGAAGCGCCTGGTCCACGTCTCGGCGATCGGGGCGGACAAGACATCGCCGGCCGCCTATGGCCGGACCAAGGCCCAGGGCGAGGAGGCGGCGCGCGCGGGCTTTCCGGGCGCGACGATCCTGCGCCCGAGCATCGTGTTCGGCGCCGAGGACCAGTTCTTCAATCGGTTCGCGGCGCTGGCGCGAGTCTCCCCGGCGTTGCCGGTGATCGCGGGCGCGACCCGCTTCCAGCCGGTCTTCGTCGGCGACGTGGCCGAGGCCGTGCGCCGCTGCCTCGACGATCCGGCGAGCGCGGGCAAGACCTACGAGCTGGCCGGGCCGCGCGTCTATACCTTCCGCGAGCTGCTTCGCTACGTCCTCCAGGTGACCGGACGCCGGCGCTTGCTCGTCCCCGTGCCGACCGGCATCGCCATGCTCCAGGCGACCGTGCTCGAGCTGCTGCCGGTGCCGCCGCTGACCCGCGACCAGGTGCGCATGCTCCAGCGCGACAACGTCGCGGGCGTGCCCGGCCTGGCCGAGCTCGGCATCACGCCGACCCCGGTCGAGTCCGTCGTTCCGGGCTACCTCGCGCGCTTCCGCCGGGCCGAGCCGGAGGCCTGACCGGAAACGTCGAAGACGGTCTAGCCGGGGCGCCGTCGGCGGCCTTCCACCAGCCGCTCGTAGACCGGCTCGTAACGCGCCACGCTGCGCCGCCAGGTCCGCTCGCGTTCGACGTAGTCCCGGGCGCGTCGCGCCAGAGCCGGCCAGTCCTCCCGACTGCCCAACAGGTCATCGACCTTGGCGACGAGATCGGCGGAGTCATCGGCGCGGAACAGGACACCGGTCACGCCGTCCTCGACCAGCTCGCGATGACCGCCCACGTCCGAAGCGAGCACGAGCTTGCCCGAGGCCATCGCCTCGAGCGGCTTGAGCGGCGTGACCGTCTCGGTCAGACGCATCCTCCGCCGCGGATAGACGAACACGTCAACCAGCTCGTAATAGGCGCCGACCTCGGCGTGCGGGACCCGGCCGGGCATGCGGACCTTGCCGCCGAGCCCGATCTCGTCCACGACGCGGCGCAGGCGCTCGTCCTCGGGTCCGCCGCCAAGCAGCAGCAGGCGCACGTCGGGCCGGCGCGCCAGGATCGCGGGCATCGCGCGCACCAGGAACTCGAGCCCCTCGTAGCCGTAGAACGAGCCGATGAACCCGAGCACGGTCGCCCGGTCGAGACCCAGCCGGCGAGCCAATCCCTGGTCACGGGCCGCTCCCGCGGCGAACGCCCCGGGATCGACGGCGTTGGGGATCACCGTCACGCGCTCCGCCGGTAGCCCGCGGCCGACGATATCGGCGCGCAAGCCCTCGCAGATGGTCGTGATGGCGTCGGCGCGCCTCAAGGCGTAGCTCTCGGCGGCTCGCGTCACGGCGTAGCGCGGCCCGCCGCGTCGCGCCGTGCCATGGCTGACGGCCGCATCCTCCCACAGCGCCCGAACCTCGTAG
Organism: Alphaproteobacteria bacterium; assembly: GCA_040905845.1. GTDB lineage: Bacteria > Pseudomonadota > Alphaproteobacteria > SP197 > SP197 > VGDP01. The sequence continues at coordinate 8,951 of JBBDQV010000206.1, read as the reverse complement.
ACGACGGGAAGCCCGTGCCGGCGGCCGGCCCTGAGCGCGGGCAGCGCGTTGAGGACCGGGGAGTGGGCGTGGAGGATGTCGGGTCCCGTCGCCTCGATCACGGCCCCGAGCCTCAGCTCCGCCGCCCGCATCTCGAGGACTTCGCGGCACATGGGAACGCGCGCCAAGCGCCCCGTCGGCGGCGACGTCCTGAAGAAGGTGAAGCCTTCGGCGACCTCTTCCGCCTCGGCCGAAGCCCCGTGACGCGGCGTCGTCATCTGGGCCGTGTCCCAGCCGCGCGCCCGCTGCTCCCTGAGAATCGCCAGGCTGCGGAACGCGTAACCGCTGTGAAGCGGCGCCGAGTGATCGAAGACGTGCAGGATCCTCATGGGTGATCGCTTATAGCCCGACGCCACCGGCTGTGCGAAGCGGTGGGCATGATGCCCGGCCCTGGTTAATCTTGTGGGCGGCGCACGATCCCGATCGGAGAATGACCATGACCCAGCCTCGCATCGCCATCGTCACCGCCGCCGGCAAGGGCATCGGCGCCGCGTGCGCCCGCGCCCTCGCCGCGGCCGACTGGCGCGTCGGGCTGATGTCGCGCTCGGGCGGGGCGGAGACGCTCGCGCGCGAGCTCGGCGGCGTCGGCGTCACCGGCTCGGTGACCGAAGCCAAGGACATCGCGCGCCTCGTCGAGGCCGTGATCGCGGCCTACGGCGGCATCGACGCCGCCATCGTCAGCACCGGTCACGCCGGGCATTCCCTGAAGGCGGCGACCACGAGCTTCGACCCGGATTTCGCCGGCAACCTGCTCGACATCCCCGACGCGGCCTGGCACGACGCGCTCGAGCTCTACGTGCTCGACGCGGTCAAGGTCGCGCGGGCCGTCACGCCTGCGATGCTGGCCCGAGGCGGTGGCGCGATCGTCAACATCTCGGCGTTCGGCGCCGCCGAGCCGCATGCCGCCTATCCACTGTCCTCCGCGCTCCGCCGGGCGCTCTCGGCGTTCACGAAGCTCTACGCCGACCGTTACGCGCGCGACGGCATCCGCATGAACAACCTGCTGCCCGGCTACCTCGACAATTACGCCTGGCCGGACTCGCTGCTCAGCGGCATCCCGCTTGGCCGTTCCGGCCGCCTCGAGGAGATCGCGGCGACGGCCGTCTTCCTGCTCGGCCCCGGGGCCGGCTACATCACCGGCCAGGACATCCTGGCCGACGGCGGCATGGCGCGCCGCGTCTGACGCCGGTGCGCATCACCCGGGTCGACGCGATCGGGCTGCGCCTGCCCGGACGCCTGGGCGCCTACGGCGGCCCGTACGCCGCCCTCGTCCGCATCGAGACCGATACCGGACATATCGGCTGGGGCGAGACCGACAGCCTGCCCGAGGTCGTGCGCGCGATCGTCGAGGCGCCCTTCCAGGACGAACTCATGAGCGGGCTTGCGGCGCTCCTGATCGGCGAGGACCCGCGCGATCCGGTCCCGCTTTGGCACAAGATGTGGCGGGGCACCAGTCAGTTCGGCCGCGCCGGCGGCGGCCGACCTCGCGCTGTGGGACATCGCCGGCAAGGCGGCCGGCGTGCCGGTGCATCGTCTGCTCGGGCGGGCGCGACGCGACCGGCTCGAGGTCTACGCGACGCACCCGTTGGGCGCGTCCCTGGCCGAGACGGCGGCGAACGTGCGACGGCTGGTCGGGCGCGGCTTCACCGGGATCAAGATGGGCTGGGCGCCGCTCGGGCCCGACGCCGCCGCCGACGAGGCGATCGTCAGGACCATGCGCGAGGCGGCGGGAGCCGACATCCGAGTTCTGATCGACGGCGGCAACGCCTGGTCCGCCGAGGCGGCGATCGAGCGCTGCCGGCGATTCGCGCCCTACGACGTCTTCTGGCTCGAGGAGCCGCTGATGCCCGAGGATATCGCCGGCTATCGCAGGCTGACGTCGGCGACGGGCATGACGATCGCGGCCGGCGAGCTGTGCGCCACGCGCTTCGAGCTTGAGCGGCTGATCCTCGAGGGCGGCGTCGGCGTGGTCCAGATCGACCTGTCGTGCGTCGGGCTGACCCAGGCCATGGTGATCGCCCAGACCGCGGCCGCAGCCGGGGTGCCCTGCGTCAACCACACCTACACGCTCGACCTCAACCTCGCCGCCTCGCTCCACTTCATGGCGGTGGCCCCGCTCGTTTCGCTCGTCGAGGTCCAGGGTGCCGCCAATCCGCTGCGCGACGCGCTGTTTCCCGCCGGGCCACGGGCGCGCGACGGGACGATCGAGGTGCCGACGTCGCCGGGCCTGGGCGTCGCGCCGGACGACGCGGCCCTTCAGGCCCTGATGAGTCGAGGCTGAGGATCAATAAGCTTTTGTTCACCAAGGGCCGCCTAGCATGGCTCATGCCGGGTTCGGACGTCAGAATGGCTGCTAGCGCTACTCGTCTTCAGAATCTCGTCAACCTCGCGAAAGTTCCGACGAGCGAAAGTCGGCGCGATCTGCTGCGCGAGGTGACGGACCTGTTCATCGACGCCTCGGATTCGTACAACGAGCGCGAGAAGGACCATTTCAACGCCATCATGATGGGCGTCGCCCGCAAGATGGAGTCCAAGGTCCGCCGCGAGCTGGCCGATCGTCTTTCGAACGAGCAGCATGCGCCGCACGGCGTCATCACCATGCTGGCCAACGACTCGATCGAGGTCGCCGCGCCCGTGCTCGCCAACTCGACCGTGCTCGAGGACGTCGATCTGCTCGACGTCATACGGCGCCAGGGCCAGGAGCACCTGCGGGCGATCTCGACGCGCGTCGAGGTCAGCACCATGGTCGTCAACGCCCTGGTCGAGAAGGGCGACGATCGCGTGCTCGAAACCCTGGTGCGCAACGACGGCGCCCAGATCTCGCGCGGCTCGATGGAGCGGATCGTCGCCCGCGCCGAGGACAATCAGTCGCTGCACGAGCCCCTGATCGGGCGGCCGAGCCTGCCGCCGGAGCTGCTCAACGAGATGTTCTGGTTCGTCTCGTCTAACCTGCGCCAGCACATCGTCGAGAAGACCGCCGCGATCGACGAAGACACGGTCGATCGGCTGATCGCCGAGAGCCGGAAGTCGGTCGTCGCGGAGGTCGCCGCCGAGCAGGCCAACATGACCCAGGCCGAGCGCTTCATCATCCATCGCAAGCGGCTCGGTCAGCTGACCGAGAAGCTGCTCGTCGAGCTGCTCTCGGAGCGCCAATACCGCGAGTTCATCTACGGCCTCGCCTACTACGTCGACGTCGACGTCCGCACCGCGCAGCGCATCTTCTACGATCCCGGCTGCGAGGCGCTCGCCATCGCGGCCAAGGCGAAGAACATGACCGCCGAGAGCTTCGGCGTGCTGCTCGCCCACACCAAGCAGCGCGGCGGCTCCAAGGGAGTGGACACGGTCGAGCTGCTCGAGCTCTACGACCAGCTCACGGTCGAGGCCGCGCAGCGGACCATGCGGTTCTGGCGCGTGCGCGAGCAGGCGACGCAAGGTCAGGCCACCAAGGTCCCCGAGATCGCCTGAGCGTGGCGCGGCGTTCGGGCCGCGCTCAAGGCGCGACGCGCCAGCGGCCGAGCGCCGTTTCGTCGATGTCGAGGCCTAGACCCGGCCGATCCGCCGGAACCGCGTAGCCCGCGTCGATCGCCCACGCCGGGGACCGCAGGATGTCCTCGCGCCAGGGCATCGGGTCCTGGTCGCATTCGAAGAAGTCCCCGTTCGGCTGCGCATGGAGCAGGTGCAGGCACGCCGCCGCGCTGACCGCCGTCGAGTAGTTCTTGGCGGTAAAGGCGAGGTGGCGCATCTGGGCGTAGGCGGCGATCTTGCGCGCCTCGGTCAGGCCGCCGACCTGGACCACGTCGGGCTGGACGACCCCGATGGCGCCGGCGTCGATCAGGCGGGCGAAGGCGTCGCGCCCGGTCTCGGTCTCGAAGCCCGCGATCGGCACGCGCGTGCGCCGGGCGAGCTCGGCGCAGCCGGCGACGTCCTCGGGCTGCGTCGGTTCCTCGAACCAGCGGGCCTCGAGAACTTCGAGCACCTCGGCGTAGCGCAGCGCGAGCCCGAGATCGAGCGAGGCGTTGGCGTCGCACATCAGCCAGCGGTCGGCGCCGATCGCCTCGCGCGCCGCCCGGATGCGGGCGACGTCGTCGTCGAACGAGTGGCGCAGCGGCACGTCGGCGAGCACGCCCTGGTGCACGACGCCCGGCACGTTGCCTATCTTCATCTTGTAGCCGCGATAGCCGGCGGCGCGCGCCGCCGCCACGTCGGCCGCGAAGTCGCCGAGCCCGTAATCGCGCCGGTAGTAGCCGGCCGAGGCGTAGGCCGCGATCGGCCGCCCGAAGCCGCCGAACAGGCGCCACAAGGGCTGCCCGGCCGCCTTGCCGACGATGTCCCACAGCGCGATGTCGATGCCCGACAGGCAGGCGAGCAGGATGCCCTTGCGGCCGTGGTAGTAGGTAGTTTGGAACACCTTCTCCCACAGGTACTCGGGCCGGAGCGGGTCCTCGCCGACGATGAGGGGCGCGATCTCGCGCTCGATGACCGCGGCGGTCGTGGAAAACGGGCCGCCCCACATCGCCGCCTCGCCCCAGCCGAAAATGCCATCATCGTCGGTATGCACCTTGACGAGCATCGCCTCGCGCTCGCCGTACTCGCCGCGCGCGTAGGTCAGGGTGTAGGGCATCGCGTAGCGCAGCGCGAACGTCTCGACGTGCGTGATCCTCATCGCTCACTCCCCGCGGCCGCGCCAACGGTATACCAGCGGTAGAGCCCTGGACACGGCGCGATGCGGGGTGCCAGTCTCGGCCGACAGCACGGAGTGAACCGTTGGCACGACAGGCACCGCGTCGGCCGCAACTCGGCTTCTGGCTGATGACCGAAAGCCACGCGGCGCTCGAGATCGCGCGCATCGCCGGATTCGAGCTGGTCATCCTCGACATGGAGCACGGCGCCCTCTCGGCCGAGGCGGCCGACGTCATCGTTCCCCTCGCCAAGGGCCTCGGCCTCGCGGTCTACTCGCGCGTCGCCGCGGCCGAGCGGGTGCCGATCCAGAAGGCGCTCGATTCCGGCGCCGACGGCGTCATCATCCCGCAGATCCGCGACCTCGCGCACGCCCGCGCCGTCACCGCGTTCGCCAAGTTTCCGCCGCTCGGCACGCGCGGCCTCGGGTTCAGCCGGGCCGACGGCTACGGCTCGAACGCCAAGGACTTCGTCCGGCGCGAGAACCGGCGCACGCTGTGCCTGCCCATGGTCGAGACGCCCGGCGCGCTCGCCGACGCCGACGAGATCGCCGCGCTCGCCACCGTGGACGGGCTGTTCCTCGGCCCGAGCGATCTGTCGCTGACGCGGGGCCGCGGCGCCCTCAAGCTCGACGCGGCCGACTTCCGCGACGCGCGCCGCGTCGCGCGGGCCGCGAAGGGCGCCGGCAAGCTGTTCACGCTGTCGGGCGCGAGCGACAAGTCGCGCCGCTTCGCGGTCCGCGAAGGCGCCAGTTTCATCGGCGCCTACGACGATCTCACCGCGCTGGTCGACGGCTTCGCGCGTGGCGCGCGGCCGCTGCCCAAGGGATGAGCGCCGTGACGCGCCCGCTCGCCGGCCGCGTCGCGCTGTGGTGAAGGTAGAGCCATGAGGATCTCGTCGATCGCGGTCACGCCGGTCAACGTCCCCTTTGTCGCGCCGATCCGCTGGTCGGGCGGCGCCAACGCGGATTGGACCCGGCTGATCATCGAGATGCGCACCGACGACGGTTTGGTCGGGCTCGGCGAGACGCTGGGCGGCGGCGTGACCAAGGCGCTGATCGACACCGAGATCGCCGCGATGTTCCTGGGCGAGGACCCGTTCGACCTCGCCCGCATGCTGGCCAAGGCGACCTTCGTGCCGCTCTACTACGGCAAGTGCGGCTATTGCGCGATCGCCGGGCTCGAGGTCGCATGCTGGGACCTGATGGGCAAGGCGACCGGGCGCCCGGTGTGCCAGTTGCTCGGCGGCCGGCTGCGCGACGAGATCGCGTTCGCCGCCTACCTCTACTACCGCAACCCCGACCGCGCCGGGCGCAACGCCATCGCGACGCGCGACGACATCCTCGCCGCCGCGCGGGACACCGTCGCCCGCCACGGCTTCACGACCATCAAGTACAAGGGCGGCGTGGTCGGACCCGAAGAGGAAATCGCCACGCTGCGCGCGCTGCGCGCGGCGTTTCCCGCGGCCAAGCTGCGCTACGACCCGCAGGCGATCTACGCGCCCTCGACGGCGCTGCGCATCGGCAAGGCGATCGAGCCCTTGGACCTCGAGTACTACGAGGACCCGTGCTGGGGCAACGACGCCATGGCGCGCGTCCGCGCCCGCGTGAACATCCCCTTCGCGAGCAACATGGCGACCATCGACCTCGACTCGACCGCCGAGGCGCTCAGGCTCGGCGCGGTCGACGTGGTGCTCGGCGACATCTTCGAGTGGGGCGGGATCGGCGCGATCAAGAAGCTCCAGGGCGTGTGCGAGGCGTTCCAGATCGACCTGGGGTTGCACAGCGCGGGCGAGCTCGGCATCGCCACGGCGGCTTATCTCCACCTCGCCGCGTCGGTGCCGGCGCTGCCCCACGCCGCCGACACCCACGCGCTCGAGCTCGCCGGCGACGTGATCGTCCCCGGCGTCATCGGGCTCACCGACCACGGCACCATGACGGTGCCGACCGGGCCGGGGCTCGGCGTCGCGCTCGATCCCGACCGCTTCGCCGCGGCGGCCGAGGCATACCAGAGGCTCGGCGACCAGAGCGTCTACGCCGAGGACGCCGCGCGCGCCGGCGTCATCCCGGTCAAGTCGATGATGTAGCGGGCGCGAGCGCCTAGGCCGCGAGCAGGCGGTCGAGCTCGGCGACCAGGTCGCGCAGATGAAACGGCTTGGACAGCACGCGGGCGTCGATGTCGGGGATCTGGCGTGCCTGCAGGGCGACCGCGGCGAACCCGGTGATGAACATGACCCGGATGCCTGGCACGGCATGGGCCGCGCGGCGGGCGAGCTCGAGCCCGTCGAGGCGCGGCATGACGATGTCGGCGACGAGCGCGTCGAACGCGCCGGGCATGAGGTGGTCGAGCGCCGCCTCGCCATCCTCGACGGCGACGACGGCGTGGCCACGGCGGCGCAGCGAGCGGGCGAGCACCGCGCGCAAGCTGGCGTCGTCCTCCGCGAGCAGGATTTTCGCCATCGCCTCGAAGCTTTCCGCGCGAGCATCGCGCCGCGCCAATCTGCGACCCAAGCGTTAACCACGTGTGAACGATGATCGGCGGGCCCGGATGACAGGCCGCGCCCGATGGTCTAAACCCCAGGCATGAGCGAGCCAGACCAGGGCCGTCCGTTCAAGGTGCCACCGTTTCGGCTGGCGCGGCCCGCGCGCCCCCCGACGCCCCTGATCGTCTGCTCGCCGCACAGCGGGCAGCACTACCCGGCCGCGTTCCGCGCCGGCGCCCGCCTGGACCTGACGGCGCTCCGGCGCGCCGAGGATGCCTTCGTCGACGAGCTGTTCGCCGATGCGCCCGATCTCGGCGCGCCGCTCCTTGCCGCGACCCACGCGCGCAGCTACCTCGACGTCAACCGCGAGCCCTACGAGCTCGATCCGGCGATGTTCGAGGACACTCTGCCCGGCTTCGTCAACGTCGCCTCGCCGCGCGTGCGTTCCGGCTTCGGCACGATCCCGAGCCAGGTCGCCGGCGCGGGCGCCATCTACGCCGGGAAGTTGACCTTCGCCGAGGCGGAGCAGAGGCTCGCGCGAATCTACCGGCCCTATCACGAGACGCTCGGTGGGCTGATCGCCGAGGCCAAGGCGCGCTACGGCTTCGCCGTCGTGCTCGATTGCCACTCCATGCCCTCCTCGGGCATCGTGCTCGGCGACCGGCGGCCCGGTCCGCTGCCCGACGCCGTGCTCGGCGATCGCTTCGGCAACAGTTGCGAGGCGCTGATCGTCGAGGCGGCGGAGCGGTCTCTGCGCCGGGCGGGCTACCACGTGCGGCGCAACGACCCTTATGCCGGCGGCTTCACAACCGAGTTCTACGGCCGCCCCGCGAGCGGGGTCCACACCTTGCAGATCGAGCTCAACCGCGCGCTCTACATGGACGAGACCCGGCACGCCAAGCGCGACGGGTTCGAGCCGTTGCGCGCCGACATGGGCCGGCTCGTCACCGTGCTCGGCGATCTGGCCCTGCCGGCGCTGGCCGCGGAGTAGCCCGGCTACCAGGGCCGGCCGTCCTTGTGAGTGAAGACGGTCGCCGCGCGGGATTCGTCGTAGCCTTCGAGGTCGATGTCGGGGTAGTGGAAGCGGTCGCCTGCCGGACGGTCGCCGATCTCCAAGAACAGCGCTGGTTTGTCCGAACGGTTTACAAGGTGGTGGCCATCGGGCACTCCGCCCGGAAATCCTGCGGCCATGCCGGCCTTGAGCACCTGCGCTCCCGCGTTGGTAATGAGGACAAGCTCGCCTTCGAGGACGTAGACGAATTCGTCCTCGCGTTCGTGCCAATGCCGATGCGCCGAGGCCGATCCCGGTTCCAGTCGAGTCAGGTTGACGCCGAAATTGCGGATCCCGGCGGCGTCACCGAGCCTGCGCCGGTAGCGCCCGGCGACAAGCGCACGGTATGGCGGAGGATATCCGGTGCCGCCCTTCTCGGGCACGGACGCGGGATCGAGCGCGGGAAGCTTGAGATCGGGCATGACGGCCTCGCGGGCGGGTGCGGTGGCGGCGACCATAGCGCCTGGCCGTCGGGGTTTCACGTGCGACCGTCTCACGCGACGGGTAAAACTGCCGTATTTATGTCTTGACCCATAACCCATCGTTGTCATGCCCGGGCCGGCCGCAGGCCGGAACCGGGCATCCATATGTGGACGGCCCCCGGCCTGCAAGGTCCGAAGGGATGAACTTTGAGCGGTTGCTTGCGGTCATATGTGGACGGCCCCCGGCCTGCAAGGTCGAAGGGATGAACGATTGAGCGGTT
>JBBDQV010000205.1:11217-15564 GCA_040905845.1 Alphaproteobacteria bacterium | reverse complement strand
CCGCGACGGTGGCGCGGTCGAGCGGTCCTTGGCCGCGCTCGAGGCCGGCGCCAGGGGCGATTCGAACCTGCTCGCGCTTTCGATCGATGCGGCGCGGGCGCGCGCGACCGTCGGCGAGATCTCCGAGGCCTTAGCCCGCGTCTTCGGCCGGCATCGTCCCGAGACCCGCGCGGTCACCGGCGTCTATGGTGGCGCCTACGCCGACGACGAGGGGTTCGGCCGCGTCCAGGCCGAGGTCCAGGCGTTCGGCCGCGCCGAGGGGCGCCGGCCGCGCATCCTGGTCGCCAAGCTCGGCCAGGACGGGCACGACCGCGGCGCCAAGGTGATCGCCTCCGCCTTCGCGGACTTGGGCTTCGATGTCGACATCGGCCCGCTGTTCGCCACCCCCGAGGAGGTCGCGCGCCAGGCGGTCGAGAACGACGTGCACATCGTCGGCATCTCGACCCAGGCCGCCGGCCACAAGACGCTCGTGCCCACGCTCATCCAGGCGCTGAAGGACGCGGGCGCGGGCGACATCGTGGTCGTGGTCGGCGGCATCGTGCCACCCCAGGACCATGCGTTCTTGAAGGCCGCCGGCGCCGGCGCGATCTTCGGCCCCGGCTCCAACATCCTCGCCGCCGCCCGCGACGTGCTCGGGCTCGTGGCGCGCCGCAAGGCGGCGTAGCCGACCGCGTTCGTCGACTCCGCTACGACTGTCTACGCCGACTCGCGGATGGCCTGGCCAAGTCCACGGCTGTCCGGTTTGGGCCGGCGGCGATAGTCGGAGGTTGGCGCTGCGCCAGGGTCGGTGCGTCCTCGGACATAGGCAAGAACACGCTCGGCGCCAACCGAGCACAGGACCCCGTCAGTGCTTCGAGACGCTTGCTCCGCAAGCTCCTCAGCACGAACGGGGTCCAAGGATGCTCGTGTCAGGAGCACACCGGGACCGTTCGCGGTGAGGAGCGTGCCGAAGGCACGCGTCTCGAACCGCATGGCGAGCGCGCACCGGACAGACGTGGGCTTGGCCCGGCCATCCACGCCTCGACGTCCCGCGCCCTTGACGGCCCCGGCGATCGGCGCGGGATGGGCCGGGAACAAGGTCTTCGGGAGCAGCCCCATGCTCGCCGCCACGACATCGCCGACGATTGACGCAGCCGAACTCGTCAACTTGGCGCGTTATCCGATCGCGGACCTGAGAACGCACGAGGCCCGCGCGGTGATCGCGGAGGGCCGCGCGCGGCTCGCGCAAACCGGGCTTTGCCTGCTGCACGACTTCGTCACGCCGGCGGCGCTCGCGGCGATGGTTGCCGAGGCCAACGAGCTCGCGGCCGCGGCCCACCACGAGGTGAGCTGGATGCGGGGCGCCACGAGCGGGCCCGGCGTGCCGCCTTTGCACCGGCCGACGCGCAACGCCTGCGGCTCGGTGCCCTACGACCGCCTCGCGCCCGACTCGCCGGCCCGCCGGCTCTACGAGTGGGACGGGCTCGTCGCGTTGTTCCGCGAACTCCTGGAGTTCGAGGCGTTCCACCGCTGCGCCGATCCGATCTCCTCGTGCCTACTCATGTACTACGGCGAAGGCGACGAGCTCGGCTGGCACTTCGACCCCAACGACGGGGTCGTGACGCTCTTGCTTCAGGCCGCCGAGCAGGGCGGCGATTTCGAGTTCGCGCCGGGCATCGGGCGCGCGCCCGAGGCGTTCGACCCGATCATGGACGGCGCGCGCGCGGGCGTCGTCGCCGCGCCCATCCGGCCCGGCACGCTCGCGCTCTTTCGCGGCGTCGACGCGCTGCACCGGGTCACGCGCGTGACCGGCGCGCGCCCGCGCGTCATGCTGACCATGAGCTTCCACGACCGGCCCGGCATGATGTTCTCGGCCGAGAACCGGCGCCGCTACTCCGGCCGCATGACCTGAGGCGACCCCTACGCGCGCCACGGATCGAGGACGAGCGCGCCGGTCGAGCGCACGTCGCGCACGTTGCGGGTGACCAGGCAAAAGTCATGCTCGATCGCCGTCGCGGCGAGCAGGGTGTCGATGACCGGCGGCGACTGACCGACGATGCGCCGCACCTCGCCGCTGATCCGCCCCCAGCGCCGGGCGACCGCGTCGGTCACGGATAAAACGCGGCCCGCGAAGCGCGCTTCCAGCGCCGAAAGGGCGGCCGCGTATCGGGCGCGCTGCGGCGCATCCAGTGCCAAGGTCGCGATTCCCTTATCGTACTCGGCCAGGGTCAGGACGCTGATGAAAAGCGTGTCCTCGGGCACACCATCGGCCCACGCGGCGACCCTGGGATCGCAGATCGGACGCGCAAGCTCGGCGATGACGTTGGTGTCGAGCAGCCAGCCCTTCACAGGGGCGGCTCGCGGCCGCGATCCCGCTCGCGCACGATCCCGACCTCGCCGAGCCCGGTCGCGCGCAAGAAGTCGACGAGGCCAAGCCGTGGTCCGGCGCGGCCCTGGAGTGTCTCGAAGTCCCCGGCCGCCACGACAACGACCGCGTCCTTGCCGCGGTAAGTGACGCGCTGCGGCGTGCCGGCACGCGCGCGGCGCACGACCTCGCTGAACCGCGCCTTGGCGTCCTCGAGCTTCCAGGCCGGCAGCGACGCCAGAGGGCGCCGGGCGGAAGGCGCGCGCCTATCGGAGTCCCGTGTTGCCTTGGTCATCCCTGGGCCCCATATCAATCTGACTAGCTAGTCAGATTATACCCGACGTCGTCGTGCCGTTCAAGGGAGGCGCACCGCGCGCTATCATGGCGTCCTCCGCGTGCGGGCGAGGGGGAGCCGGATGGAGCGGGGCGGGGCCGAGGACTTGGCCGCCAGGGTGATCGCGGGCGATCGGCGCGCGCTCGCGCGCGCGATCACGCTGGTCGAATCGATGCGGCCCGGGGACGAGGCGGCGGCCGAGTCCCTGCTCGCGGCCGTGCTGCCCAAGGCCGGCGGCGCGTTCCGCATCGGCGTCTCGGGCGCGCCGGGCGCCGGCAAGTCGACGTTCATCGAGGCGTTCGGGCTGCACCTGCTCGGCCTCGGCCACAGCGTCGCCGTGCTCGCCGTGGATCCATCGAGCCCGCGTTCGGGCGGCGCCATCCTCGGCGACAAGACACGCATGGACCGGCTCGCGCGCGAGGTCGATGCCTTCATCCGCCCGACGCCCGCCTCGGGCACGCCGGGCGGCGTCGCGCTGGCGACGGGGGAGGCGATCGCGCTGGTCGAATCCGCCGGCTTCGACGTGGTGATCGTCGAGACGGTCGGCGTCGGCCAGTCCGAGATCGCCGTCGCCGACCTGGTCGACATGTTCCTTCTCCTGATCGCGCCGGGCTCGGGCGACGAGCTCCAGGGGGTCAAGCGCGGGATTGTCGAGCTCGCCGACCTGATCGTCGTCACCAAGGACGACGGCGATCTCCGGGCGGCGGCCGGGCGCATCGCCGCCGACTACGGCGCCGCGCTCGGACTCCAGCGGCCGGCGACGCCGGGCTGGCGGACTCGGGTCGAGCGCTGCTCGGCGCTGACCGAGGTCGGCATCGATCGCGTCGCCGCCGCCGTGTTCGCCTTCCGCGAAGTCACCGAGGCAGCGCGCGGGGCGAAGCGCGCGGGGCAGGCGCGCCGGCGGCTCGCGGCCGCCGTCCACGACGCGCTCGAGCGCGCGCTCGACGCCGATCCCGGGCTTGCCGGGCTGCGCGCACGCCTCGAATCCGAGATGCTGGACGGGCGCCGGAGCGTGCGCGGCGCGGCCCGCAGGCTCGCCGAGGCGCTGCTCAATCGCGGCCCCTCAGGTTCCGCTTGACGTAGACCGCTGATCCACTTTTATACGCACGCCACGCCGGTTCGCCCCGGCGCGCTTTGTCGTCCCCATCGCGTCTTGCGGCCGACCACCGCGCTTTCCGGGTGAACCGCCATGATGCTCGTGCGCACCTATGTCTCCCGCTCCTCGATCCACGGCATCGGCCTTTTCGCCAGCGAGCCGATCGCCAAGGGCGCCGAGGTGTGGCGCTACCATCCGCAGTTCGACATCGTGATCCCCAGGCACTACGCGGCGTTGCTGCCGGCCGCGACGGAGGAATTCCTCAAGACGTACGCGTATCCGTCCGAGCTGGTCGGCGGCAACCTGCTGCTCGACGCCGACAACGGGCGGTTCATGAACCACAGCCCGACGCCCAACACGTCCAACACCGGTTGGGTCTCCTACGCCTCGCGCGACATCGACGCCGACGAGGAGATCACCTGCGACTACGCCGAGTTCTACCAGGGCGAGTTCCACCTGGTGGCGTAGGCCGACGCCGGATCGGACGCGCTCCGTTCGTGGTTCGAGACGCTTGCTGCGCAAGCACCTCACCACGAACGGACCATCCGACCAGCCGTTCGTCCTGAGGAGCGC
>JBBDQV010000205.1:0-11207 GCA_040905845.1 Alphaproteobacteria bacterium | reverse complement strand
CGCGCGTCTCGAAGGACGATCGAATGCCGGAGCCGCAAGAATCGGGCTGACGGGACGGCGCCGCGCGAGCAAGGTCCGCGCCGTGACGACCGAGCTCCGCATGGGCAACGCGAATGGGCGATGCTGTTCGCGCTCTCGATCCTGTGGGGCGCGGCCTTCCTGTTCGTCGGCATCGCGGTCGCCGACCTGCCGCCGGTCACCATCCTGCTCGTCCGGGTCGGGCTCGCGGCCCTGGCCCTCGGCTCCGTCATCGTGATCGCGAGTCGGCGACGGCTGGCCATGGCGCCGGCTGCGCCGGGCCTTGACCGAGAGCCCGCGCTCGGCGTAGAAGGCGCGCTCGCCCGAGGCCTCGGGGCGCTGTGAAGGATTTCGACCATGGCACGACGCTGCGCGTTGACCGGCAAGGGCGTGCTGGCGGGCAACAACGTCAGCCACGCCAAGAATCGGACCCGTCGGCGATTTCTGCCCAACCTGCAGAATGCCTCGCTCATCTCCGACGCGCTCGGCCAGTCGATTCGGCTGAAGCTGACGCCACGCGCGCTCTCCTCGGTCGACCGTGCCGGCGGGCTCGACGCCTATCTGCTGGCCCAGCGCGACGCGACACTGCCGGACGAGGCGCGGCGGCTCAAGCGACGCATCGAGCGCAAGCGCGCCCAATCGGCCTGAAGCCGCGGGATCGCGGCCGGCCTGGAACTCCTGAGCGCGGGGGACGTATCCCGTGTTTGCCCTTGCCGGCTACATCGCCACCATCGTTCTCGCGAACTGGGCGATCGTTGAGTTCGGTGTGGTGCCCGTGGCTCCTGGCCTCGAAGCGCCGGCGGGCGTCTACTTCGCGGGCCTCGCGTTCACGCTGCGCGACTTGGTTCAGGAGCGGCTGGGCCGCGCCTGGACCCTCGGCGCCATCGTCGCGGGCGCCTTGCTGTCGGCGCTGGTTACGTCGGGTGACCTCGCGGTGGCGAGCGGTGTCGCCTTTCTCGCCTCCGAGCTGCTTGATTTCGCAGTCTACACGCCCTTGCGCCGGCGCAACTGGATCGGCGCGGTGGTGGCGTCCAACGCGGTCGGCCTGGTTGCCGACAGCGCGCTCTTCCTCGCGCTCGCCTTCGGCAGCCTCGCGTTCCTGCCGGGCCAGGTCGTCGGCAAGGCGTGGATGACGCTGCTCGCCGTCTTGATCCTGTGGCCATGGCGACGTCGCTTCGGCGCGGACGCTTCCCGGACCGTCCCCTGACGACAGGCCCTGCTCAATCGTCGAGCAGGAACTGGTAGATGAGCGTGCGTTGGAACGGCTTGAAGTTGTCGTCCGAGATCACGTAGACGAGCGTGCCGCCGCCCGGCGCCGGGCGCACGGCAAGACCCTCGAAGTTGTCGGTGGCGAGCGGCGGCGACAGCCGCGCCAGCTCCCGGCCCTCGAGCACGGCGCCGGCGCGCACGTTGGCCGCCGTGATGCGGACCAGCCGCGCGTGGACCCCTTCGACCACGTTGAACTTGCGTTCGAGCACGAGCAGGTCGCCGTTTCGCAGCTCCGCCACGTCCGTGGGTGAAAATTCCGCCTCAGTGCGGTAGGCGAGCGGCGATATCCCCTCGGGTCCGATCAGGAAGCCCTGGTGCACGCCATCGGGCCCCGCCGCCTCGACCAAGGCGATCAGGCGCCCGTCCGCCAGCGCGGTCATGGCTTCGAGCCCGCCGTTCATCGGCAGCGGGCCGAAGCTGGCGGTGCCCACGAGCGGCACGGCGCGGGCATCGAGTCCCTCGGGGTAGGCATCGATGCGCGGCCGGCGCTCGAAGCTGACCGCGAACCCGCCGCCCGCCAGGCGAGCCAACGCCTCGGCATCACCGCCCTGATCGCGCAGCGCCGTGCCCGCGATGTCGCGGAGCGACCCGGTCGTCGCCGCGCCGAACCCCACGAGCCGAGCCTCCGCGTCATGGCTCAGGCCGAGCTCGAGCCAGCCCGCGCGATCGGAAATCGCCGTCAGCCGCGAGCCGTCCTCGGTGATCGAAAGTCCCGAGTAGCCGCCGAAGCCCGGGTCCGCCAAGGTCAGGGCGAAGCCCGCCAGGAGCTCGAGCGCGCCGAACCGCGTGCGCGCTTCATCGCGCGCGTCGAGCGTGACGGCGGTCGCGCCGATCGCACCCCCGGCGCTGGTACGCCCGGGCGTGCAGCCGAGCACCAGGGCGGCGGCGAGGAACGCGGCCGCCGACAGGCGGCCGGTCCTTGGCGGTAACGGGTTTGTGATCATCGATCGGAACCGGTCGTGGTGGGAAGGGCCGTGCTGGCGCCCTAGACTTATCAGCGATGCAACACCCAGCATGATACGGACGAGGACCCCATGCTTGCACGGCGCAACCTACTGACCCGTCTCGCCGGCGTCCCGCTGGCGGGGCTGCTGGCCGACCCGCGCCTCGCGCGCGCGGCGGCGGCCGAGCTCGAAACGGTCGCGCTGACGACGCCGTCGGGCCTCGCGGCCGGCGCCGCGCTCGGGCGCCCGGCGACGCTGCCCGCCGCGGCCGTGCTGCTGGTCCACGAGTGGTGGGGACTTAACGATCAGATCAAGGCGGTGGCGAAGTCGCTGGCCGACGCAGGCTATCTCGCGCTCGCCGTCGATCTCTACAAGGGCGAGGTCGCGGCCACGCCGGACCAGGCCAAGGCGCTGATGGGCAAGGTCGACGCGGCCGAGGCAATGGAGACCCTGGCCGCCTGGGTCGACTGGCTGCGGGCGAGCCCGGACTGCACGGACAAGGTCGCGACGGTCGGTTGGTGCTTCGGCGGCGGCTGGTCGCTCAACGCCTCGCTCGCCCGGCCCGTCGAGGCGACCATCGTCTACTACGGCAACGTCGCCAAGAGCGCGGCCGAGCTGGCCCCGCTCGCCGGCCCCGTGCTCGGTCACTTCGCGACCCAGGACCAGTGGATCAACCAGGCGATGGTCGACGGCTTCCAGGCCGCCCTGGCCGAGGCCGGCAAGTCGGCGGAGGTTCATTGGTACGAGGCCGACCACGCCTTCGCCAACCCGAGCGGCGGGCGCTACGACGACGCGGACGCCGCGCTCGCCTGGCAACGCACGCTCGATTTCCTCGCCGCCAACCTGTCCTAGGCGCCGCCATGACGTTACGTCTGATCGGCGCTTTCGTCGCGCTCTTGGTTTTGGTCGGTCCCGCGCTCGCCGAGACCGACCAGGAACGGCTCGCCCGGCTGCTCTACGCCGACCCGGACGCGCCGGTGTTCGGCAATCCCCAGGGCGACGTCACGGTCATCGAGTTCTTCGACTACCGTTGCCCCTATTGTCGCCGCAGCGCCCCGGTTCTCGACGCGCTGCTCGCCGAGGATCCCAACGTGCGCCTGGTGCTCAAGGAATGGCCGATCCTGGGGCCCCAGTCGATCGAGGCCGCCCGGGCCGCGCTCGCCGCCCATCTCCAGGGGCGCTACGAGCCGGTGCACCGCGCGCTGATGGCCGGCGATCTCGATGCCGACGCCGACGCGATCATCGACTTCGCGGCGGAACGCGGCGCCGACCCGGCGGCGATGCGCGATGCGATGGGCTCGGACCGGGTGACCGGGATGTTGATCGTCAACAACGAGCTGGCCACGGCGATCGGCTTCTCGGGCACGCCGGGGTTCGTCGTCGGCGAGAGCGTCGTTCCCGGCGCCGTGTCGCTCGAAACGCTGCGCGAGCTCGTCGCCCAGGCCCGGGCCGGCGGTTAAAGCGCGCTTCGCCAAATAGGAACCGGAGCGTCGGCCGCCCTTCGAGACGCGTGCTTCGCACGCTCCTCAGGACGAACGGCCGGAGTGAAGCCGTTCGTGCTGAGGAGCGCCCGTAGGGCGCGTCGCGAAGCACGAGCGGCGGCGTGTCCTATGGTTCCACTGGATCGCAACGTGCCCTAAAGCCTTAGCGCGCGGCGCGCCGGGCCGGGCGGCGCCGCGCTGGCACGGCGTCCTCGGCGAACAGCGAGGCGAGCTCCTCCAGCATGGCGCCGCCGAGCTGCTCGGCGTCGACGATCGTGACGGCGCGCCGGTAGTAACGCGTCACGTCGTGGCCGATGCCGATCGCGATCAACTCGACCGGCGAATGGGTCTCGATCCAGCCGATCACCTCGCGCAAGTGGCGCTCCAGGTAGTTGCCGGGGTTGACCGAGAGCGTCGAATCATCGACCGGCGCGCCGTCCGAGATGACCATCATGATGCGCCGCTGCTCCTGACGCGCGATCAGCCGGCCATGGGCCCACAGCAGTGCCTCGCCGTCGATGTTCTCCTTGAGCAGGCCCTCGCGCAGCATGAGGCCCAGGCTGCGCCGCGCGCGCCGCCACGGCGCGTCGGCCGACTTGTATACGATGTGGCGCAGGTCGTTGAGCCGGCCGGGGCTCTGCGCCTTGCCGTGGGCGAGCCAGTGCTCGCGCGAGCGGCCGCCCTTCCACGTCCGCGTCGTGAAACCGAGAATCTCGACCTTGACGCCGCAGCGCTCGAGCGTGCGCGCCAGGATGTCGGCGCTCATGGCCGCGACCGTGATGGGGCGGCCGCGCATCGAGCCCGAGTTGTCGAGCAGGAGCGAGACGACCGTGTCGCGGAAGTCGGTCTGCTTCTCGACCTTGAACGACAGCGGGTGCTCGGGGTTGATGACGACGCGCGACAGCCGCGCGGTGTCGAGCAGGCCCTCCTCGAGGTCGAACTCCCACGAGCGCGTCTGGCGCGCCATCAGGCGGCGCTGCAGCCGGTTGGCGAGCTTCGAGGTGACGCCCTTGAGGTGCGCGAGCTGCTGGTCGAGCTGGGCACGCAGCCGCGTGAGCTCGATCGAATCGCACAGGTCCTGGGCCTGGACGATCTCGTCGAACTGGGTCGTGTAGGCGCGGTAGGCCGGCTCGCGCGGGCGGTTGTCGCCGCGCGCCTTGGGCCGGCGAACGCGGCCGGCGGCGTCGGCCTCCTCGGCGCCGCCGGGCGCGAGCTCGTCGTCCTCGGCCTCGGCGGCCTGGGCGTCGGCGCCCTCCTCGCCGCTCTCGCTGTCCGCGCCGGCTGCCTCCGCCTGGTCGTCCGCGGTCGATTCGCTCGATTCGCCGTCGCCCTGGCTCTGACTTTCGCCGCCTTCGCCCTCCTGCTCCTGGGCCTCGGCATCGGACTGGTCGGAGGACTCGGCGTCCTCGTCCAGGAGGTCGAGGTCGGCGATCAGGCCGCGCAGCGAGCGGGCGAAGGAGTCCTGGTCCGCGATCCGGTCGTTCAGCTCGTCGAACCGGCGCGCCGCCTTGCCTTCGATCCACGGCCGGCACACGTCGACCAGCTTGCGCACCGCGTGCGGCGGCGGCGTTCCGGTCAGCCGCTCGCGCACCAGGAGGCGCAGGACGTCGGCGAGGTTGGCGTTGTCGAGCGACTGGGCGCGTTCCAGGCCCTTGGACCGGCACTCCTGCTCGAGCGCGCTCGCCAGGTTGTCGGCGACCCCGGCCATCGCGTTGGCGCCGAGCGCCTCGATACGCGCCCGCTCGGCCGCGTCGAACACCTGGCGGGCCAGCTCGTTCCTGGGTTGGCGCCGCGCGTGAGTCGCGTCGTCGTGGTGGCGCAGGCGCAGCGCGGCGGCGTCGGCCTCGCCGCGCAGGCAGCCGATGTCGGCGTCGTCGAGCGGGACCGGAGGCGGCCTCAGTCGGATCTGGTGACCGACCACCGCGGCCTCGGCGCCGGCGAACACGACCTCGCCATCGGGGGCGTGGGCGACGGCCCGGGTCGCGGCCGAAAGGACCCGCTTGAACTCCTCGGCCCGTTCGAGCGTCGAATCCGCCACCCCAGGCCTACGACGGGCGGCGTGCCTTGGCGCCGGCTGAAACGATCGACTCGGGCAGCTCTCTGCCGAAGCAGCGCTGGTAGTACTCGGCGACCGTGGCGCGCTCCATCTCGTCGCACTTGTTGACGAAGGTGGCGCGGAACGCGAAGCCCACGTCGCCGAAGATCTCGGCGTTCTCGGCCCAGGTGATCACCGTGCGCGGCGACATGACGGTCGAGATGTCGCCGCTCATGAATCCGGCGCGGCTCAGGTCGGCGACGGCGACCATCGCCGAGATCATCTTGCGTCCCTCGAGCGTGCCGTACTGCGGGGTCTTGGCCAGCACGATCTTCACTTCCTCTTCGTGCGGCAGGTAGTTCAGGGTGGCCACGATGTTCCAACGGTCCATCTGGCCTTGGTTGATCTGCTGGGTGCCGTGGTAGAGCCCGGTGGTGTCGCCAAGCCCGACAGTGTTGGCCGTGGCGAACAGGCGGAACGCCGGGTTCGGTTGGATCACCTTGTTCTGGTCCAGGAGCGTCATCTTGCCCTGGACCTCGAGCACGCGCTGGATGACGAACATCACGTCGGGCCGGCCGGCGTCGTACTCGTCGAACACCAGCGCCGTGGGGTTCTGCACCGCCCACGGCAGGATGCCCTCGCGGTACTCGGTCACCTGCTTGCCGTCGCGCAGCACGATGGCGTCCTTGCCGACCAGGTCGATGCGGCTGATGTGGCTGTCCAGGTTGATGCGGATGCACGGCCAGTTGAGCCGCGCGGCGACCTGTTCGATGTGGGTCGACTTGCCGGTCCCGTGATAGCCCTGGATCAGGACACGCCGGTTGAAGGCGAACCCCGCCAGGATCGCGAGCGTCGTCTCGTGATCGAAGTGGTACGCTTCGTCGAGCGTCGGCACGTGTTCGCTCGACGCCGAGAAGGCCGGCACCACCATGTCGTGGTCGATGCCGAACATCTGGCGGATCGAGATCCTGATGTCCGGCCCGCCGGGGGGCATCAGGGACACGCCATTCGTGTTTGTCGTCGCCGTCTTGGTCATGGTCGTCCGTGCGAACGGACGCTCGGGGGCGTCCGTGAAGTTGGGTCGCGGCATCCTGGCTGGAGGCCCCTTTCACCTACCACGAGGGGGGCGCCGCGGACAACATATAGGGTCGCCAGGGCCGTTCGTCATCGCCTCAGGCGGGCGAGCAGCGTGCGATACGCCTGGATCACCATGCGCAGCCGTTCGCCCGCCGCGCGGTCGCCCGCGTTGGCGTCGGGATGATGGCGCTTGACGAGCAGCTTGAAGCGGGATTTGAGCTCGGCCAGGTTCACCGGGTCATCGAGACCAAGGGTTTCGAGCGCGTGGCGCTCCTCGCTGTCGTCGCCGTTCACGGGCGTGGACGCGTGGTGTCGGCCGGCGCCGAACAGGCCGAACGCGTCGCCTGAGCGCAAGCGCGCCCACAGTGGGCTCGCGCGCACGCCGACCCGCCAGGTCGGCCGGTGGCCGGTCAGGTCGTCGTGGCGGAAGGCGTCGATCTCGGCGCTGGTCATGCCCTCGAAGTAGTTCCAGCGCGCGTTGTAGGCGCGCACGTGATCCAGGCAGAACAGGTGGTACTCGCGCAGATTGTCGCGCGACTTGGGCGCCCGGTAGCGGCCTTCGTCGGCACAGTCCGGCCATGCGCACGGCGCCTCGACGGGCGCGGCATCCGGGCCGGCATAGCGCGGGTTGTACGCGTTCGACGCGGTCATCTGAAAACTATGCCGGCGATGGCCGGGGGTGGCAAGTTCACGGCGGTCGAAGCCGGTTCGATGTCGAGGGAGGCGAGACATGGGTAAGATCGCGGAAACCATCAAGGCGAAGCTCGAGGCGCGTTTCGCGCCGCTGCGGCTCGAGCTGGTGGATGAGTCGGCCCGTCACGCCGGGCACGCCGGCGCGCGGCCCGAAGGCGAGACCCATTTCCGCCTCGTCCTGGTCGCCGATGCCTTCGCCGGGCTCGGCCGCGTCGCGCGTCAGCGCCTGATCCACGGCTGCCTGGCGGAGGAACTGGCCGGCCCGGTCCACGCGCTCTCGCTCGCCGCGTTGGCGCCCGGCGAGGACGATCCGGCGGGCTGATCCGCCCCTTACGTCGCCTTGCCGTCGCGCTTTTCCACGGGGTCGGGGCCGGTGTACCAGCGCGGATGGTGGTCGCGCACGATCGGCCCGTCGCTCGCCAGCGCGTGGCACCCGTCGATGTAGCCCGGCTTGCGCGCCGGTATGTGGCCCGCGCCGTCGCCGCGCTTCTCGCGCGCCTTGCGCGACCAGATCGTCTGGAACGCGACCGTCGCCATCGGCCCCAACAGTTCGACCAGGTGCGTGCAGCCCTTGACGCCGCCGAGCAGCTCGTTGACCCGGCCGCGCCAGCCGGGGCCGATCTTGAGCCCCTCGAGCCTCTGGAACGCCGGCGTGATGTCGCCGCATACGGTGAACGGCCCGGCATCGGTCACCGCCTCGACCGCCCGCACCTCCATGGCGTCGTCGAGCGTCAGGCGCAGCCACATCTCATGCAGCGGCTCGCCCGGCGCGATCGTCCCGCGCTCGTCGTTCTCGAACGGGTAGGCCTTGGTATCGACCAGGTGGGCCTCGATGTCGAACCGGCCGTCGGACCTGAGGAAACCCTCGCACACGATGCGGCGCGTGTGCAGGCGCTCGCGCAAGGCGGGATCGGAGAGCGGCATGGTTCACCTCGTCCAGGCAAGGGCAAGCAGGCGTTCGAGCGCGGCCGAGGGCACCGGCATCCCGGCCTCGGAAATGGCGAAGCCGACGATCGCCGGCAGCGCCACCAAGGTGATCGCCGTGGTCGCGACGACCAGGCTGGCCACCTCGTCGGGCCGGCGCTCGTAGTGCAGGGCCATCAGGTAGTTGAACACCGCGCTCGGCATCGCGCACAGGATGATCGTGACGCCGCGCGCGGTGCCCTGAAGGTCCATCAGGTGGGTCAGCGCGACCCCGACCGCAAGCCCCATGGCGAGGCGCGCGAGCGCGAGCGCCATGGTGCGGCGCGCCGAGACGACGACCAGTCGGCCGAGCGAGATGCCGAGGGTCACCAGCATCAAGGGAATGGTCAGCCCGCCGATCAGCTCGGTGGTGTTGTAGAGCCATGCGGGTGGCCGGGACTCGGTCAGGATGAAGGCGAAGGCGGCGGCGACGGCCCACGGCTGCGGCATGGTCAGCGCCGCCGCCGGCGAGGCGCGGCCCGACAGGAGCCAGACGCCGAGCGTGAAAAAAACGATCGACTGCACGGCAAAACCGACGATCGCGAGCTCGAGACCCGCCTCGCCGAAGGCGTACAGGCAGAGCGGCAGTCCCATGTTGCCGAGGTTGCCAAAGGCGAGCGGCGCGAGGTAGGGCGAGGCCGGCAGCCGCCACAGGCGCAGGATCACAAGACCGACAACGGCGAAGGTGGCGATTGCCGCCAGCACGACGACGCCCATGACCGCGAGCGCGCCCGCGCTGACCTCGAGCTCCACCAGGGTCGCGAACACCAGGCATGGCGTCCCGAACGAGGTGACGATCGTGCGCACCTGCCGGGGATCGACGGGACTGCCGAGGCGCGTCCAGGCGAAGCCGAGCGCCACGCAGAGCACGACGGGCGCCAGCACGGGCAGCAGCGTTTCCAGCATCGGGGGCGATCGGATCGCGTTCAGGGCCGCTCGGCGCCGGCGGATGGGGCCTCGTTGTCCACTGGGCCGGCCGGCGCCAGGCGCAGCGACGTCACCTGGTTGCGTTGCCGTGCCCGGATCTCGAACCGGAAGCCGTGGAAGACGAACGTCTGGCCGACCGTGGGAATCTGCTGGGCCTCGTGGATGACGAGCCCGGCGATGGTCGACGCCTCGTCCTCGGGCAGGCGCCAGCCGAACTCGCGGTTGAGGTCGCGGATCGGCACGGTGCCGTCGACGATGAACGAGCCGTCCG
This sequence comes from Alphaproteobacteria bacterium, assembly GCA_040905845.1. GTDB lineage: Bacteria > Pseudomonadota > Alphaproteobacteria > SP197 > SP197 > VGDP01. The sequence goes on along the minus strand of JBBDQV010000205.1, from coordinate 1,529 downwards.
GCTGGGGTGCCACCCCCGGGACGGGCACGTCGTGCTCGTCCTCGATCTCGCCCACGATCTCCTCGATGATGTCCTCGATGGTGACGAGGCCCATGAGGCTGCCGTACTCGTCGACCACCAGCGCGAAATGGGCCTGGCGCCGGCGGAACGCGTCGAGCTGCTCGGCGAGCGTCGTGGTGTCGGGCACGAACCACGGCTCGCGCGCGATCTTGCGCACGTCGACGAGGTCGAACCGGCCGGCGGAATCGCGCACGGCGCGCAGCACGTCCTTGGCGTGCACGATGCCGACGATGTTGTCGGGCTCGCCCTCCCACACCGGCAGGCGCGTGTGCCCGCTCTTCAGCACCGTGTCGACGATGGCGGCGGGCGACATGCCCGCGTCGATCATCCGGATGCCCCGCCGATGGGTCATGACCTGGCCGACCTCGACCTCGCCCAGGTCGAGCACGCTGTCGAGCATGGCGCGCTCGTCCTTGACCAGCCCGCCGTGGCGCGCGTGCAGCGCGAAGGCGCCCTTGAGCTCCTCGCGCGCGATGGCGCCGCTGACCGCGCCGAGGTCGAGCCCAAGCCCGAGCAGGCGCTGGGTGGCGCGCACGAAGACGTGCAGCGCCCCGGTGACGGGCCGCATGACCGCCATGAGCACGCGCATGGTGGGCGCGACGCGCATGGCCAGGCGGTCGGCGTTTCGAATGGCGTAGCTCTTGGGCAGGATCTCGCCGTAGATGACGATCATCAAGGTCATGATGATCGTGGCGTAGGCGACGCCCGCGTCGCCGAACAGGCGGATCAGGGCGCTGGTCGCCAGCGCCGAGCTCGAGATGTTGACCAGGTTGTTGCCGACCAGGATCGTGCCGATCAGCCGCTCGCGCTCGCCCATCAGCTTGTAGGCCAACGCGGCGCGCTGGTTGCCCTCGATCTCCAGGTGATGGAGCCGCGCGCGCGAGGCGGCGGTCAGCGCAGTCTCGGAGCCCGAGAAGTAGGCGGAGAACACGAGCAGCACGACGATCGCCGCGAGAGTGAGCCAGAGGACCAGATCCATCGTTACCATCCTGGCGCCTTGGCCCAGGGCTGTGGCCCTGGTGGCGCTCAACGATCAGATTGCCGCGCGCGATCCGGCGAGCGCGGCGTCGAGAAAGTCCGCGATCGCGTCGAGGGTGACGTCGCGGCTGAGAAAGCTCCGGCCGATGCCGCGCGCGAGCACGAGCGTCGGCCGACCGTCGCGCGTCTTCTTGTCGTGGGCCATCAGGGCCGCGATCCGGGCGCCGGTCCAGCCCGACCGGGCCAGGCCGGCGAGCGTCGTCGGCAGGCCGGCGGCGCCGAGGTGGCGGCGCACCCGCGCGGCGTCCTCCGTCGGCGCGAGGCCCAGTCGCGCCGACAGATCGAAGGCGAGCACCATGCCGATCGCCACCGCCTCGCCGTGCAGCAGGGCGTCGCCGAAGCCGGTCGCCGCTTCGAGCGCGTGGCCGAAGGTGTGGCCGAGGTTCAAGAGCGCGCGCTCGCCCTGCTCGCGCTCGTCGGCGGCGACAAGG
>JBBDQV010000204.1:0-15729 GCA_040905845.1 Alphaproteobacteria bacterium | reverse complement strand
GTCCTCGATGTCGCCGGCCTCGGCGCCGCCGGCGATCTCGGCGGCGCGCTCCGCGAGCGGCTGGTCGGGCAGCGTCGGCGCGCCGAGGCCGAGATAGATGGCCCCGGCGGCGAGCGGCACGATCATGAGGATGGCGCCCGCCGCGATCAGCCGCGACATCGGCGTCGACGTGCGGTCGCCCCACGCGGCGGGGCCGAGGTCGAGCGCGAGCACGCGGCGCTCGATCTCGCGCTTGGCCGCGTCGCGCTGGGACTCGGAGATCAGGCCGCGCCGGGCGTCGCTGTCGAGCTCCGCGATCTGGTCGCGGTAGACCTCGAGGTCGTAGGCCGCGCGCGCGACGCGCCGGGCGGGCGGGCGCAACAGCGGCACGATCAGCATGGCGAGCGCGGCCACGGTGACCAGGGCGAACAGCAGGAACTGGGTCACGTCGCGCCCCCGCCGCCCAGCAGGTCGCGCACCCGGCGCTGCTCCTCGGCGCTCAGCGGCGCGGTTTCGGCGCGCCTCGCCTGACGGCGGACGTGGGCGGCGACGCCCGCCGCCGCGCCCGCCAGCACCGCGAACGGGCCGAGCCACAAGGCCCAGGTCCGCGCCTTGAATGGCGGGTCGAGCAGCACGTAGTCGCCGTAGCGCTCGACGATGTAGTCGATCGCCTGGTCATCGGAATCGCCGGCCGTCAGCCTTTCGCGCACGAGAAGCCGCAGGTCGTGCGCGAGATCGGCGTCCGAGTCGTCGATCGACTGGTTCTGGCACACCAGGCAGCGCAGATCCCGCGAGATCGCCCGCGCGCGCGCCTCGAGCGCGGGATCGGCGAGCACCTCGTCCGGCTTGACCGCGAACGCCGCCGAGCCGTCGAGCCACAAGGCCGCCGCGAGGGCGGCAAGGGCGATCCGGCGCACCAGGGTCAATCCCCCGTCGCCGAGGCGACGACCCGGCGTCGGGGGGGGGTCGGCTCGGCGCGCCGACGCGATGCCGCCGATCGGTCAGGCTGACCAGCCCGCCCGCGACCATGCCAAGGGCGCCGAGCCACATCCACGGCACCAAGGGGTTGTGGTAGATGCGGGTCGACCACGCGCCGCCCTCGGCCTCATCGCCGATGACCGCGTAGAGGTCGGCGTTCCAGGTGGTATGGATGGCGGCCTCGGTCGTCCAGGTGCCCTGGCTCGGGTAGAATCGCTTCTCGGCCACGAGGGTGGCGACCGCCTCGCCGTCGCGGGTCACCGTGAAGGTGCCGGTGCGCGCTGTGTAGTTGGGGCCTGGAACTTCGCGCTCGCCATCGAACACGAAATGGTAGCCGGCGACCTCGACCGCGTCGCCCGGCGCCATGACCAGGATCGCCTCGGTGCGCCAGGCCGAGGAGCCCGTGATGCCGGCGATCATGACCGCGACGCCGAAGTGCGCAAGGCTCATGCCCCACGCGGCGCGCGGCATGTGGCGGGCACGGCTCCATGTCTCGGCGAGCGGGACACGGCCGAGCCTGAGCCGCCCGGCGAGCTCGACGACGACGCCCGCCGCGACCCACGCGGCGAGCGCGAGCCCGAGCGCGGACAGCACCGTCCCGGCGTCGACCAGGGCGACGCCGACGATCCACGCGAGCGCGGCCGCGCCCGCCATCAGGCCGAGCCGGTCGCGGATGCCGGCCAGGTCGGCGCGCTTCCACGACACCATCGGTCCCGCCGCCATGGCGAGCAGCAGCGGCACCATGATCGGCACGAACACCCGGTCGAAGTAAGGCGGTCCGACCGAGACGGTGCCGCCGCCGAGCGCATCGAGGAACAGGGGGTAGAGCGTGCCCAGGAACACCGCGCCGCACGCCGCCGCCAGCAGAAGGTTGTTGAGCACCATGCCGCCTTCGCGGCTGATCGGCGCGAACACGCCCTCGGCCTTCAGGGCCGGCGCGCGCGCCGCGTAGAGCGCCAGGCTGCCGCCGATCGCGACGACGAGCAGCGCCAGGATGAAGACGCCGCGCGCGGGGTCGGAGGCGAACACGTGGACCGAGGTGAGGACACCCGAGCGCACCAGGAACGTGCCCATGAGCGACAGCGAGAACGTGATGATCGCGAGCAGGATGGTCCAGCTCTTGAGCGCGTTGCGCTTCTCGACCACGATCGCCGAGTGGAGCAGCGCTGTCCCGGCCAGCCAGGGCATGAACGAGGCGTTCTCGACCGGGTCCCAGAACCACCAGCCGCCCCAGCCGAGCTCGTAGTAGGCCCACCAGCTGCCCATGGCGATGCCAAGCGTGAGCGAGCACCACGCGGCGAGCGTCCACGGCCGCACCCAGCGCGCCCATGCGGCATCGACCCGGCCCTCGATCAGCGCGGCCACGGCGAACGAATACGCCATCGAGAACCCGACGTAGCCGAGGTAGAGCGCCGGCGGGTGGAAGGCTAAGCCCGGGTCTTGCAGAAGCGGGTTGAGGTCCTGCCCCTCGACCGGTGCCGGGTCGAGCCGCAGGAAGGGGTTCGACGTGGCGATCGTGAACGAGAGGAAGCCGACGCTGATCATGCCCTGGACGGCGAGGGCCCGCGCCTTGAACGACGGCGGCAGGTTGCCGCCGGCCAGCGCGACGCCGGCGCCGAACAGGGTCAGCATGAATACCCAGAGGATCAGCGAGCCCTCGTGGTTGCCCCACGCGCCGGACAGCTTGTAGAGCAGCGGCTTCTGAGAATGCGAATTCTGAAACACGTTGACGACGCTGAAGTCCGAGACGACGTAGGCGTGGATCAGCGCGCCGAACGCCACCGCGATCAGCGCGAACTGGGCGATCGCCGCGAACGGCGCGACCGCCATCCAGGCGGAGTCGTCGCGCGCCGCGCCGATCAGCGGCACGCTCGCCTGCACCATGGCAACGAGCAGCGCCAGGATCAGCGCGAAATGGCCGAGCTCGGCGATCATGGCTCCTCCGCTCCGCGCCACTCGCCCGAGGCCTTGAGCGCGTCGGCGACTTCCTTCGGCATGTAGTTCTCGTCGTGCTTGGCCAGCACCTCGGCGGCCTGGAACACGCCGTCGGGGCCGAGCGCGCCTTCGACGACGACGCCCTGACCCTCGCGGAACAGGTCGGGCAGCACGCCCGTATACGTCACCGGGACGATGTTGGTCAGGTCGGTGACGTTGAAGGTGACCGTCAGGCCGTCCTCGAGCCGCTTGACGCTGTCCTCCTCGACCAGGCCACCCATGCGGAAGCGCCGGCCCTCCGCCGTCGGCTTCTCGGCGAGCTGGGTCGGCGTGTAGAAGAACAGCAGGTTGTCGTCGAACGCGCTCAACACCAGGGCTGCGGCGCCGCCGAGCAGCGCCGCGCCGGCGCCGAGCGCCGCGAGCCTCTTGTGCTTGCGCTTCACGGGGCCTCCCTGCGCCATTCGGGCTCGAGCGCGCGCACCGACGCCTCGAGGCTTCGGTGTCGCCTGTGGCTCAGCACCCACAGGACGACCAGCACGATCGCCGCCACGCCGTACGCGGGCCAAACGAAACGGGCGTAACCGCCCATGGCGAGATAGTCCGCGATGCCGCTCACGTCGATCCTCGCCGACCGGTCCGGCCTATGGCCATGGAACTGGGTCCCTCGAGCGACCGTTGTCACATCCCGGCCGCCGCCTGCTGCAGGGCGCGTACACGGCGCTCGAGCACCAGAGCTTGGATCCGGGTGATGACCAAGGCGACATAATAGAACGTGAAGCCCAGCGCCATGAGCAGAAGCGGGGTCAGCATGGACGAATCGATCGACGGCCCGTCAAGCCGGGCCACCGAGGCGGGCTGGTGCAAGGTGTTCCACCAATCGACCGAGAACTTGACGATGGGCACGTTGACGAAGCCGACGAGGGCGAGAATGGAAGCCGCCTTGCCGCCCTTGACCGGATCGTCGAACGCCTCGGCCAGCGCGATGTAGCCGAGATAAAGGAAGAACAACACCAGGACCGAGGTCAATCGGGCGTCCCACACCCACCAGGTGCCCCACATGGGCTGGCCCCACAGCGACCCGGTGACGAGCGCGACGGCCGTGAAGCACGCGCCGATCGGCGCGGTCGCGCGCGCCGCCATCTCGGCCAGCGGCTGCTTCCACACCAGGAAGCCCGCGCTCGAGGCCGCCATGGCCGTGTAGCAGAACAGCGCCATCCACGCCGCCGGCACGTGGATGTACATGATCCGAACGGTCTCGCCTTGCTGGTAATCGGGGGGCGAGGCGAACAGGCCGAGCGCGAGCCCGGCGCCCGTGCAGGCTAGGCAGGCCGCCACCGCCCAGGGCCGGATGCGCGTCGAGTAGCGCATGAAGCGCGCCGGGCTCGCCAGGGCATGCCAGGACATCGGTCGTTTCTACTCCAGCGCGAGCCGCACGGCGGCGGCAGTGACCCACGGCGCAAGCGCGAGCGCGCCGAGCAAGAGACCGCCCAGCAGCATGAGATGGGGCGCCGCCGGCAGGCCCGTCACGGCCGCCTCGACGGCGGCGACGCCGAAGATAAGGACCGGGACGGTCAGCGGCAAGACCAACAGTGCGACCAGCACGCCGGCACGCCTGACACCGAGCGTCAGCGCAGCGCCGATCGCCCCGACCAGGCTGAGGCAGGGCGTGCCGAGCAGAAGCGCGAGCACGAGCGAGCCGAAGCCCTGCCACGGCAGGCCAAGCAGCACGGCGAGCAACGGCGCGGCGGCGATGAGCGGCAACCCCGTGGTCAGCCAGTGCGCGACGACCTTGCCCAGGACCACCACGATCAGCGGGCAGGGGGCGAGGGCAAGGAGATCGAGCGAGCCGTCCTCGAGATCGGAACGAAACAGCCGGTCGAGCGACAGCGTCGCCGACAGCAACGCCGAGACCCACAGCACGCCCGGTGCGATGCGGGCCAGCAGGTTCGGCTCGGGACCGATCCCGAAAGGGAACAGCGTCACCGTGACGACGAAGAAGGCAACCACCGTCGCCGCGTCGCCGCCGCGCCGGACCGCGAGGCGAACGTCGCGCCGGACAACGGTTGCCAGGATGGCGATCACGACGCGCGCGCTCCAAGCGCGAGGCTCGTGGCGTCCGGGATCGCCACGTCGCCGTGGGTCGCGACAACGACCAGGCCGCCGGTTGCGCGGTGACTGGACATGGCCTCGTCGAGCGCGGCCACCGCCTCGCGATCGAGCGTGACCGCCGGCTCGTCGAGCAGCCAGAGCGCGGCGGGAGCGGCGAGCAGGCGCGCGAGAGTGAGCCGGCGGCGCTGCCCGGCCGACAGCAGCCCGGCCGGCAGATCGGCCAAGCGATCGAGGCCGAAATGGCCGAGCGCGGGTCGGATCGCGTCGGCGCCGCGCAGGCGGGCCCAGAAACTCAGGTTCTCCGCGACCGTGAACACCGGCTTCACCGCGTCGGCGTGGCCGACGAAGTGAAGGCTGCGGCGGAACGCCTCGGGGTCCTCGGCGACTTCGGCGCCGTCCCAGAGGATGCGCCCCGCCGAAGGCGCCAGTAGACCCGCGAGGGTGCGCAGCAGGCTCGACTTGCCGGCACCGTTCGGCCCCGTGAGCACCAAGGCGCCGCCCGCGTCGAGCGAAAAGCCGATATCGCGGAAGACCGGCCGGTCGCCGCGCACGCAGCCGAGGCCCTCGACGACGAGCCGCGCGGTCACGGGCGGCCCGGGTCGCGGATGATGGCATCGTTGGCGGGCGCGGTCATCGGGATCGGCGGCGCATGGCGGGCTGCCATTGTGCGGGCATCGTCCCGGCGACGCCAGCTTCGCGGCGCGCGCTTGCAAATCCGTCGCGCCACGGCCACCTTCCGGCCTGCCGCGAAGATGCGCCCCCGACGCGCGCCCGCGGCCGGGGGAGTTCGTTGCGGCCCATCCACGTCCCGGTCTGGTTCACGGCATCGCGCGTGCCCCGCCCGATGACGTTCGCGTACCTTTGGGGTGTCTCGACGCTCGGGCGCGGCGTGCTCATAACCGTCCTGCCCCTCATGGCGCACCGCGTCTTCGAAGATGCCCAGAAAGTCAGCGAGTTCTATTTCGTCATCAGCATCCTGGGACTGCTCGGCGGCCTCGCCATGCCGTGGCTGGTGAGCAAGCTCAGGCGCCGCTGGGTGTTCACGCTCGGCTGCATTTGCCTGTTCGGCTCCGCCGGTCTGATCGCGTTCGGCACAACCGTGACGTTCTCCGTCGGCATGGTGCTCCAGATGATCGGGGTCATCGCGGTCGAACTGCCGCTCAACCTCTACATCCTCGATCACGTGCCCCGGCGCGACTTGATCCGGTTCGAGCCGATGCGCCTGTTCTACGCCGCCGGGCCGTGGACCGTGGGGCCGTGGCTCGGCGTCACGCTTCAGGTCAACATCGCGGACTGGCTGCCGTTCGTAGTCTCCGGGGCGAGCGCGCTCGTCCTGCTCGGCTACTTCTGGGCGCTGCGCATCGCCGATCATCCAGCGCTCGTCCGGCCCAGGGTCGCGCCGGTCAACCCGTTGCGCTTCGTGCCGCGCTACGTCCTCCAGCCGCGCCTGCGCCTCGCCTGGGCGCTCGCCTTCGGCAGGGCGAGCTGGTGGTACATGTTCTTCATCTACGCGCCGATCTACTGCGTCACCAGCGGGCTCGGCGCGGAGGTCGGCGGCGCGCTGATCTCGCTCGGCAGCGCGGGGATATTCGCGGCGCCGCTGTGGGGCTGGGTGGCGCGCCGGGTCGGTCTCAGGCGCTACCTGACCGCGGCCTACGGCGCGACCGGCCTCGCGACCGTGGCCATCGCGGTCGTCACGCCTTGGCCGTGGCTCGGCGCGGCGATGATTCTATGCGCCGCGATGGTCATGAGCGCCGTCGACGGCGCCGGAAACACGCATTTCCTGCGCGCCGTCAGGCCCTTGGAGCGCGCCGAGATGACCGCGGTGTTCAGCCTCTACCGCGACACCGCGCAGCTCGTCATTCCCGGCGCCTTCGCCGTGCTGCTGCTGGCCCTGCCGCTCTCGTCGGTATTCGTCGCCTCGGGCCTGGCCACGGCGGCCATGGCGCTCGTCGCGCGCCACATCCCGCGGCGGATGTAGCCGACCAGGGTTACCCTGTCGTCGTCGCTACTTCGCCTCGCGATGCGCCCGTGCGTAAGCCTTGAGCACGGCGTTCATGCGCGAATGGTAGCCGCGGCCCTGGGCCTTGAACCAGGCGAGCACGTCGGGATCGAGTCGCAAGGAAACTGGAACCTTTCTCACAGGCAGCACGACGCGGGCGGAGCGGAACCACGCCCGATGGAGCGGAGGCGCCGCGTCCGAATCGTTTGCGACGGCCGACGCGATGTCCCGATCCTTCAAGGCATCGACGCGGGGCCAGTCGGTCCGCCCTCTACGGACGCTCACCACGGACCGTTCTCCGGTAGTTCTCTCGTTCATGGCGGCTGCCATTCCAAGGAACACTGTCGTGGATATACATTACGTCTATAATAAGTCAAAGATGCACGCGCGGCTCGTCAGCCAAGTCCGTACCAGGCAACGAATGCATCGCGCGCCCGTCACGCGCTAGATGCGTGCGCCCGAGACCGTGCTATAAGTCGTCGCAACGTGGGGCCCGCGCGCGATGGCGATCAGCCGGCGTGGCGCAGGGTGGAGGGACCAGATCGTGAACGCCAAGCATCCCGACAGCTTCAAGTCCATGAAATCGTTGAAGGTTGGCGCCAAGAGCTATCGCTATTGGAGCCTCAAGGCGGCTGCCGCGAAGGGGCTGGGCGACGTCTCGCGCCTGCCTTATTCGCTCAAGGTCCTGCTCGAGAACCTGCTGCGCCACGAGGACGGGCACTCGGTCACCAAGGACGACATCAAGGCGGTCGCCGGTTGGCTCAAGAAGCGCCGGTCGGACCGCGAGATCGCGTATCGCCCGGCCCGCGTCCTGATGCAGGACTTCACCGGCGTTCCGGCCGTCGTGGACCTCGCCGCGATGCGCGACGCGATGGCCGCGCTCGGCGGCGATCCCAGGAAAATCAACCCGTTGGCGCCCGTCGACCTGGTCATCGACCATTCGGTCATGGTCGACCGCTTCGGCGACAAGCGCGCGTTCAAGGACAACGTCGCCCTCGAGTACGAACGCAACGGCGAGCGCTACGCCTTCCTGCGCTGGGGCCAAGGCGCCTTCGACAATTTCCGGGTCGTGCCGCCGGGCACCGGCATCTGCCATCAGGTCAACCTGGAGTACCTGGCCAAGACGGTGTGGACGGGCAAGGACGCCGACGGCAAGACGACGGCCTACCCCGACACCCTGGTCGGCACCGACAGCCACACCACCATGGTCAACGGCCTGGCCGTGCTCGGCTGGGGCGTCGGCGGCATCGAGGCCGAGGCCGCGATGCTGGGCCAGCCGGTCTCGATGCTGATCCCCGAGGTCGTCGGCTTCAAGATGACGGGCAAGCCGCCCGAGGGGGCGACCGCGACCGATCTGGTGCTGACCGTCACCCAGATGCTGCGCAAGAGGGGCGTGGTCGGCAAGTTCGTCGAGTTCTACGGCCCGGGGCTCGATGAGCTGACCCTGGCCGACCGTGCCACGGTCGCCAACATGGCGCCCGAGTATGGCGCGACCTGCGGATTCTTCCCGATCGATGCCGAAACGGTTGCGTTTCTCAAGTTCTCGGGCCGCTCGCCCGCCCAGTGCGCGCTGGTCGAGGCCTACGCCAAGGCCCAGGGCATGTGGCGCACGAAGAAGAGCCCCGATCCCGTGTTCACCGACGCGCTCGAGCTCGACCTCGACAGCATCGAGCCGAGCCTCGCCGGGCCGCGGCGGCCGCAGGACCGGGTCGCGCTGAGCCGCGCGGCGACCGAGTTCGAGGCCTCGCTCCAGGCCGCGGGGGTCGGCGGCATCGGCAACACGCGGGTCGCCGTCCCCGGTGCCAGTCACGACCTCGGTCACGGCGACGTGGTGATCGCCGCGATCACGAGCTGCACCAACACCTCGAACCCGGCGGTCATGCTGGCGGCCGGCCTGGTCGCGCGCAACGCCTTGGCGCGCGGGCTCGGCGTCAAGCCGTGGGTCAAGACCAGCCTGGCTCCGGGCTCGCAGGTGGTCACCGACTACCTGGTGAAGTCGGGGCTTCAGGCTTCGCTCGACAAGCTCGGCTTCAACCTCGTCGGCTACGGCTGCACCACGTGCATCGGCAACTCGGGTCCGCTGTCCGATCCGATCACCAAGGCGGTGACCGACGGCAACCTGATCGTCTGCTCGGCGCTTTCGGGCAACCGCAACTTCGAGGGCCGGGTCAACCCGCACGTCAAGGCGAACTACCTGGCGTCGCCGCCCCTGGTCGTCGCCTACGCGCTCGCGGGCTCGATGCGCGTCGACCTGACCAAGGACCCCATCGGCAAGGACAAGAAGGGGAAGCCGGTCTATCTCAAGGACATCTGGCCCTCGAACAAGGAGGTCCACGACACCATCCGCAAGACCCTCAAGCCAACCATGTACCGCTCGCGCTACGCCGACGTATTCGCGGGCGATCCCGCCTGGCGGCGCATCAAGACCGTCAAGGGGCTGACGTATCGCTGGGACGGCGTCTCGACCTACGTCAAGAATCCGCCCTATTTCGCCAAGATGGGCATGGAGCCCACGTCGCCGACGGACATCGCCAACGCGCGCGTGCTCGCCGTGCTCGGTGACAGCATCACGACCGATCACATCTCGCCGGCCGGCGCGATCAAGAAGGACGGCCCGGCAGGGCAGTACCTGGTCCAGCGTGGCGTCGGCGTGGCGGATTTCAACTCCTACGGCTCACGCCGCGGCAATCACGAGGTCATGATGCGGGGCACGTTCGCCAACATCCGCCTGCGCAACGAGATGGCGCCCGGCACCGAGGGCGGTGTGACCAAGCACATGCCTTCGGGCGAGATCATGTCGATCTACGATGCCTCGATGCGCTACCAGGCTGATGGCGTGCCGCTGGTCGTGCTCGCCGGCAAGGAGTACGGCACCGGCTCGTCGCGCGACTGGGCGGCCAAGGGGACGCGGCTGCTGGGCGTCCGCGCCGTGATCGCCGAGAGCTTCGAGCGCATCCATCGTTCCAATCTGGTCGGGATGGGCGTGCTGCCGCTGCAGTTCGTCGACGGCGCGACGCGCAAGTCGCTCGGCCTCGACGGGACCGAGCGGGTCACGATCGGCGGTATCGCCAAGGGCTTGAAGCCGCGCGCGGAGCTCACGTGCACGATCCATCGCACGGGAGGTCAGACCGATGCGATCCGGGTCATGTGCCGCATCGACACGGACGACGAGCTCGATTACTTCCTGCACGGCGGGATTCTGCAGTACGTTTTGAGAGGCATAGCCAAGGCGGCGTGATCCGGGGGCACGATCGCGTCACCGAGTTGTGATTCGCGGGCACCTCGGCCGATGCTAGGTTCTGGTCCATGCACGGCCGCTGGTTCGCTCTCGCCCTGATCCTCGTCGTCGCGTTCGCGGGCCCGACGACCACGCTGGCCGGTGACGCGAGGCCGGTCGTGGTCGAGCTGTTCACGTCCGAAGGGTGCAGCTCCTGCCCGCCGGCCGATGCCTTCCTGGCCGAGCTGGTCAAGCGACCAGACGTGCTGGCGCTGGCGTTCCACGTCGATTATTGGGATTACCTTGGCTGGACCGACCGGTTCGCCAGCCCCGAGTTCACCCGGCGCCAGCGGGCCTATGCCGCGGCGCTCGGCTCGGCCATGGTCTACACCCCGCAGGCCGTCGTCGATGGCGCCGCCCATGTGGTCGGCAGCGACCGCGGTCGTCTCGGCCGACTGATCGACGAGGCGAAGGCGAACGACTCGACCGTCGCGATCGATCTCGCCTGGACCAGCGAGGGCAACCTCCGGGTCTCGGTCCCGGCGGCGGACTTCCGTGGCGATGCCACGGTGTGGTTCGTCCGCTTCGACGCCCATGGCTCGTCCGAGGTGACCGACGGCGAGAACGCCGGCAAGACGCTTCACCACGTCAACATCGTGCGCGAGCTCAAGGCGATCGGCATGTGGGACGGTTCCGAGTTCGCCGTCACGCTGCCGGCCGAAGCGGTCAAGCCGCCGGCCGCCGACGGCGACGGCTACGGCTGCGCCATCATCGTTCAGCCCGAAGGGCTCGGCCCGGTCCTCGGCGCGCGCCTGATCGACGCCTCGAGCTGAACGGCCGAGGAACGGGTCGGGCACGCCGCCGCGATCGCCTTGCGCGCGGGGCGGGGGCGCGGCACGATCCCGCGTTCCATGGCGCGCCGAGGGGAGCCGAGATTCGTCGATTGGCAGGCGGCGGGGCCGTGGCTCGCGATCGCCGTCGCGCTGTTCTATCTCAATGACCTCGCGTTCCTGAACGCTTCCGGCTACCGGTCGTGGCTGGCGATCGACTATGCGACGAGGCTGCTCGTCCTCGCCGCCCTGTTCGCGCCGGCGTCGCTGCGCGCGCCGCTGCGCGCCGAGCTCGGCGGGGTTCCGGGGGTACATGCGTTTGTCGGCGTGACCATCGGCGCCGCCGTCGTGGGCATCGCCACTGACGCGCTGCGGGGGTCCGTCCTCGCCATCTGGCCGAACCTCGGCGGGATCTCGTTTCCCGCGCCCGATTCCCCGCCGCTGCACGCTTTTGACCTGACCGTCGGAATCGGCTTCGTCGCCCTCAGCGAGGAGCTGACCTTCCGGGCGCCCTTGCTGTTGCTCGTCCGCGAGGGGCGGATCGGCCGGATCGCGGGATTGATCGTCACGTCGTTGGTGTTCGGCGCCATGCACTGGTCGTTCGGTCTCGATAATGTCGTCGCGGCGACGGCGGCCGGCCTCGTGTTCGGGACCGCCACGCTCGTGACCCGATCGCTGTGGCCCGCAATCGTCGCCCACTACATCGTCGACGCCTGGCACTTCCTGTGACGGATCACGCGGCCAACCCGCGCGTCAGCGCGTTGGCGAGGCGGCGGGCGAAGGCGGGGCCGTCGCTGGGCGCCTCGCCTTCCAGGATCAGCGCCTGGTCGAACAGAATGTGCGCCATTTCCTCGACCGCCTCGACGCTGTCGCCCCGGTGCACCCGGTCGGACAAGGCGCCGATCAAGGCGTGGCGCGGGTTGACCTCGAGGATGCGCTTGGCGGTCGCCTCGATGCGCTGGTGCTGGCGCAGCATGCGCTCGACGTGGAGGTCGAGGTCGTCCCTGTCGGCGACCAGGCAGACGGGGCTCTCGGTCAGCCGGGCGCTCGGGCGCACGTCCTTGACCTTGTCGCCGAGGGCGAGCTTGAACACGGCGATCAGGCTCTTGACCCTGGGCTCGACGGCGGCCTCGACCGCCGGCTCGGCGCCGCCCTCGATCGCGCCGAGGTCGATCTCGCCGCGCGTGACCGAGACGAACGGCTTGCCCTTGTAGGACGCCACCGCGGGCAGCCAGAACTCGTCGATCGGGTCGGTCAGCAGCAGGACCTCGACGCCCTTGGCCTTGAACGCCTCGAGCTGCGGGCTCGCGGCGAGCGCGCGAGCGTCCTCGCCATGGATGACGAAGAGGCTCGACTGTCCTTTCTTCATGCGCCCGACGGTGTCGTCCAGGCTCGCGAGCCCGTCGGTCGCGGTCGAGCGGAAGCGGGCGAGCGCGAGCAACTCGTCGCGCTTACTGTGGTCCTCGTAGAGCCCTTCCTTGAGCACGGCGCCGAAGGCGTCCCAGAACCGGGCATAGTCCTCGGGCTCGTCCTTGGCCTTGCGGGCGAGCTCGGCGAGCACGCGCTTGACCAGGCCCCGGCGGATCTTCGCCACCACCGGGTTCGCCTGCAGCATCTCGCGGCTGACGTTGAGCGGCAGGTCCTCGCAATCGACGATGCCGGCGAGGAACCGCAGCCAGGCCGGCATCAGCTCCTGGCAGTCGTCGGTGATGAACACGCGCTTGACGTAGAGCCGCACCCGGTGCCGGCGCTCGGGCATGAACAGGTCGTAGGGCCGCCGGGTCGGCACGAACACCAGGTTCGTGTATTCGATCGTGCCTTCGTTGCGGTTGTGCAGCGTCAGCCACGGCTCGTCGGCGGCGTGGGCGACGTGGTGGTAGAACTCCTTGTACTGCTCGGCGCTGATGGCGTCTTTCGGCCGCGCCCACAGCGCGCCGGCGGCGTTGATCCGCTCGGGCTCGCCCTCGCCCCCATCGAGCAGGATCGGAAAGCCGATGTGGTCCGAATACGCGCGCACGACGTGCTCGAGGCGAGCCGGCTCCAGATAGTCGTCCCGGTCCTTGGCCAAATGGAGCGTGACCGAGGTGCCGCGCGGGCCCGGCTCGGCCGGCTCGACCGCGAACGAGCCCTTGCCGGCCGAGCGCCAGGTCCAGGTCTCGTCCGCGCCGGCGCGCCGGCTGGTGACCGCGACCTCGTCCGCGACCATGAAGGACGCGTAAAACCCGACGCCGAACTGGCCGATCAGCGACACGTCCTTGGCCTTGTCCCCCGTCAGCCCGGCCAGGAACGCCGCCGTGCCCGAGCCCGCGATGGTGCCGAGGTGCTCGATCAGCTCGTCCCGGCTCATGCCGATGCCGTTGTCGGTGACCGTGAGAGTCCGCGCCTTCTTGTCGGGTCGGACGCGAATGGCGAGGTCGGAGTCCTCGGCGCTCAGCGCCGGCTCGGTCTGCGCCGCGTAGCGCAACCGGTCGCACGCGTCGGACGCGTTGGAGACGAGCTCGCGAAGGAAGATCTCCTTCTTGGAGTAGAGCGAATGGACGACCAGGTCGAGCAACCGGGCGACCTCGGTCCTGAACGCGTGCTCCTCGCGCGCTGGTTGAGTCTCGGCCATCGATGCGTCCCCCTGCGCCACGCCTGCCCCGGCATTCCGGGCTCGCGCACGATATGTGCGGCCCCGCCGTCCGGGTCAAGCGTTCGGCCTGACCAAGGCGACAGTGAACATGGGCCGGGGGATCTCTGCCCGTGGGGATATGAGGTCGTCTCGATTCGGAAATTAACGCCCGCAGTAAAGCGGGCGCTGGCCGCCGCCCAGAGGACACGAACCACCACGTTAGCGCGAATTCTCTCACTTAGCGTGCAGGCTGTTCAAGCGTCCCGCCTGCCAAACGCCCACCGCAATGCAGCCCTCGATTTACCATTGTGCGCGAACCATCGATACACATACCCTGACGCGAACGTCGACGAGGCAGTTCCGCCGATGACCGACTGGGGGACAACACACGACGTCGCGATCAGCTCGGCACGAGGTTCGCGTCGATGGACCTCAAAGCCAATCTACGAAACCAGACTCGGTGCCATGTTCTGCGGCGATTCTCTAAAGTTGCTCAGGAGCAAGAGGTTCCAGGGTTATGCCCGGCAGGTCCAACTGGTTTTCACGTCGCCGCCATTCCCGCTCAACACGAAGAAGCGCTACGGAAACCTCCAGGGCGAGGACTACATCGAGTGGTTCACTCAATTCGCACCTCCCTTGCGCGATATGGTAACGGACGACGGCTCGATCGTCGTGGAGATTGGTAATGCTTGGGAGCCGCGCAGGCCGGTCATGTCGACGCTGGTGCTTCGCGCGCTTCTCCGATTCTTGGAGGACGGGGGACTCAACCTATGCCAAGAGTTCATCTGGTACAACCCGGCACGTCTGCCATCCCCAATCCAGTGGGTCAACGTGGAGCGGATCAGGGTCAAAGACGCATTCACACGAATCTGGTGGATGTCTCCCTCGGACCGGCCCAAAGCCGACAACCGTCGGGTGCTGCGCGAATACAGCGCGAGCATGAAGAAACTGATAAAAACTGGAGACTACAACGCAGGGAGGCGCCCATCGCAGCACCTCATCGGCAGGGAGAGTTTCAAGAGAGACAACAGCGGCGCGATTCCTCCAAACGTTCTCAAGGGCGACGAGGCGCCAGCACTCGGGACGTTGCTCAAGGGCACCAACACTCGTTCACACGATCAATATCAGTTGTTCTGTCGCGAACGTAATATCCCGATGCATCCAGCGCGAATGTCACCGGATCTAGTTGAATTTTTCATACAGTTCCTTACAGATGTAGGTGACTTAGTGTTTGACCCTTTTGCTGGAAGCAACACTACAGGTGCAGTCGCCGAAAAACTCGTCCGACAGTGGGTGTCGTGCGAGATAGATTGGAATTGTGCGGCGACCTCAATTAGTCGATTTGAACCATCTAGTATTTTGGAAACGTCCGATGAAATCATTTTAACCAAAACTTTAACCGAAGATGCATTGAATTTCAACGCCAAATCTGATGTTACAATGTAATGATTATAGAATATAAATTTTCTTAGTCGATGTTTTGTGTTGCGTACGATAGAGTTTTTTCGACATGGTAGTCGATATTTTGAAATAACAATGTTTATGTAAGTAGATTACCCTTAGTCAAAAAATTCCTAATAGGAGTCAAATGACGCGGGAGACTTTAAACTGGAGACGTAGTTAGAGATGGAAGACATTGCATTCACCCCAGATGACAGCGTCCATGTTCATGAGGAAGGGGCGATCCGGCTCATTTGTGCAAATCTTCGATCTCATGAAGACGGCCTACCGGAGTGGATCAAGAACAGTTCCGACATGTATGCGCGTAAGGACACGCCAGCTGAGCGAAGTATTATCCTTATCCTCCTTCAGGACGGAAGGAAGGGTGCACCATCCGTCGTCGGGTGCCTGGATTTTGGTGGTATGACTACTGCGGACATTGAGGAGAGGTTCCGCAATTGGGCTGATCCCGAGGCCGCTGGAACGAACGAGTCCGTTGAAGGGGGGCACGGGAATGGTGGCAAGTGCTACATGACGCAGATGTTTGAAAGCCATTCATGCCTGCATACTCTGTGGTAATTGCTCACCCCTTATGACGACGGCGCTGGCAGCGGCGTGCCGGCGAGGG
>JBBDQV010000203.1:0-15863 GCA_040905845.1 Alphaproteobacteria bacterium | reverse complement strand
CGCACGGCCTTGGTGTTCGACCCGCCCGCCGGCGTCGACACCTCGGCGTGGGCGCACACCGGCGATCTCGACGAGACCTGGTACGTCAAGCCGCAACCGGGTCAGTTCATGGTCAGTCTGTCGGATGCTACGCCGTCGCCGCCGTGCGATGCCTGGCCCGAGGAAATCGACATCGCCCAGGCGATCTTCAACGTCGAGCAGGCGACCAACCTCAGGATAACGCGGCCGCGCCGGACCTGGGCGGGGCTGCGCAGCTTCCTTCCCGACGAGCAGGCCGCCGTCGGCTTCGCCCCGGACGCCGAGGGCTTCTTCTGGCTGGCCGGCCAGGGCGGGGTCGGCATCTTGACCTCGCCCGCGCTGAGCCGCGCGGCCGCGTCCCTGATCGAGACGGGCGAACTGCCGGCGGACTTGCGCGCGCTGGGGCTCGCGGCCGGCGATCTCGCGCCGGCACGCTTCGCGCCGGCATGAGCGGCGCGGGCCTCACGCCCACCGTCTTCCTGCGCAACGACCGCGACGGTGGCGCGGCGATGGCCTTCTCCGAGCCCGAAGGATTCGTGACCTGCCGAACGGCGGCGAAGCTCGGTTTGGCGTTCGCCGCGATCGAGCGTGCGCTGCACCGGGGGCTTCACGTCGCCGGCGCGTTCGCCTACGAGCTCGGCTACGCGCTCGAGCCCCGGCTCGGGCGGCTCATGCCGGCACCCATGGTGCCGCTGATCCACGTTGGACTGTTCGCGCGCGCCGATCGGCTGAGCCACGACGCGGCCGAGGCCATGGTCGCCCAGAACGCGGGCGTGGCACTCCCGCCAGTCGCGATGACGGTGGCGGAGCGGCGCCCCGCTTACAAGGCCAAGATCGCCCGGATTCTCGATTACATCGCCGCAGGGGACGTTTACCAGGTCAACTACACGTTCCCGCTTCGCTTCGCCTGGGCCGCCGGGCCATGGCCGCTCTACGCCCGGCTCGCGCCGCGCCAGCGGGTCGCGTTCGGCGCGGTGCTCGATCTGCCGGATTTGCGCGCGGTGTCGCTGTCGCCCGAGCTGTTCTTTCGCAAGCGGGGCACGCGCATCGAGGCCCGCCCGATGAAGGGGACCGCCCGGCGCGGCCGCGACGCGGCCGAGGACGCGGTGCTCGCCGCGGACCTTGCCGCCGACCCGAAGAACCGCGCCGAGAACCTGATGATCGTCGACCTCATCCGCAACGACCTTGGGCGTATCGCCCGCGTCGGCAGCGTCGCGGTCGATGCCTTGTTCGTCGTCGAGGCGTACGAGACGCTTCACCAGATGACCTCGACCGTGTCGGGGGAGGTGGTGCCCGGCATGGCCGTGCTCGACGTGTTCCGCGCCCTGTTCCCGTGCGGCTCGGTGACCGGCGCGCCGAAGATCCGCGCCATGGAAATCATCGCCGAGCTCGAGGACGCCCCGCGCGGCGTCTACACCGGCGCCATCGGCTGGATCGCGCCCGACCGCTCGATGACCTTCTCGGTCCCCATCCGCACGGTCGCGCTCGAGGGCGTGAACGCGACCATGGGCATCGGCAGCGGCATCGTCGCCGATTCGGACCCCGACCGGGAGTACGACGAGTGCCTGCTCAAGGCGGATTTCCTGAGGCGCGCCTTAGGCTGACGCGCTCTAGCCGGTAGCGATCGCCTCGGCATGGTGGCACGACACCGTGCGTCCGTCGAAGAGCCGGAGTTCCGGCCGCTCGGTCGCGCACCGCTCGGTCGCGTGCGGGCAGCGCGTGTGGAACGCGCAGCCGGACGGCGGGTCGAGCGGCGAGGGCAGCTCGCCCGTGAGCGGCGCGCGCACCCGCGCCCGCCCGGGGGCGACGCGCGGCGCCGAGGCGAGCAGGGCCTGGGAATAGGGATGACGCGGCGCCGCGAAGACCACGGACGCCGGCCCCTGCTCGACCGCGCGGCCGAGGTACATGACCATGACGTCGTCGGCGATGTGGCGGACCACCGCGAGCCCGTGGGAGATGAACAGATAGGCGACGCCGAATTCCTGCTGCAGGTCCATGAGCAGGTTGAGCACCTGGGCCTGGATCGACACGTCGAGCGCCGAAACCGGCTCGTCCGCGACGACGATGCCGGGACGCAGCATGAGAGCGCGCGCGATCGCGATGCGCTGGCGCTGGCCGCCGGAGAACATGTGCGGGTAGCGGTCGTAGTGCTCGGGCCGCAGCCCGACCTTGGCCATCATGTCGCGCGCCGCCGCGCGCCGCTCCGCGGCGCCGAGGTCGGTGTTGATGACCAGCGGCTCCTCGAGGATGGCGCCGATCTTGCGGCGCGGGTTGAGCGAGCCGTAGGGGTCCTGGAAGACGATCTGCACCTTGCGGCGCAGCGCGCGCAGCTTCGCCCCCACGGCGCTGGTGACGTCCTGGCCCTCGATCGCGAGCGTGCCCGCGCTCGGCCGCTCGATCAGGGTCACCAGGCGCCCGAGGGTCGACTTGCCGCAGCCCGACTCGCCGACCACGGCGAGCGTCTTGCCGGCGGCCAGGTCGAACGAAACGCCGTCCAGCGCCTTGAGGGGGATGGTCGGACGGAACAGGCCTTGGCGCACCCTGTAGGTGCGCGCGAGGTCGCGGGCGCCGAGCTGGAAGGCGCTCACGGGGCGCCCAGCGGATGGATGCAGCGCACGGCCTCGGCGCCGTCGCGCCCGAGCGCGGGGCGCGCCGATCGACAGGCGTCGTCGGCGAAGCGGCAGCGCGGGTGGAACAGGCAGCCGTCGGGCTTGTCGCCGAGCCCGGGCACGACGCCGGGGATCGAGGCGAGGCGCGCGCGGCCCTCGGCGCGGTCGGGCAAGGCGTCGAGCAGCGCCGCCGTGTAGGGATGGCGCGGCGCGGCGAACAGCCGATCCACGGGGCGCTCCTCGACCGCCTGGCCGGCGTACATGACGATGACGCGGCTCGCGGTTTCCGCCACCACGCCCATGTCGTGGGTGATCAGGATCAGCGCCATGCCGCGGTCGCGCTGCAATTCGAGCAGCAGGTCGAGGATCTGCGCCTGGATGGTCACGTCGAGCGCGGTCGTCGGCTCGTCGGCGATCAGCAGCCGCGGGTTGCACGAGATCGCCATGGCGATCATGACCCGCTGGCACATGCCGCCCGAGAGCTGGTGCGGGTAGGCGTCGAGCCGCGCCTCGGGCGAGGCGATGCCGACGCGGGTCAACAGCTCGACCGCGCGGTCGCGTCGCTGGCGGCGCCCCAGGCCCTCGTGGACCGCGAGCGTCTCCATGATCTGGAAGCCGACCGTGAAGCACGGGTTCAGGCTGGTCATGGGCTCCTGGAACACCATGGCCATGTCCTTGCCGACCAGCGCCCGGCGCGCGCGCGGGCCGAGCGTCTGGAGATCGCGCCCGGCGAAGGCGAGCCGGTCTGCTTCGACCACGCCCGGGTAGCCGATCAGCCCCATGACGGCGAGGCTCGCGACCGACTTGCCGGAGCCCGACTCGCCGACGATGCCGATGACCTCACCCTCCTCGACGTCGAGATCGAGACTTTCGACGGCGATGAGCCGGCCGCGCGCGGTCGCGAAGCCGACGGTCAGATCGCGGACCTCGAGCAGCGCCATCAGCGTTTCAGCTTCGGGTCGAGCGCGTCGCGCAGCCCGTCGCCCAGGAGGTTGAAGGCGAGCACGGTGGTCAGGATCGCGAGGCCGGGGAAGGTCACGACCCACCAGGCACGCTGGACGAACTGGAGCGCACCGGCGAGCATGGTGCCCCATTCCGGCGTCGGCGGCTGCGCGCCGAGCCCGAGAAACCCGAGCGCCGCGGCATCGAGGATGGCGTTCGAGAACCCGAGCGTCGCCTGGACGATGAGCGGCGCCATGCAGTTGGGCAGGATGGTCATGACCATGAGCCTGAACGGACCCGCGCCGGCGACCCGGCTCGCCGTCACGTAGGGCTTGCCGATCTCGGCCAGCACCGCGGCGCGGGTTAGCCGCGCGTAGTGGGGCAGGACGACGATCGCCACGGCGAAGATGGCGTTGATCAGGCCGGGTCCCAGGATCGCGACGATGACGATGGCGAGCAGCAGCGACGGCAGGGCCAGCAGCACGTCCATGACTCGCATGATGACGATCTCGAGGACGCCGCCGGCGTAGCCGGCCACGAGCCCGAGCACGACGCCGACGGCGAGCGACAGCGTCACCACGATCGCGCCGATGAAGAGCGACAGGCGCGCGCCGTGGATCAGCCGGGTCAGGATGTCGCGGCCGACGTCGTCGGTGCCCAGGATGAAGCGGAACGAGCCGCCCTCCTGCCAGACCGGCGGCGCCAGGAAGGCGTCGCGGAACTGCTCGGCCGGGCCGTAGGGCGCGAGCACGTCGGCGAGCACGGCGACGAAGACCAGCAGCACCACGTAACCGAGCCCGACCACCGCGCCCGCGTTCTCGGCGAAGTAGTGCCAGAATTCGACCAGCGGGTGGACCGGCCTCTGGGTCCGCTCGGCGGCGCTTTCGGCGAGGGTCGTCATGACCGGGCGTGGCGGATGCGCGGGTTGACCACGCCGTAGATCAGGTCAACCGCGAGGTTGACCAGGATGACGACGGTCGCGACCAGCAGGATGCCGCCCTGCACCGAAGGGTAGTCGCGCCGGTAGATCGATTGCACCAGCCACTTGCCGATGCCGGGCCAGGCGAAGATCGTCTCGGTCAGGATCGCGCCGGCGAGCAGCGTGCCGACTTGGAGCCCGATCACGGTGATCACCGGGATCAGGGCGTTCCTGAGCCCGTGGACCACGACCACGCGCCACGGCGGCAGGCCCTTGGCGCGCGCGGTGCGCATGTAGTCCTCGCCGAGCACCTCGAGCATCGAGGAGCGGGTCATGCGCGCGACCACCGCGAGCGGGATGGTGCCGAGCACGATTGAGGGCAGAATCAGGTGGCGGAGCGCCGAGATCAATGCGCCTTCCTTGCCCGACAGCGGCGCGTCGATCAGCATGAAGCCGGTCACCGAGGGCACGAACATGATCGCCGAAATGCGCCCCGAGACCGGGGTCCAGCCCAGCGTCACCGAGAACAGCAGGATCAGCAGCAGGCCCCACCAGAAGATCGGCATGGAATAGCCGGTCAACGACGCGGCCATCAGGCCGTGGTCGAACGCCTTGCCCCGGCGCAGCGCGGCGAACATGCCGCCCGGTAGGCCGATGACTAGGGCGAAGATCGTCGCGCAGACCGAGAGCTCGATGGTCGCCGGAAACAGGGTCAGGAACTCCTCGAGCACCGGCTTCTTGGTGACGAGCGACAGGCCCAGGTCGCCCTGGAACACGTTGCCGACATAGATCAGGTATTGCTCCCACAGCGGCCGGTCGAGGCCGAGATTGGCGAGCAGCAGCGCCTTGCGCTCGGGGGCGATCGAGCGCTCGCCCAGCATGATCTCGATGGGATCGCCGGGGATCAGATGGATCAGCGCGAACGTCAGCAGCGTGATGCCGATGAAGGTCGGCAGCACCAGCCCGACGCGCTTGAGGACGAAGGCGATCATGGACGAACGCCGCGCCCCGCCCGACGGATCAATCGTCGGGCGGGGGCGGCGCTTAACTTACGACCGGCCTATTCGGCCAGGTCGACGCCGTAGAACTGGTGGATACCGAAGGGATCGACCCGGTAGTCGATCACTTCCTTGCGCACCGGCATGAACACGACCGAATGCGCGACGGTCACCCACGGCGCCTGCTCCTTGAAGACGACCTGCGCCTCCTCGTAGAGCCTGGTGCGCTCGGCCACGTCCGTGATGCGCTTGGCCTGGATCAACAGGTCATCGAACGGCTGGTAACACCACTGGGCACGGTTGGTACCGCCAACGGCGGCACATCCGAGCAGGACGTACAGGAAGTTGTCCGGATCGCCGTTGTCCCCGGTCCAGCCAAGCTGAACCATCATGTGCTCGCCTTTCTTCGACCGATCCAGGTACTCGCCCCATTCGTAGGTCACCAGGTTGGCCTTGATGCCGACGGCCGCGAGATCGGCCTGCATCAGCTCGCCGATGCGCTGAGCGGCCGGGTTGTAGGGGCGCTGCACCGGCATGTACCAGAGGTCGGTCTCGAAGCCGTCCGCGAGCCCCGCCTCGGCCAGCAACTGCTTCGCCTTGTCCGGGTCGTAGGCGTAGTCCTGGACCGCGTCGTTGTACGACCAGATGGTCGGCGGGATCGGGTTCTTGGCGACCTTGCCGGCGCCCAGATACGCGGCGTCGATGATCGCCTCTTTGTTGATGGCGTAGTTGACCGCCTGGCGCACGCGCACGTCGTCGAACGGCTTCTTCTGCGTGTTCATCGCCAGGTAGCCGACGTTCAAGCCCTCCTGCTCGAGGACGTTGAGGTCGGGATCGGCCTTCATGGCCTCGATGTCCGCCGGGTTGGGATAGGGCATGACGTGGCACTCGCCCGCCTTGAGCTTGGCATAGCGCACGGCGGCGTCGGGCGTGATGACGAACACCAGCTCGTCGAGTGGCGCCTTGCCCATGTAGAAGTCCGGGTTGGCCGCGTAGCGGATCAGCGCGTCCTTCTGGTACTCGACCAGGCTGAACGGACCGGTGCCGATCGGCTCGAGGTCGATCACCTCGGGCGTGCCGGCGGCCAGCATCGCGTCGGCGTACTCGGCCGACAAGATCGAGGCGAAGTCCATGCCCAGGTTCGCCAGGAACGGCGCTTCGGGAGCCTTCAGCTTGATACGTACCGCCATGTCGTCAACCTTCTCGACCGCTTCGATCAGGTTGGGCATGTCCATGGCCTCGAAGTACTCGTAGGCACCCCCCGAGACCGCGTGGTACGGGTGATCGGCCTTGAGCTGGCGCTCGAAGGTGAAGACCACGTCATCGGCGTTGAAGTCGCGGGTCGGGGTGAACTTGGAGTTGGACTGCCACTTGACGCCCGCGCGCAGGTGGAACGTGTAGATCAGGCCATCGTCCGAAATCTCCCAGGACTCGGCGAGGCCCGGCCCGAGCACGGTCGAGCCGCGCTCGAACTCGACGAGGCGGCTGTAGATCGCGCGCGACGAGGCATCGAACGTGGTGCCCGCCGTGTAGAGCTGCGGGTTGAAGCCCTCGGGGCTACCCTCGGAGCAGAAGACCAGCGTCTTGGCCGACGCCGGACCCGCCAGCGCCACCATGACGGCGGCACCCAGCAAGGCTCCGTGCAATCTCCTCAACGACATGTTGTGACCTCCCAGAAGTGACAGTGCCGTCCCCGGGCGCTCCGCCAAGGCGGACCCTGGTGGCACCTGGCCGCATGATTACACCACCGCGATCAGGCTGGCGATCACAACCTTGCGCGTCGGTCGCGCGCTCGTGTCGTGACTCAATGAAGATTTCGCCGTGACTTCGATGGGTTCTTATCTCGATCTTGTCTTAAGGAAACTAAATGACGAAATGCAACCTCCTTCGGCGGTAAGACGACCTTCGGACTTGAGGCAAATCGAAGCCATGCTTCAGGAAATATCGTTTGCGTCGCGTCTTGCGCGGGTGTGAGATGCAGCCCGGCTCGGCGATCGTCGCCGAACCACTAGAGGAAGCGATCCATGGCAGAGAAGCCGCAGAAGCCGCAGCAGCCCCCGAAACCTCAGGCCCAGGCCCAGCCGCCGCAGCAGCCTCAGAAACCTCAGGCCCAGGCCCAGCCGCAGCAGCAACCTCAGAAGCCTCAGGCTCAAGCCCAGGCCCAGAAGCCGCAACAGAAGCCGAGCCCGAAGCGTTAGGGCATTCCGGTCGCCACGGCCGGGGTGCCGTGGCCGACGAGCAAGATAAAGGGCCGCGTCCAGCGCGGCCCTTTTCTTGTGCGCGGGTCGTCGCGGCGCGACGGATTAACCGGCCGGTAAGGAATGCCCCGTATCTGCATGGAGCCTTCAAAGCGGAGCGGGGCATGGCGGATTCGAAACCGCACCTGCGTGCGCGCCCCGGGCGGACGCCATCGGGCGACAAGGTTCCGACCCTCGGCGCGACCGTGCCGGCGAGTCCGGCGAGGGCGCCCTCGCCGGCCAATGATCCGTCGATCGCCGGCCTGCTCGTCCGATCCTCGCTCGCGTCCGGACGCATCGACGAGGCGGTGGCGCTCGCCGAGCGCACCGTCGCGGCAGCCCCGCCGGCACCCGACCTGGTCGGCGCCCTGGGCGCGGCCTATCTCGCGGCGGGACGGTTCGAGGCCGCGGCCGGCGCGTTCCACCGGGCATTTCGCCTTGCCCCTGACGAGGCCGATGCCCAAGCCGCGCTCGGCGCCATGCTGCGCGACGTCGGCCGCCCGGCCGAGGCGATCGGCTTGCTCAAGCGGGCGCTCGCCATGCGCCCGTCCTGGGCCGAGGCCCACAGCGACCTCGGCGACGCGCTCGAGGCGCAAGGCGACATGGCCAACGCGATCGGCGCCTATCAGCACGCGGTGGCGCTGAAGCCGGAACTTTTCCCGGCCCACGTCAGGCTCGGCGAGGCGTTTGCCCGCGCCGGTCGGCTGACCGAGGCCGTCGCCGCGTTCCAGCGCGCCAAGGCGATCCGGCCCGATGTCGCGGAAGCGTACGTCCGCCTGGCCGACGCGCTGATGGCCATGGGGCAGCTCGACGCCGCGCTCGGCCAGTTCGAGCGCGCGCTCGAGCTCGATCCCGACCATCCCCGCGCCCGCCGTCAACGCGGGCACATTCGTCTGCTGACCGGCGATTTCGCGCGCGGCTGGCCGGACTTCGCGGCGCCTCGCGACCGCGCCCCGCCGACCGACGCGCCGCTCCTCGGCGACGGCCCGGTCGCGGGCAAGACCGTGCTTCTCCTCGGCGACGACGATCTCCGCGACACCCTTCAGTTCGTCCGCTTCGTGCCCCGGCTCGCGGACGCCGGCGCGCGTGTCGTCGTGCGGGCCGGGCCGGCGCTCCGGGCACTCCTTGCCGGCGTACGCGGCGCGACCGTCGTCGCCGAGCGCGACCCGCTGCCCGCCGTCGACGCTTGGGCGCGGTTCGGCGACTTGCCCGGGATTACCTGGGCCGAAGCGCGCCCGACCGACGTACCCTATCTCGACATCGGCCCGATGCCGAAGTCACCCCGGCGCGCCGGCGGTCCCCTGCGCGTCGCGATCGCCCGGATCGCGCACGAGGCCGCGGGCTCGTTGCCCCTCGAGGCGGTCGTCCGGCTGGCGCGCCTGCCGGGCATGGCCTTCACCTGCCTCGACGCCGGCATGGCGCCGGGGGAACGCGACGTCCTGGTCGGCGCCCGCGTCGCGTGCGAGGAAATCGCCGACCTCGCCGTCGGCGCTCGAAGGCTCGCGGGTTTCGACGTGATCATCGCCGCCGACAACGTCCTCGCCCATCTCGCTGGTGCCCTGGCTTACCCGGTCTGGCTCGCCCTGCCGCGCACCCCGGACTGGCGCTGGCTTCTGGGCCGCGAGGATTCGCCCTGGTACCCGACCATGCGCCTCGTGCGTCAAGCCAACGCCGGCGATTGGAGCGACGTCACGGCCCGGCTCGAGGATCTGCTCGCCGAGGCGGCGTTCCCGGACGCAGCCCGGCCCGAGGCCTGAGGCTACCGATCATTCCGGCGTAACGAGACCCCGCGCGACGAGATCGGGAAAGGCGGCCATGGAACGCGCGACGCCGTCCGCCACCGATACCCGCGGCCAGTCGCCGATCAGGCGCCGGAGCGGCGCGTCGTCGAACCTCGCCGGCACCGGCAGCGGTGGCCCGTCGCTGGTGATCCTGGCGTCGGGCCGGTGCGCGCGGATCGCCTCGACGATCGCCTCGACCGTCGTCGTCTCGCCCTGGAGGTCATGGACGTAGGCGCCTTCGACCGGCGTGTCGGCCGCGCGAACGAAGGCGTCCGCCACCTCGCCGACGTACTGGAAGGCGAGCGGCCCGGTGAACGGGATGGTGAAAGCCCGGCCCGCCACGGCGGCGACCATCGCCTTGGTCGGCGCCGAGGTCAGGCCCTGGTCCCGCCCCGGCCCGTAGACCGTATGCGGCCGGAGCCCGATGCTCGCCACGCGCCAGTCCTGCCAGTAGACCCGCGCGACCCCTTCGTCGGCACGCTTGTAGACGCCGTAGAGCGTCGCCGGATGCTGATCGGACGCCACGGCGGGCAGCGCCGCCACGGACGAGGCGTAGACCAGGCGCGGCACGCCGGCGCGCCGCGCCGCCTCGAACACCGCGACGTGGCCGACCACGTTGACCAGCGCCCCGGCGCAAGGGTCCGCCTTGCAGAACGGGATCTGCAGCGCCGCGAGATGAATGATCGCGCCCGCCCGATGCCCGCGCGCGGCCGTCTCGATCGCCGCCGCGTCGGCGACGTCGCCCACGACCCAGGGCACGGCCCCAGCCGCCGCGTCGTCGAGCACGAGCCCGAGGCGCCGCCGGTCCTCCCGGAGGTCGAAGGCGACCGCGCGGCGGCCCGCGCGCACCAGCCGCGCGACGACCCAGGCGCCGATGCAGCCGCCGGCCCCGGTGACCAGGATGGCGTCGGTCCCGCTCATGCGTTCACCGCTCCCTTGGGCTCGCCCGCCGTGCCGTCGGCGCGCCACACGGCCCGCGCCGCGAGCTCGGCCGGAGGCAAATGACAGCGAATCCGCAAGCTGCCGCCGGCCTCGTGCCAGGGCGGCGGGGTCGTCTCGCACACCGGTCCCACCTGCCACGGGCAGCGGCCGGCGTACGGGCAGCCGGGGCCGTCGATCGCGACCGCGTCGCGGTGCGGCACGCGCCGCCGCCGCACGTGGGCGCTCGGCACGGCCAGCAGGAGCTCGTGGGTGTAGGGGTGGAACGGCGGCGCGAACACCTCGGCGACGGTGCCGACCTCGAATAGGGTGCCGCGGAACAGCACGCCCACGCGATCGGCGAGCTCGCGCACCACCGCCAGGTCGTGGGAGATGAACAGCATCGCCACGCCGGTCTCGCGCTTCAGCGCGCGCAGGAGGTCGAGCACGTTGGCCTGGACCGAGACGTCGAGCGCCGAGAGCACCTCGTCGCACAAGAGAAGCGTGGGGCCGGCGACCAGCGCGCGCGCGATGGCGACCCGCTGGCGCTCGCCGCCCGAGAGCTGATCGGGGAAGCGCTTGGCGTAGCCGGCCTCGAGACGGACCTCCTGGAGCACCTCGGCGATCTTGGCCTCGGCGGCCGCGCCGTCGAGCCCGAGGAACATGGCGAGCGGCCGGCTCAGGATGGCCGCGACCCGCGCCCTGGGATTGAGCGAGGCGTCGGGGTTCTGGAACACGTACTGGATGCGCCGGAGCTGGTCGCGGCTGCGGTCGGCCAGGCGCGCCGGCAAGGGTTCGCCGGCGAAGCGTATGGTGCCGCCCACGGGCTCCAGCAGGCCGCTGACGGCGCGCGCGATGGTCGACTTGCCGCTGCCCGATTCGCCGACCAGCGCGAACGTCTCGCCCTCGTCGATGGTGAAGCCCGCCTCGCGCACGACGACCGGGGGCGTGCGCCCGGCGAGCCGTGCCAGCCGCCCGCGCGCGCCGTAGCGGAGCGTCAGCCCAGC
Organism: Alphaproteobacteria bacterium; assembly: GCA_040905845.1. Taxonomy (GTDB): domain Bacteria; phylum Pseudomonadota; class Alphaproteobacteria; order SP197; family SP197; genus VGDP01. Next base: position 4,434 of record JBBDQV010000203.1, on the reverse strand, counting down.
GACCTCGAGCACGGGCGCCACGCGCGTCGGGCGACGAGCGGCGACGGGCATGGCCTCGATCTCGCCGTCGGCCGGGGCGAGCGCGCGCCAGCGCTGGCAGGCGATCGCCCGCCCATGCCCGATCGGCTCCAGGACCTGGCGCGTCGTCGAGCAACTCGGCTCGGCCGCGGCGCAGCGCGGCGCGAAGGCGCAGCCCGCGGGCAGCTCGTCGCGCCGCAGGTAGCCGCGCAGCTGGTGCGCCGGGCGCAGCTGGCCGTCGAGGCGCGGGATCGCGGCGATCAGGCCCCGGGTGTAGGGGTGACGCGGTCGGCTGAACAGATCGTCGGTCGGCGCGATCTCGACCATATAGCCGGCGTACATGACGCCGACCCGGTCGGCGATCTGGGCGAGCACGCCGAGGTCGTGGGTGACGTAGAGCATCGACATGCCGAGCCGGCCCCTAAGCTCGAGCAGCAAGTCGATGATCTGCTCCTGGGTCGTCACGTCGAGCCCGGTCGTCGGCTCGTCGAGCACGACCAGGTCCGGCTCGCACGCCAGCGCCATGGCGATGCACACGCGCTGCTGCTGGCCGCCCGACAGCTCGTGCGGGTAGCGCCGGCCGATGCGCTCGGGCGCCGGCAGGCCGACCCGGGCGAACAGCTCCGCCGCGCGCGCGACGCCCGCCGCGCGGCTCGCCACGCGCCCGTGAACGGCCAGGATCTCGATCAGCTGGTCGCCGACCCGGATCGCCGGGTTGAGCGCGGTCGTCGGGTTCTGCGGCACCAGCGAAACGCGGTCGCCCCTGAACGTCTCGAGCGCGGCGCGGTCGAGACCCAGCAGGTCGGTGCCCTGGAACAGCACGCGGCCCGTCGCCGTCGCCGAGGGATGCCGATAGCCCAGGAGCTGGTAGGCGAGCGTGGACTTGCCGCAGCCCGACTCGCCGACCAAGCCGAACGCCTCGCCCTTGGCGATGGCGAACGAGACGCCTTGCACGGCGGCGAGCGCGTGCTCGCCCCGGCCGTACGTGATCGCCAGGTCCGCGACGGTGACAAGGGGCGGCGCGCCACTCACCGCTGGCCGATCTGGACGGTGCGTCCGAGGATGCGCGCGAAACCCTCGGTGAACAGGTTGAGGCCGACGACCAGCGAGGCGAGCATGAAGCCCGGCCCCAGCACGGTCACCGGCGAGGCGATCAGCAGCGACCGGTTCTCGCTGATCATCAGGCCCCACTCGGGCGTCGGCGGGCGCATGCCGAAGCCGAGGAAGCCGAGCGAGCCGACCAGGACCGGCGCGTAGCCCGCGCGCACCGCGAACTCGACCAGCAGCACGCTGGTCGCGTTGGGCAAGAGCTCGCGCCGCATGACCGACCAAGCGCTCTCGCCGCGCAACCGGGCGATGGTCACGAAGTCCTTGGTCACGATCTCGAGCGCCGCGGCGCGCGCGAGCCTGGCGATGCGCGGCGCGTAGAGCAGCGCGATCACGAGGACGACCAGGTGCGGTGTCCCGGCCAGCTCGGGACCGGCCGCCGAGATCGCGAGCAGCCCGAGCACCAGGAACGGGATGCTGATGATCGCCTCGACGAGCCGCATGACGACCTCGTCGAACCAGCCGCGCAAATAGCCGCTGAGCAGCCCGACGACGGCGCCGATCACGAGCCCGAGGAGCGTCCCGGACATCGACAACAGAATGACGATGTGGCCGCCGTGCACGACGCGGCTGAACACGTCGCGCCCGAGCTGGTCGATGCCGAAGGGATGCTGCCAGCTCGTGCCCGACAGCGGGATGCCCGCGCCCATCTGGGCCTGCCCGTAGGGCGCCCAGAACGGGCCCGTGACCGCGATCGCGACGTGCACGGCCAGGATCACCGCGCCGATGCGCAGGCTGCCCGGCGCGCGGCTCCAGAATTGCGCGAACGAGGCGGGCGCCGAGGGAGCGCGGTCGAGCGCGGCCATGCTCAGCCGCTCCTCAGCCGGGGGTTGAGCAGGATCGCGCCGACGTCGGCGAGGAGGTTCGCGCCGATGTAGACGATGGACGTGATCAGCACGGTCGCCTCGACCAGCGGCGCGTCGCGCAGCTGCAGGGCATCGATCAGGAGGCTGCCGAAGCCCGGGAACGCGAACACCTTCTCGACGATGACGACGCCGCCGACCAGATAGGCGAGATTGAGCGCCGTGACGTTGAGCGTCGGCACCAGCGCGTTGGGCAAGGCGTGGCGCACCAGGACGCGGCGCCGCGACAGGCCCTTGAGCTCGGCCATCTTGATGAAGTCGGCGTCGAGGATCTCGATCAGGTTGTCGCGCAGCATGCGCACCGCATAGACCGCCATGACCACGCCGAGCGTCACGCCCGGCAGGGCGATGGCGCGCAGGAAGGCCCAGAACGTGGTCGAGTCATCGACCAGGGACATGGCGGGAAACAGCCGCAAGAAGGCGACGAAGATCACCAGCAGCAGGGTCGCCAGCAGGAACTCGGGCATCGAGACGATGACGAGCGTGACGACCGAGAGCGCGTGATCCAGCGGCCGGTCGCGGTTGAGCGCCTGCAACGCGGCGGGCACCAGGCTGAGCGGGATGTAGACGAGGAACGCGAACGCCGAGAGCATCAGCGTGTTGAAGATGCGCGGCCCCAGGATGTCGTTGATCGGGCGCGCGCTCGTCAGCGCGGTGCCGAGGTCGCCCGACGCGATGTTGCCGAGCCAGCGCACGTAGCGCAACGGGGCGGGATCGTTGAGGTGCAGCCGCTCGCGCAGCATCGCGAGGCTCTCCGGCGTCGCGTCGCGGCCCAGGATGCGCGAGGCGACGTCGCCCGGCAGGATCTCGACGAAGAAAAAGATCAGGACCGACACGAGCAGGAGCGTCAGCATGGAGACGAGCACGCGCCCGACGACCAGGCGCAGGACGGTCACGCCCGGCTCCTTCGGCCGCGACGACGACCGCGACACGGGGCGTGGCGCACGATGCCTCCCTGTTCCGCTTCATCCGGCGCCCGCGTGGCCGCCGCGGCGGTTGACACCCTTCGAAAGTAGTGACCGTATCTCCGTCGTGTCAATCGACCATCGGTCCGCATTCAAAACGGGGCCGCGGAGAGTCGGATGAGCGGCCCGCCAGTGCGCCTTCGCGGTCTGACGTGGGACCATCGCCGGGCCATCGATCCCCTGGTCGGTACGTTGCCCGCGTTCCGCGCGGGCCATCCCGGCATCGACGTCGCGTGGGACGTCCAGCCGCTGTCGGGCTTCGAGTTCGAGCCGCTCGCGGCGCTCGCGCGCCGCTACGACCTGATCGTGTTCGACCATCCCCACGTCGGCGACGTGGCGGCGACCGGATGCCTGATGCCGCTCGACCGGCAGTCCCGCGTCGGCGATCCCTTCGTCGGACCGTCGCTCGCGAGCTATCGCCTGGGCGCTCACCTGTGGGGCGTGCCGATCGACGCCGCGTGTCAGGTCGCCGCGTATCGGCCGGACCTCCTGGCCCGCCTCGCGTCGGCGCCGCCCCGCACCTGGGACGAGGTCCTGGCGCTCGGCGAGCGCGCCCGCCGCGCCAATTTGTCGCTCGCCGTCGCCCTCAATGGCGTGCACGCGTTGATGACGTTCTACACGCTGTGCGCGAGCCAGGGGCGCGCGTGCGCGATCCAGCCCGACCAGCCGCTCGCCGACCGGGGCACGGCGCGCGCCGCGCTCGACGCCCTGCGACGCCTGGTCGCGCTCGCCGCGCCCGAAGCGCTCGATTGGTCGAGCATCGCCGTCCAGGACGCCATGGCCGCGCGCGACGACCTGGTCTATTGCCCCGCGGTCTACGGTTTCGCCACCTACGCCGAGGCGGACCGGGCGAACCCGCTCCGGTTCGCCGACCTGCCCGAGCTCGGGCACGGCGCGCCGGTCGGCTCGACGATCGGCGGGGCCGGGATCGGCGTCTCGGCCGAGACCCGGGCGCCCGAGGCCGCGCTCGCCTACGTGTGCACTCTCGCGGCGGCGGCAACCCAGATCGCCTTCGCCCGCCATCACGGCCAGCCCGCGCACCGGGCGGCGTGGGATGACCCGGCGATCGACGAACGCTACGGCGGGTTCTTCCGCGCCACGCGCGCGACCATCGAGGCCGCCTGGGTGCGGCCGCGCTACGCCGGGTATCTCGGCTTTCAGAAAGCGGCCGGCGCGGCGATCAACAGTCATCTTCGCGGCGCGATCGCCGAAGCGGACCTGATCGATCGGCTCGAGCGCCTGCACGCCCGCGCCCAAAGGGGCGCCGCGTGAACGCGCCTCTCGCCGGGCGTCGCTTCCTGGTCACCGGCGCCGGCGCCGGCATCGGCGCCGTGATCGCCAGGACCATCGTCGGGCGCGGCGGGCGTGTCGCGCTGCTCGACCGCGACGCGGCGCGGGCCTCGGCAGGCGCGGCGGCGCTCGGCCCATCGGCGCGCGCCGTGGTCGCCGACGTGACCCGCGGCGGGGAGGCGACGGATGCC
>JBBDQV010000202.1:0-15953 GCA_040905845.1 Alphaproteobacteria bacterium | reverse complement strand
ATGCCAAGGCTGAAAATATGTGGACACAAACTTGGGAGGATGGATATAGATCGTGTATAGAAGGTGTTGATAGATTGAAGAAACTACATGAGGATTTGGAAACCTACATAGTAAGAGCAAAGGACAATTGGAGATTCGTTATAACTATATTAATCGCACTTGGAGTGTTTGCTGCAGGGGTAGTTGTCACCCGTCTTTTATTATAAAAGTGCCTAGCATTCCGTAGCTATTATGATGGCAAAGTCGTTGGGCTAATATTTTAGTTCACTATTGTAGGGAAGCGCAAAAAATAGCAAATACAATCTCTTACACATTCAAGAGCAATGCTGCGTGCTCAAGATTAGATCACTCTTCGCGTGCGATTGTGTCAATGTTCCGCCAGAGGGTCGTGCGCGAGACGGCAAAACGTTTGGCAATGTCAACGAGCGTGAAGTCGCCTGTCTTCACCAGGGCAGCGATGACTTTGATGTCGCTCGATGTGAGCCGGCGAGGGCGGCCGCCCTTGCGACCACGGGCACGTGCAGCTTTGAGGCCAGCGAGCGTGCGTTCGCGGATGAGGTTGCGCTCGAACTCGGCGAGCGACGCGAAGATGTGGAAGATGAGTTGGCCGGTCGAGGAGCCCGTGTCGATCCGCTCGGTGAGCGAGTCGAATTGCACACCGCGGCGCTTGAGGTCGTTCACGATGGACACCAGATCGAGGAGGCTTCGCCCGAGTCGGTCGAGCCGCCACACAACAAGCACGTCGCCCTCTCGAAGCGCTTTGAGGCATGCTTCGAGCTCCGGCTGCTTGGCGTTCTTCCCGCTTGCGTGTTCCTGATAGATCGTCTCGCACCCAACGGCGCAAAGCGCATCGGGTTGGAGGTCGAGCGTTGTACCGACCGGGGCGGCGGGGCTAGACTGCGCCATGCGCCCGTTGCCCGCCGCGCAGGTCGCGGCCTTCGCCCTCGCGAGCCTCGCCCTCGGCGGCGTGCCCGCGTGGGCCGACATCAACGACGGGCTGCGCGCGTACCAGAACGGCGATTACGTCGCCGCGTACGACGAATTCTCGGCGGCCGCAGCCGACAACGTTCCCGAGGGCCAGTACAACCTCGGGCTGCTCTACTTCTTCGGTCTCGGCACGGTGCAGAACTACGCCTCGGCGTTCGAATCGTTCCAGCGCGCCGCGACCAACGACTACGCCGCCGCCCAGTTCATGCTCGGCGCCATGTACGAGCGGGGCGAAGGGATTCCGGCGAGCCCCGCCGTCGCCGCGCTGTGGTATGAGCTCGCCGCCCAGAACGGCCACGTCGACGCGCAATACCGGGCCGGCATGCTCGGCGCCAACCTCGACGACCCGACCGTGGACAGGCTGCGCGGCCTGGTCTGGATCATGCTCGCCGCGTCGCGCGGTCATACCGACGCCCAGGCCAACATGGCGGCGCTGAGCCGTTCCCTGACGCCGTCCGAGATCTCGGCCGCCAGCATGCTCGCGGCGGTGATCGAGACGCGGCTCAGAACCGACGCCGGCGACGCCCCGTGAGCGGCCGGTAAGGGCTTGGCAACCATGCCCGTGACACCCTGCGGCCCCGGTCCGAAGCTGGGCGCCCTTGGCCTGTGACGGCCGGCACAGACGGCGGCAGGCGAAGCGACAATGATGATAGGCTGTCAGGGCTCGGGCCTTTCGACGCAGGAGGATGTGATGCACGAGAGCGGGCTATCGACGGTCTGGGACCGCGCCTTCCTGCGTCTTTTCGCGGGGCTCGGCTCGCTACGCCGTGACAAGCGGGGCGTCACCGCGATCGAATACGGCCTGATCGCGGCGGGCATCGCCGCGGTCATCGTGGTCGCCGTGCTGACGCTGAGCGATGAGGTCGGCGAAATGTTCACGACCACCTCGGACGCCGTGGACGACGCGATCGGCGGCTGATCCATCGCTTGCGTGCCATCCGGGCGGCCTCTAACTTCGAGGCCCCCCCCCGCTCTGATTCGCCCATGACCGACAGACTGAGCACGCTTCTCGCCGAGGGTCGCTGCCTGCTCGCCGACGGCGCGATGGGCACCAACCTGTTCGCGCGAGGGTTGCCCAACGGCGGCTGTCCCGAGCTCTGGAACGTCGAGCGCCCCGAGGCGGTCCTCGCGGTCCATCAGGGCTTCGTCGGCGTCGGATCGGACATCATCCTGACCAACAGTTTCGGCGGCACGCGCAGCCGGCTCAAGCTGCACGGCGCCGAGGGCCGGGTCGGCGAGCTCAACCAGGCGGCGGCCCGCCTGGCGCGCCGCGCCGCCGACGAGGCCGGCCGCACGGTCGCCGTCGGCGGCTCCATGGGGCCGACCGGGGAGCTGTTCGAGCCGTTGGGGCCGCTCACCCTCGAGGTCGGTACCGCGGTCTTCGCCGAGCAGGCCCAGGCGCTCGCCGAGGGCGGCGCCGATGTCCTCTGGATCGAGACCATGTCCTCGCGCGAGGAGGTCCAGGCGGCCGTGGCCGGCGCCCGCGCGGCCGGACTGCCGATCGTCGCGACCATGACCTTCGACACCAACGGCCGCACCATGATGGGCATCGCGCCCGGCGAGGCGAAGGGGTTTTTCGACGGCCTCGAGCCGCATCTCGCGGCGTGCGGGGCCAACTGCGGCAACGGGCCCGGCGAGCTGGTCGCCGCTGTCCTCGGCCTCGTCGGCGCCGCCGGGCCCGGCGACATCGTCGTCGCCAAGGGTAATTGCGGCATCCCGGAGTACGTCGAAGGCCACATCCGCTACAGCGGAACCCCCGAGGTGATGGCCGACTACGCCCGGCTCGCCAGGGCCGCGGGGGCGCGCATTGTCGGCGGCTGTTGCGGCTCGACGGCCGAGCACGTCGCCGCCATGGCCAAGGCGCTCAGGGAGCCGTGCGCGGACACGGCGCCGAGCCTCGACGAGGTCGCCGCCAGGCTCGGCCTCAACCGCGTCGTCACGGCCGATCGCGCCGCCGCGCCGCGCCGCCGTCGCAGGGAGGCCGGACGGGCCTAGACACCGCCTGCGGTCGCGATCCCCGTTCGGCGCCCTCGCGTCGGGCGGTTCACCGTTTCTTAGGGCAATCGGACCACGCTCGAATCGCGGGCCTCGGGCAAGACGCTCGTGGCCAGCATGTCGCGCGAGGGATCCGTGCCCAAGCTCGGTCCCCGAAGGAGCGCCAACGTTCATGGACGCAGTGGTCGAATCACGGCGAAGGGGCGGCGAAGCCGAGGTGACGCCGGGCGCGGAGCGGCGCAAGGGCAACCTCCTGCTGCTCCATTGGCAAAGCCTTCGACGTGGCCGGCCCTTCCCGGCGCTGGCCGACATCGGCCCCGAGTCGATCCCCGCCCTTTGGCGGTTCTGCTTCATAGCCGGGCGCGGCCGCGACGGTCTCGTCTTCTCCTACGTCGGCCACGCGGTCAACCGTGGCTACGGCATGGGCGAAGGGCCGACAACGGGCGGCATCTCGCGCGTGCTCATGAACGTGCTCGAAGGCCCGTGCAACGGCGTCTACCGGTCCATGCGCCCGGAGCTGTTTGAGGGCGTCGCCCCCAACGGCAGGGGTGACGAGCTGCGCTACCGGGCCTGCGTCTGCCCGCTCAGCGAGAATGCCGGCGACGTCAGCCACGTCTTCGGCCTCATCGACTACGTCGAATTGAGGCGCGAAATCGTCAAGGGTGTCCAAATCGAGACGGATATCGACCCGGACGGCCTCTGAGGCGCCGGACCCGTGGCCCGCCGTTTGCATTGCAGCACGGCGAAACCCCAGGTTCGATCGCCTTGTGAGGGCTCCGATGATGGCTTATAGTGCAGCGCAGCATCGGAGCGAAGCGCCCGTTCGCAACCGCGGAATCACGATGGACGAGTTGCACGGCCATTATCTCGAGGACCTGACCGTCGGCATGACGGCGCTTTACGCCAAGACCATCAATTCCGCCGACATCACCTTGTTCGCCGGCGTTTCGGGCGACATCAACCCGGTCCATCTCAACCAGGAGTTCGCGGCGGGAACCGGGTTCGAAGGTTGCATCGCCCACGGCATGCTGACCGCGAGCCTGATCTCGACCGTGCTCGGCACCAAGCTGCCCGGGCCGGGCTGCGTTTACCTCAGTCAGAACCTCAAGTTTCTCGCCCCGGTCCGCGCCGGCGACACGGTCCGGGCGCGGGCGACGATCACCGAGATCGTCACCGAACGCCGCCGCGTCACGCTCAAGACGATCTGCACCGTAGGCGACAAGTCGGTTGTCGAAGGCGAGGCGATCGTCATGGTGCCGCGGCGCGACGGTCGCGCCCAGGCCGAGGTCAACGGCCAGCACCGCGACGCCGAGATCAAGGTCGTCGCCGCCCAATAGGGATCGCCGGGGGCGTTGAGCCGGGCCCCGGTTTGCGCTAAACGCGGCCCATGCGCATCGTTCGGCATGCGCCCGCGCCCAGCGCGTTGCGCGGGGCCGTCGTGGCGCTGGGCAACTTCGACGGCTTGCACCGTGGCCACCAGGCGGTCATCGGCGAGGCGGGGCGCATCGCGCGCGCCGAGGGCCGGCCGTGGGGCGTCCTGACCTTCGAGCCCCATCCGCGCGGTTTCTTCCAGCGCTCGAGCGTCCCTTTCCGCATCACGCCCTTCCGCGCCAAGGCGCGGCTGCTCGACGAACTCGGGCTCGACGTCCTGTTCGTGTTGCGCTTCGACGCGGCGCTCGCCGCGACGCTCGCCCAGGACTTCGTCGTGGGCGTCATGCTCCAGGGGTTCAGCGTCGCCCACGTCGTCACTGGGCCCGCCTTCGTCTTCGGCAAGGGCCGCAAGGGCAACGGCACCGTGCTCGGCCACATGGCGGCCATGGAGGGCTTCGGCTTCACCCAGGTCCCGACCCAGACGTTCAAGGGCGAGGATTGCTCGGCGACGCAGGTCCGGGTCCTGCTGCGGCGCGGGCTCGTCGCCGACGTCGCGGCCCAGCTCGGGCGCCCCTGGGAGTTCGAGGGCCGGGTCATCCACGGCGCCAAGCTCGGCCGCGCGCTCGGCTACCCCACGGCGAACCTCGCCACCGAGGGCCGGTTGATCCCGCATCCCGGCATCTACGCGGTGCGCGCCGGCGTCCAGGGTGCCGACGGAGTCACGTGGCACGAGGCCGTCGCAAGCCTCGGAACTCGGCCGACGTTCGACGGCGAGGGCACCCTGCTCGAAGTCTACCTGTTCGATTTCACCGGCGAGCTCTACGGCAAGCGGCTCCGCGTCGCCTTCGTCGAGCGCATCCGCAAGGAGCTGCGCTTTCCCGACGCCCTGACGCTCAAGCGTCAGATCGCCGAGGACTGTGTCGAGGCCAGGCGGCTCCTGGCCGCGACGCCTCGCCTGGGCGGGCTGGCCGCCGCGCACCGCTGACTGGCTTTGCGCGCCTCGGCGTGGACGGTGTAGGTTCCGGCCATGACCATGACGACGGCGCGCCACGCTCGGCAAATTATCCCGCCGGCCTTCTGAGCGGCCGGCCCCCGACCCTTCAACGCCCCTCGTTCGCCCGATCGCGCCCTCGAGACCGACGTCATGGCCAAGGACTACAAGGACACGGTCTTCCTCCCCAAGACCGACTTCCCGATGAAGGCGGGGCTGCCCCAGCGCGAGCCGCGGCTCCTCGAACGCTGGGCCCGGCTCGACCTCTATCGACGCCTGCGCGAAGCGGCGCACGGCCGCCCCAGATTCATCCTGCACGACGGCCCGCCGTACGCCAACGGCCACATTCATCTGGGCACCGCGCTCAACAAGATCCTCAAGGACGTGGTCAACCGCAGCCAGCAGATGCTCGGCATGGACGCGGTCTACGTGCCCGGGTGGGACTGCCACGGCCTGCCGATCGAATGGCAGGTCGAGCAACGCTACCGCGAGGCGGGCCGCGACAAGGACGCGGTGCCGATCGTCGAGTTCCGGCGCGAATGCCGTGAGTTCGCCGAGCATTGGATCGGCGTCCAGTCCCGGGAGTTCCAGCGCCTCGGCGTGGTCGGCGACTGGGCCGACCCCTACACGACGATGACCTACACGGCCGAGGCCCAGATCATCCGCGAGATCGGCAAGTTCGTCATGAATGGCGGGCTTTACAAGGGCGTCAAGCCGGTCATGTGGTCGACCGTGGAGAAGACGGCGCTCGCCGAAGCCGAAGTCGAATACCACGACAAGACCTCGACCATGATCGACGTCCGGTTTCCGGTCGTGGCCGCCCGCCAACCGTTGCTGAATGGCGCCGCGGTCGTCATCTGGACCACGACGCCGTGGACCATTCCCGGCAACCGCGCGATCGCCTATGGCGACGACTACGACTACGTCGTCGTCGAGGTGACGGCGATCGGCGACGGCAGCCGGGCCAACGTCGGCGAGCGTCTCGTCCTGGTCGCCGAGCTGCTGGCCGAGGCGCTGCAAAGGGCGCGCGTCTCCGGTCACCGCGAGCTCGGCCGAATCAAGGGATCGAGCCTCGGCGGCACCCTCTGTCGCCACCCGTGGCGCAGCCGGGGCTACGACTTCGACGTGCCGCTGCTGCCCGGCGGTCACGTCACCGTGGACCAGGGCACCGGCTTCGTCCACATCGCGCCGGGGCACGGCGCCGAGGACTTCGAGCTCGGCCAGGCCCACGGGCTCGCGGTGCCCGACACGGTCGACGACGACGGCGTGTTCCTGCCCGAGGTTCCGTTGGTCGCCGGCAAGCGGGTGATGACGCCCGCCGGCAAGGCGGGCGACGCCGACTCGGCCGTCGTCAAGCAGCTCGAAGACGCGAACGCGCTGCTCGCCGTGGGCAAGCTCGTCCACAGCTACCCGCATTCCTGGCGCTCCAAGGCGCCGGTGATCTTCCGCAACACGCCGCAATGGTTCATCAGCATGAGCGCCAACGACCTCAGGGCCAAGGCGCTCGCGGCGATCGGCCAGGTGCGCTGGGTGCCCAAGACCGGCGAGAACCGCATCCGCGGCATGATCGAGACGCGGCCCGACTGGGTGGTGTCGCGCCAGCGCGCCTGGGGCGTGCCGATCGCCGTGTTCGTCGAGCGGGCGAGTGGCGCGCTCGTGCGCGACCAGGCGGTCATCGACCGCATCGCCGCCATCGTCGAGGAGGAAGGCGCCGACGCCTGGTTCACCGGCGCGGCGTCCCGGTTTCTCGGCGACGGCTACGACGCGGCCCGCTACGACAAGGTCGACGACATCCTCGACGTGTGGTTCGAGTCCGGCACGACCCACAGCTTCGTGCTCGAACGCCGCGCCGACCATCACTGGCCGGCGACGCTCTACCTCGAAGGCTCGGACCAGCATCGCGGCTGGTTCCATTCCTCGCTGCTCGAGGCGTGCGGCACGCGCGGCCGCGCGCCCTACGAGACCGTGCTGACCCACGGCTTCGTGGTCGACGGCGAAGGGCGCAAGATGTCGAAGTCGCTCGGCAACGTCATCGCGCCCGAGACCATCATCCAGCGCTACGGCGCCGACATCCTCAGGCTCTGGGTCGTCAGCGCCGATTACACCGAGGACCTCCGGGTCAGCGACGACATCCTGGCCTACCAGGCGGATTCGTACCGGCGGCTGCGCAACACGCTGCGCTACTTGCTGGGCGCGCTCGCCGGCTTCTTGGCGGCCGAGCGGGTCGAGCGCACGGCGATGCCCGAGCTCGAGCGCTGGGTACTGCACCGCCTGGCCGAGCTCGACCGCCGGATCAGGGGGGCGATCGCCGACTACGACTTCCATGACGTGTTCACCGCGCTGCACGGCTTCTGCGCCAGCGACCTCTCGGCGTTCTACTTCGACGTGCGCAAGGACTCGCTCTACTGCGACCCGCCGGGAAGCCCGCGCCGACGCGCGGCGCGCACGGTGATGGATCGGCTCTTCTCGCACCTCACCGCGTGGCTCGCGCCCATCCTCTGCTTCACCGCCGAGGAGGCCTGGCTCGCGCGCACCCCGGGCGAGGGCGAGAGCGTCCACCTGCGCCTGTTCCCGACGGTGGCCGAGGACTGGCTCGATCGGGACCTCGGGCGGAAGTGGGACCTGATCCGGGAGTCGCGGAGGATGGTCACCGCCGCGTTGGAAGTCCAACGGGCAAACAAGAGCCTAGGCTCGAGCCTCGGCGCTCGAGTCGTGGTTCGCGCGGACAGGGAACACGTTTCAGCGCTCCAAGGGATCGACTTCGCGGAACTCTGCATCGTTTCGGCAGTTGACGAACCCGCTGAGGACGAAGCGGCAGGTGACGGCGCGGTTGTCGTCACTCAAGCGCTCGGAACAAAGTGCGCGCGCTGCTGGCAGGTGCTGCCCGAGGTCGGCCAGGACCCGCGCGCCGTTGATCTGTGCCACCGCTGCGCCGACGTGGTCACGACCTGACATGCGCCTCGGGCTCGTGGTCGCGTTCGCAGTCCTCGTCCTCGATCAGGCGTCCAAGGCGCTCCTGATCGGCTGGCTGGCGGCGCGCGGCGACGCGCCGGTCGAGCTCACCGGGTTCTTACGGCTCGTCATGGTGTGGAACCGGGGCGTCAGCTTCGGGCTGTTCAACGCGCCCGAGTCCGCCGAGCTCCAGCGCTGGGTGCTCGCGGCCGTCGCCCTCGCCGTCGCCGGCGCGCTCGTCGTCTGGCTCCGGCGCGTCAAGCAGCGTTGGCTCGCGCTGAGCCTCGGCGCCATCGTCGGCGGCGCGCTGGGCAACGCCATCGACCGGATCGCGCGCGGCGCGGTGGCCGACTTCTTCGACGTCCATGTCGCGGGCTGGCACTGGCCCGCGTTCAACGTGGCCGATTCGGCGATCACCCTCGGGGTCGTCGCGTTGCTGGCCGACGGCTTGCTCCGCAGCCGGCGCGGCGCTACATAACGGGCGAGCGGATCCTTAACCGAAGGCCGGTTCATGCGAGGCTCACGGGTTCGCGCCCTGATCACGGTCGCCTTCGCGCTGGCGCTGCTCGCGGGCTGCGAGCAGACCAAGCGCTCGCTCGGGCTCGGCAAGCAGCCGCCGGACGAGTTCCAGGTGGTCAGCCGCGCGCCGCTCAGCGTCCCGCCCGACTTCGGGCTGCGTCCGCCGCAACCCGGCGCGCCGCGACCCCAGGAAGCGGTGCCGCGCGATCAAGCCCAGACCATCCTGTTCGGCGGCGCGTCGGCGTCGGCGTCGGGCAGCCCGGGGCTCGCCGAGCTGTTGGCGGCGGCCGGCGTCGATCAGGCCGACCCGGCGGTCCGCCAGCGCCTCAACGAGGAAAATGCGCTGTTGGCCGGCGACCGGTCGTTCACCGAGCGGCTGGTGTTCTGGCGCGAGCCGAGCGAGCCCGGCGTCGTCGTCGACGCCGAGGCCGAGGCGCAGCGGCTGAACGAGAACGCCGCTATCGGCGCGCCGCCCACGGCGGGCGAGACCCCGATCATCGAGGAGCGCGAGAAGGCCCTGCTCGAGGGCATCTTCTGAGCGCGCGCTCGTCGTCGGCCGCGCCGGCACCTGCTAGGATGGCGTCATGAACGCGGGCGGAATGGTCGGCGTACCCTATCGACACGACCATGCCGGCGCGCTCGGGCCCCACGGGCTCGACGCCGCCGGCTTCGCGCGCCACGCGAAGGCCGCCTGGCAAGCCGTGGCGCGGCTCCGCGAGCTGATGGCGCGCGCCGCGCCGCCGCCGCTCGCGCTCGCCCAACGGAGCGACGATGTCGACGCCCTGGCCGGCCTCGCCGCCGAGCTGCGCGAGAGCGCCGACGACGTGGTCGTGCTCGGCATCGGCGGCGCGAGCCTGGGCGCCCAGACGCTGTGCGCGCTGGCCGGCGGGCAAGGGCCGCGCCTCACCTTCGTCGAGAACATCGATCCGCTGACCTGGGATCGCTTGCTGGCCCGCCTCGAGCTTGATCGCACCGTGGTGCTCGCCGTGTCGCGCTCGGGCGCGACGCCCGAGACCGTGGCCCAGGCGCTGCTCGCGGCGCAGGCGCTGGGCAGGGCACGGGCGCGCGACCGGCTCGTCGTGCTGACCGGCCCCGGCGCGACCCCCTTGCGCGCCATCGCCGAGAACGTCGGCGCCCGCACGCTCGACCACGACCCGGACTTGAGCGGGCGCTACTCGGTGCTCGCGAACGTCGGGCTGCTGCCCGCGCTGATCGCCGGGCTCGACGCGCGCGCGGTGCGCGCCGGCGCGGCGGCGGCGCTCGACGCCGCGCTCGGCGCCGAGGCGGCCGAGGCGTGCCCGCCCGCGGTCGGCGCGGCGCTCAACATCGGCCTGGCGCGCGACAAGGGCATCGGGACGGCGGTGATGATGGTCTATGCCGATGCGCTCCAGCCGTTCTCGGCGTGGTTCGTCCAGCTGTGGGGCGAAAGCCTCGGCAAGGGCGGCCAGGGGACGGTGCCGGTCAGGGCGCTCGGCGCGACCGACCAGCACAGTCAGCTCCAGCTCTACCTCGATGGGCCGAGGGACAAGTTCGTCACTCTCGTCGTGCTCGATCGCGCCGGCACCGGACCGACGATCGACATCGGGCCGGCGGGTTCGAGCGGCGTCGAGTACCTCGGCGGCCGCACGCTCGGCGACCTCATGGCGGCCGAGCAGCGCGCGACCGCCGAGGTGCTGATCGGCGCCGGACGCCCGGTACGCGTGATCCGGCTGCCCCGGCTCGACGAGCGCTCGCTCGGCGCGCTGCTCATGCACACCATGCTCGAGACCATCCTCGCGGCCGACCTCTTGGGCGTGAACGCGTTCGACCAGCCCGCCGTCGAGCTCGGCAAGGTGCTGACCAAGCGCTACTTGGCGGCGGGCTGAGGTTCGATGCCCGTCCGTCGCCTGCCCGAGACCCTGGTCAACCGGATCGCCGCCGGCGAGGTGGTCGAGCGGCCGGCCTCGGTGGTCAAGGAGCTGGTCGAGAACGCGCTCGACGCCGGGGCGGCGCGCGTCACCGTGCGCATCGAGGGCGGCGGGCGAACCCTGATCGTCGTCGAGGACGACGGCTGCGGCATGGGCCCGGACGACCTCGACCTCGCGGTCGAGCGTCACGCGACCTCGAAGCTCGCCGACGACGACCTCGGCCGCATCGCGACGCTGGGCTTCCGCGGCGAGGCGTTGCCCTCGATCGGCGCGATCGCCCGCCTGACCGTGACTAGCCGGGCACGCGCGGCCGAGGGCGCCGCCGTCGTCGTCGACGCGGGGCGCAAGGCCGGGCCACGGCCGGCGGCCTCGGCCTTCGGCACCCGGGTCGAGGTGCGCGACCTGTTCTACGCGACGCCGGCGCGGCTCAAGTTCCTCAAGTCCGAGCGGACCGAGATCGAGCGCATCCGCGAGGCGGTCGAGCGTCTCGCGCTCGCCCATCCTCACGTCGGCTTCGCGTTCGAGGCCGACGGCCGTTCGGTGGTCCGGCTCGACGCCGCCGAGACCGATCTGTTCGAGGCCAGGCGCGCCCGCGTCGCCCAGGTGCTCGGGCGCGGCTTCATGGACAACGCCGTGGCGCTCGACGTCCTGCGCGAAGGCGTCAGGCTCGCCGGCTACGCCGGGCTGCCGACCTACAACCGGCGCACCACCGAGAGTCAGTTCCTGACGGTCAACGGCCGGCCGGTGCGCGACCGCCTGCTGCTCGGCGCGCTGCGTGGCGCTTACCGCGACCTGCTGCCGGGTGACCGTCACCCGGCCGTCGCCTTGTTCCTCGAAGTGCCGGCCGAAGGCATCGACGTCAACGTTCACCCGGCCAAGGCCGAGGTCCGTTTTCGCGACCCGACGCTCGCGCGCGCCCTGATCGTCACCGGCGTGCGCGCGGCGCTTGCGCGCGCCGGCCCGCGCAGCGCAACGATCCACGCGGCGGCCGCGCTGACCAGCGCCCGACCCTACGGCTCGCCGCCCCCGCCGGCGGCGGCGTTGGCCGCGCTGGCCGAGGCCCAGGCGCCCTATCGCGCATTCGACGGCGGACTAGCGCCCGAGATCGCGCGGCCCTCGGCGCGTGTCGCCGAGACGGGACCCGAGACCCAGGCGTATCCCCTGGGCGCGGCGCGCGCCCAGCTCCACGGCACCTACATCGTGGCCCAGACGGCCGACGGCCTGGTCATCGTCGACCAGCACGCGGCGCATGAGCGGCTGGTCTACGAACGGGTCAAGGAATCGCTCGCCGAGCGGGGCGTCGCGCGCCAGGCGCTGCTCGTGCCCGAGGTCGTCGAACTCGCCGAGGCCGACGCCGAGCGCGTCGCCGCGCGCGCCGAGGAGCTCGCCGAGCTCGGCCTCGTGGTCGAACGGTTCGGCGCCGGCGCGGTCCTGGTGCGCGAGGTGCCGGCCCTGCTGGGCCGCGCCGACGCCGCCGGCCTGGTGCGCGACATCGCCGACGACCTCGCCGCGCTGGGCGAGGCGACCGCGCTCAGGGACGCGCTCGACCACGTCTGCGCAACCATGGCGTGCCACGGCTCGGTGCGCGCGGGCCGCGCGCTCGGCGCGGCCGAGATGGACGCGCTGTTGCGCGCCATGGAATCGACGCCGAACTCCGGCCAGTGCGGCCACGGCCGCCCGACCTTCGTCGAGCTCAAGCTCGCCGACATCGAACGCCTGTTCGGCCGGCGGTGATGACTCAATCCGAATTGCAGGGGCGGGTCTGAGACCCGCCGCTACAGGGTTGCCGTGGCGCGACGCAGCATCACGACCACGGTCGTTCCGTAGCGCCGCCGATCGACCTCGGCGAAACCGGCCGGCGGGTCGAACCCATCGCGTGCGCTGAGCTCGACGACCGCGAGGGCGTCATCGGCGAGCCACGCGCCGGCGAGCAAGGCTTCGAGCGCCGGTCCGGCCAGCCCCTTGCCGTAGGGCGGATCGAGAAAGGCGAGGGTCGCGGGCAGCCCGACGCGCCCGCCGGGTCTGGTGGCGTCGCGCGCGAGCACGGTCGCCCGCGCATCCTCCTTGAGCGCGGCCAGGTTGCGCTGGAGCACGCGCGCGACGCCGGGGTCCCGCTCGACGAACACGGCGTGCGCGGCGCCGCGGCTGAGCGCCTCGAGGCCCATGGCGCCGGTGCCGGCGAACAGGTCGACGACGCGCGCGCCGTCGAGCCCGCCCGGGACCAGGTCGCCGTGCACGAGGATGTTGAACACGGATTCGCGCACCCGGTCCGACGTCGGGCGGACGGCGCGGCCCGGCGGCGCCTCGATGCGCCGGCCCCTATGGCGACCGGCGACGATGCGCACGGCGCGGCCGCTCCTCCGTCGCCGTGTCGAACGCGGCGCCGAGCTGGTCGCGCAGGACCTTGCGCGGCACCGGAGCGACCTCGCCCACGCCGAGCTGGCCGAGCTGAAACGGCCCGTAGGACGTCCGGATCAAGCGGTTGACCTTGAGCCCGAGGTGCTCGAGAACGCGCCGGACCTCGCGGTTCCTGCCTTCGCGCAAGCCGATCGTGAGCCAGGCGTTGTCGCCTTGGCGCCGGTCGAGCCGGGCCTCGATCGGTCCGTAGGCGAGGCCCGCGACGGTGACGCCCTTGGCGAGGGCGGCGAGCGTCGCGGGATCGGGCACGCCGAAGACGCGGGCACGGTAGCGCCGGACCCAGCCGGTCGCCGGCAGCTCGAGCCGGCGGGCGAGCGCGCCGTCGTTGGTCAGGAGCAAGAGGCCCTCGGACGCGATGTCGAGCCGGCCGACCGAGACCACGCGAGGTAAACCCGCCGGCAGGCTCGCGAACACGGTCGGCCGGTCGCGCTCGTCGCGGTGCGAGACGACCAGGCCGCGCGGCTTGTGATAACGCCAGAGCCGTGCCGGTTCGGGCGTCGCGACGGGCTTGCCGTCGACCGTGACGCCGTCGAGCGAGGCCAGCGTGAACGCGGGGGTCGTGAGCGCGCGGCCGCCGACGGCGACGCGCCCCTCGGCGATCCAGCGCTCGACGTCTCGGCGCGAGCCGACGCCGGCGCGAGCGAGCAGCTTGGCGATGCGCTGGCCCTTGGAGTCACGCTCAGGCGCCACCGGCGGCCTCGACGAGCGCCGCGAACAGGCGCCGGTCGCCGTCGCTCAGGCGAAACTCCGGGTGCCACTGAACCCCCAGGCAGAAGCGCGCGCCCGCGGCCTCGATGCCCTCGATCACGCCGTCGGGGGCGAGCGCGTTGACGACGACTCCCGCCGGCACGCTCAGGACCGCCTGATGGTGCGCGCTGTTGACCGCGAGCTCGTCCGCGCCGACAACGCGATGGAGCAGCGTGCCCGGCGCGATGGTCACGCGGTGCCCCGGCTCGTCGCGTGGGTTCGCCTGCTCGTGAGCGAGCGCGCCGAGGACTTCGTCGGGGATGTGCTGGACCAGGCTGCCGCCGAGCGCGACGGCCAGGAGCTGCTCGCCGCCGCAGATGCCGAGCAGCGGCGTGTCGCGGGCGATCGCGTCGCGCGTGACGGCGAGCTCGAACGCGGTGCGGCGGTCCTTGGTGGTGACCGTGGCGTGCCGCGTCGTCGCGCCGAACAGGGCGGGGTCGACGTCGAACGCGCCACCGGTGACGACCAGCCCGTCGAGCCGGGAGAGGTACTCGGCCGCGAGTTCGGGGTCGTGGGGCAGGGCGATCGGCAGCCCGCCCGCCTCGGCGATCGCCGCGAAGTAGTTGCGCCTGAGCGCGTACCACGGGAACTTCGAGTAGCCGCCGGGCTCCTCGGCGTCGAGGGTCAGGCCGATCAGCGGACGGGGCGCCATCGCCTCAAACTGCCCTCAAGCCCAGCAGCTTGCGCGCCTCGGCGGGCGAGGCGGGGCGCGCGCCGTGGCGCGCCGCGATCTCGGCGGCGAGCCCGACCAGCTCGGCGTTCGAGCGGGCGAGCCGGGTCTTGTCGTAGCGCACGTTGTCCTCGAGCCCGGTCCGCAAGTTGCCGCCGAGCGCGGCCGCCCAGTCCGCCACTTCGGCCTGGTAACGTCCGATGCCGGCGGCGGTCCAGGTGGCGTCGGGCAGGACCTCGTAGAGCTGCTCGACCAGGAACTCGAGCACCTTGCGCCGCGCCGGCAGCGCGCCGGGAATCCCCATGACGAACTGGACGTGCGCCGGGGCCTTGAGCAGGCCACGGTCGGCGAGCGTGCGAGCGTTGTAGAGCATGGCGAGGTCGAACACCTCGACCTCGGGCTTGATGTCGTTGGCGATCATGGCGGTGGCGAGGCCGTCGATCAGCGCGGGATGGTTCTCGTAGACCGCGTTCGGGAAGTTGACCGAGCCGGTCGCGAGCGAGGCCATGTCGGGTTTGAGCGAGAGCGCGCTGCCGCGCGCCTGGGCGTCGCGCCCGCGCCCGCCGGTCGAAAACTGGACGATCATGCCGGGGCAGTGCTTGCGCACGCCGTCCTGGACCGCGGCGAACCGCTCGGCGTCGGACGAAGGCTTCTGCAGGTCGTCGCGCACGTGGACGTGGACGAGCGAGGCGCCGGCCTCGAACGCCTCGTGGGTCGCTTCGATCTGTTCGCTCGGCACCACGGGCACGGCTGGGTTGTCGGCCTTGGTGGGCACCGAGCCGGTGATCGCGACGGTGATGACGACGGGTCTGGCCACGACGCGATCATGGGCGCATCCGACGCGCCGGCGCAACCCATCATGCGCCTTGACCGCTTCGCGCGCGACCGAGCACGTTCGGCCCATGACCGACTTCATGGCGCTCGCGCTCGACGAGGCCGAGGCGGCGTTCGCGCGCGGCGAGGTGCCCGTGGGCGCGGTGGTCATCGACGGCGCGACCGGCGAGGTGCTGGCGCGTGACGGCAACCGGACCGAGGAGCTGGCCGATCCCACCGCGCACGCCGAGCTCTTGGCGCTGCGCGCCGCGTGCCGAGCGCTGGGCGCCCCGCGCGTCCCCGGCTGCGATCTCTACGTCACGCTCGAGCCGTGCGCCATGTGCGCCCAGGCGATCGCGTTCGCCCGCGTGCGCCGCCTCGTCTACGGTGCCGACGATGCCAAGATGGGCGGGGTCGCGCACGGCGCGCGCATCTTCGCCCAGCCGACCTGCCATCACCGCCCGGAGATCGTGGGCGGCATCGGCGAAGCGCCGGCCGCCGAGCTCATGCGCCGCTTCTTCGTCACCCGGCGCTAAGCACTCAGCGAGTCGAGTTCAAGGCGAGGCGCGCTAGCCCGCCCCCC
>JBBDQV010000201.1:0-15991 GCA_040905845.1 Alphaproteobacteria bacterium | reverse complement strand
GGCGACACCGTAGGCGTCGCCGACCCGCTTCGCCTTGGCCGCGTCGAGGTCGCAGACCGCGGCCACCTCGACGCCGGCGGTGCCGGCGTAGGCCGCGACGTGGCGCTCGCCGACGTCGAGCCCGATGACGCCGGCCCGGAGCGTCGTCACGTTGGCGGCGTCCAGTGGAACGTCGCGGCTCGGGCGACGACGCGGAAACCGGCATTCTCGTATAGCCGAAGCGCGGCGTAATTGTTCTCTTGTGTTCCCGCCCGCGCGGTCATTCCTCGGTAATGGGCGAGAAATCCATCTAGCAAGGCGGTTCCGAGTCCGCGCTTCCGCGACTCCGGTTTGACAGCAATGAGATCCAGAACCGCGACACCCTCACGAATCAGGCCAAGCGCGAACCCGATGGGACCATAACCTTCGTCGACAACGAGGATCGAGTCGGAGCGTTCGTTGAACCCATTTGCAACCCATTGAGCCTTGAGTCGATCGGCGGCTTGGTCACCAATCAGGGTCTCAAGGTGATACCGATCGCGACTGAATGCGCGCGCGGCAATCCCGACGCACGCATTGCGATCGTCGGGTGCGTGATGTCGGACCTTCTTGGGTCTGGATGGGGGCGTAGTCGGGTCGCGCTCCTGGGTGACAAGAATCTCCATCTGGCGAAAGCCTGCATTCACCAGAGCTTTCATTCCTTCCGCCCAGTCAACGGGCACGCGGCAACTCACCAATCTAATCCCTTCGCCGGTCCAGTTACGCGTGATGCGGGGCAAGAGAGACAGATCAGCCATCCTCGACAGTTCAAGACGTCCGACAGGGAAGCCCAGAACTCCCGTTTCGAATGGCTCGGGCTTGAACTCGTAACCAGCCGTCATCGCGGAGGATGGCGCAGGCGCCAACGGTTGCCCTCGAAGACCCAGATCTCGTCGTTGCGATGGGTGTCGAGGATGCGCGCGAGCCCCGCCTCGTCGAGCCCCAGGTAGTCCAGGGCCTCGGCCAGGTGCGTCGAGGGAAACTCGTCGTCGTACGCGCGCACCTTCTCGAGCGCCTCGGCCCGCGTCAGCTCGCCGTTCTGGACCATCCGGCACGCATCGCGCGTCGCGCGGCCGAAGCCGAACTTGATATACTGCAGGTGGTAATAGAGGTCGTCGATCGCGTCGTCGAGGCTGTCGAAGTTCGTGAAGGTACCGTCGGTGCGGCCGTTCGGAGCGGTCGCGAACGGCATCACGCCCTGGATGTACTGCCAGTTCTCCGCCATCGACCAGCGGAAGAACCAGCCGAAGTAGAGTGCCTTGACGCCGACGCACGCCACGTCCTCGGCCGCCGGGTAGAGGTACGGCGCCAGGTCGCGCGGGCCGATCACCTCGTCGGTCCAGTTGGCCGGATCATCGCCGATCTGATGCTCGAGCACCTCCGTCAGGTCGCGCATCCGACGGTGGTCTTCGCTCAGCACGCGCCCGCCGTACTCGCTCTCGCCGTGCTCGGCGTAGAGCACCAATGGAACCCGCTGCTCGACCGCGCTCCTGACTGGCGCCGCGTTGACCCCGGCGTCCCAATGGACCTTCGGGTTGCCGCGTTCTTCCAGGAACCGCCGCGCGAGCCGGCGCGACGCCTTTTGGTTGGGCCGGATCATGATCGAGTCGAAGCCGAGGTTCAGGAACGCCTCGCGG
This sequence comes from Alphaproteobacteria bacterium, assembly GCA_040905845.1. GTDB lineage: Bacteria > Pseudomonadota > Alphaproteobacteria > SP197 > SP197 > VGDP01. The sequence goes on along the minus strand of JBBDQV010000201.1, from coordinate 14,336 downwards.
TTGCGCGCGCCGATGGCATTGGGGATCAGCGGCGAAAAGGTGACGAGCAGCGGGTTCAGCCCGAACTCGGCCTTGAGCCTGTGGGCGATGGTGGAGGAATCCTTGCCGCCGCTCCACGGCACGATGCAGTCGTACGTCCCGCGTCCACGACCCGCCTCGATCAGGGCCTCGAAGTCGCGCCGGCGCGCGGTCCAGTCGATGCGCGACTTCTCTTCGGCGAAGCGGCACCCGTTGCACACCCCCAGGGCGTCGAAGACGATGCGCGGGCGCGTGTTCGGCATGACGCAGCGGGCGCAGAACCGGACGTCCCTCATGCCCGAACCGCGATGCCGGCGCGCGCCAGGTGCGCCTTGGCGCTTTGGATGCTCGCCTCGGTGAAGTGGTAGACGTTCGCGGTGCAGACGGCGTCGGCGCCACCCTTCGTGATGCCCTCGACGAAGTGCTGCCAGTTGCCCGCGCCTCCGGCGATCAGCACGGGGACCGAGACGGCGTCGGCGACGCGCCGGCAGAGTTCCAGGTCGTAACCGGCGAGCGAGCCATCGCGCTCGACGCTCGTGATCAGGATCTCTCCTGCGCCTTCGGCTTGGGCGCGCGCCGCCCACGCCTCGGGGTACCATCCGGTCGGGCGGCTCGCGAACGCGGCGCAGACCTCGTAGCCCTCGCCTGCGCGCCGGGCGTCGATGGCGACCACGACAGCCTGGGCGCCGTAGGCGCGCGCGAGCTCGCCGATGAACGACGGCCGATCGAGCGCGGCCGTGTTGACCACGACCTTGTCCGCGCCGGCGCCGAGCAGGGTCTCGGCGTCGGACATGGACCGCACGCCGCCGCCGGCCGCCAACGGCACGAAGCAGCGCGCTGCGAGCGCGCGCACGACGGCGAGGAAATTGCCACGCTCGCCACTCCCCGGGCGGGTCACGTCGAGCGCGACGATTTCGTCGATCGACCACAGGTCGACCAGGTTGTGGGTGTAGCGGGTGTCTGGCTCGAACGCCTTGGTCCGGGTCAGCACGCCGTCGTGGAACGCGAGCACGGTGATCACGCGCCGGCGCAGCACGTCACGCCCGTTCGAGGAAGTTCGCGAGCAGCGCAAGCCCCGCCCGCTGGCTCTTCTCGGGGTGGAACTGGGTCGCGTACAGATTGCAGCGGCGCACGACGCTTGGGAACCCCCCGCCATAGTCGGTCTCGCCCACGACGATCGAGTCCTCGGCCGCCTCCAGCCGATAGCCGTGCATATGATAGAAAAGCGCGCCGTCGGCGATGCCTTCGAACAGCGGGCAAGGCGCCACCTGGCGCACCTCGTTCCAGCCGACGTGCGGCACGCGCATCGTGGGGTCGTTCGGCGTCAGCCGCACCACCCGCGCCGGCAGCCAGCCGAGGCCTTCGTGATGCCCGAACTCCTCGCTCTCGGTGGCGAGCAGCTGCCCGCCGAGGCAGATGCCGAGCAAGGGTCGTCCTCGTTCGATCGCGACGCGCTCCAGGGCGGCGATGAGTCCGCGTTGCCGAAGCCGCGCCATGCCGTCGCCGAACGCGCCGACGCCGGGCAGGATGACGCGTTCGGCCCGCGCGACGGCATCGGGCTCGGCCGTGACCATGGGCTCGTGACCGAGATGCGCCACGGCGCTGGCGACCGAGGCGAGATTGCCGAGCCCATAGTCGACGATGACGACAGTCTTCACGCCGCGCGTCGCGCCGAGGCGGCGCCGCATTCGAGGTCGAGAAAGGCCCGCGCCGAGACGAAGGCGAACAGGAACTTGGACAATGCCGCGTCGCTGAAATCGCGCTCCAGGAACGCCTCGAAGGCGTCGCGCCGCACCACCTCGAAGATCGGCCCGGGCGCGAGCAGCCGCTCGCGCGTCGTGCCGTCCCGGGGGTCGAGCAGCGACACGATCGAGGCGTTGAAGCCGCGCTTGCGGGGATCCAACCGCACCGGGTCGGGCAAGAGTCCAGCGACCGCGTCGCGCAGCGGCGCCTTGAGCCGGCCGTCGCGCACGAGGTGCTCGGTCGGCACGGTCAGCAGGAACCGCGCGAGCTCGCTGTCGAGGTAAGGCGAACGATTTTCGACCGACACGGCCATCGCATCGAGATCGTCCTCGCGCAGCATGACCGGAACCGATTCGCGGCACAGCTCGTTGAGCATGCGGTTGCGCAGCGCGTCGTCCGTGTAGGTGTGCTCCGTCAGGCGGTCGCCGAACGGCTCGCGCAGCAGGGCGGCGAAGACGTCGCGGCCGAGCGTCAGGTGCCCGCGCTCGGCGGGGTTGCGCCGAAACGCCAGAGGGTCCCTGAGCAGCGGGTTGCGGACGTGGGCGCCCATGCCCCGGCGCCAGTCCTCGACCAGGCGGTCGAAATCGGGGCTCCGCGCCTGGCCGGCGAGCCAGAACCCGTAGTGGTCGTAGTAGCCGGAAACGAGCTCGTCCGCGCCGGTGCCCGAGATGGCGACCTTGTAGCCCGCGGCGGCCACGGCCGCCAAGAGCCTGGCGTGGACGTAGTAAGAGACCGTCGCGATCGGCTGGCCGCGCCCGCCGATCAACGCGTCGAGCCGGTCGAGAAAGCCGGTGCGCTCGGTCTCGACCGTCGCGTGGCGGCAACCGAGCGCGCCGACCATCTCGGCCAGGTTCGCGCGCTCATCGTAGCGCTCGTCGTCGTCGATGACCGAGAAGCCGTGGACCTCGGCGCCGTGCACCCGCGCGGCGATCGCCGCGAGCGCGCCGGAATCGATCCCGCCCGAGAGGCAGAACGCGAGCGGCACATCGGAGCGCAACCTGAGTCCCACGGCGTGGTTGAGCCGTTCGCGCGCGCCGTCCACCGCCTGGTCATAGGACATCGGCGCGGGCGCGAAGCGGGGTGTCCAGTACGTGCGCGGCCGGGGTTCGCCTGCCTGATCCAGGACGGCGATGGAGCCGGCCGGAACCTCGCCGACGCCCTGGTGCCACGTGCGGCCGTGCAACGCGCGGTAGCCGAGCACGAGAAACCGACGCACCTGCTCGAGGTTTGGTTCCGGCCGGACTCCGGCGAGCGCCGCAAGGGCCCCGATCTCGGAGGCGAAGTAGAGGGCATCGCGGTGGCGCAGCCAGAGCAGCGGTTTTTCGCCGAAGCGGTCGCGCGCGAGCACCAGCCGACCCGCGCGGAGATCGAGGAGCGCCAGGGCGAACATGCCCTCGAAGCGGTCGAACATACTCTCGCCCCAGGCGCGCCAGGCGTGGGCGATGACCTCGGTGTCCGAGGCCGTACGGAAGCGATGACCGCGCGCCTCGAGCTCCGCCTTCAGCTCGCGGTCGTTGTAGATCTCGCCGTTGTGGACGACGACGCAGCCGTCATGCGCCATGGGCTGGCCCGCGCGGAGCTCGAGGTCTCGGATGGCGAGCCGGGTGTTGAGCAGGAGAACGTGCTGGCCGTTGGCGAGCCGCGTCGCGTAGGTGCCGCGTCCGTCGGGCCCACGGTGCCGCAGCGCCGCGAGCACGGCCGTGATCCGCTCCCCGTCCGGCGGGGCGACCCCGATCACGCCCGCGATGCCACACATGGCGTTCAGCGCGGCAGTACGTCAGGCGCGACGATCCGCGCACCGGGGACCACGCTCGACAACGCCGCGCGCACTTCGCGCGCGCGCTTGGTCGAGGCGATGACCCACACCTCGGCGATACCGGCCCCGGGCTCGACGACGGGGACGCCGCGCGTCCGCCGCGCCGGCCCCAGCGGGTTGGCGACGCCGACCACCTCGACCGGCCCGCCGAGCGCGGCAAGCACGGCGATGTCGACCAGGTCGTCGTCGCCGGCGAGCGCGACGCGTCGCACGCCTTCCTTCGCGAGCGCGTCGTAGAGCCGCTCGAAGCTCGCGCGGGCGCGGCGGAGCGCGACGAACGAATCGTTGAGGTACTGCAGCGTCAGCCGGCTCTTCTCGGCGAACCCCTTCGGCGTCAGGTAGTAGCGGTAGCGCCGGGCTGGAATGTGCTGGACCTTGACCCAGCCCTTGTCCACGGCGCGCGCGACGTAGGCGTTGACCAGGCCCAGCGCGACGCCGAGCTCGGCCGCGAGTCCGCGCTGGTTGACCGCGTCGGAGCGCTCGATGTGCTCGAATATCTCGCGGAAGCGCGCCGCGTCCTCGGCGGCGCGGCGCGAGGCCGGCACGTTGGTCTGGGTCATCGATCGCGTATCGAGAGGGACGGTGGAGGGTGCCTCCACCCAGGCTACCGCAGGGCGGGTGAAACGCGGCCAACCGCCCTGCCTCGATCGTGTTCAGGAACCTAACATTAGCGCGCCGGCCGCTTCCGTTCAAACCATGAACATCATGGGTTGGCGTCGTGGATCGCCGAAACGTTCGCGCCGCTCGCTCGCGGCGGCATGGCGCTCGCCGCGGCGGGCGTCGCGCTGGCCGTCGCGCCGACGCGATCTTGACCGCGACCGAACCGGGACTATGGTGCGCGCTGTATAACGGAGCCGGGACATGGCGCAGGCGAGCACGACGAGCGGGCCCGAGGGCATCGCCGAGGCGGCACGGCGACGCTTGAAGCAGATCATCGTGACCAAGGCGCTGATGAAGGGCCAGGACATCAAGCTCGCCTCGGGCGCCACGGCCGCGTTCTACCTCGACATGCGGCTCGTCTCGATGGACCCGGAAGGCTCGACCCTGATCGGCGAGCTGATGCTCGACGCCGTCGCCGGCGCGGGCGAGGCCGTGGGCGGCATGGAAACGGGTGGCATTCCGGTGGCCGCCGCGATCGCCCAGGCGAGCTTCCGGCGCGGCCGGCCCATGCCCGCCTTCTACGTGCGCAAGAAGGCCAAGGAGCACGGCACCGGCAAGCGCATCGAGGGCAACCTGCCCGCGCGCGGCCGCGTCGTCATCGTCGAGGACGTGACGACGACCGGGGACTCAGCGATGCAAGCCGTCGAGGCCGTGCGCGAGGCCGGCTACGAGGTCGGTCGCGTCGTCACCATCGTCGATCGCCTGGCCGGTGCGCGCGAGAGCTTCGCGCGCCACGGCATCGAGCTCGTCGCCCTGTTCACCCGCGATGATTTCGGAGTCTGAGCAGCGCTTCGTTGAAGGTGCAGGGGCGGGTCTCATACGAAATCCGGATGATCCGTTCCCACTGGCACGCCATTCCAAGATTGTCATGCCCCGCCTTGAGCGGGGCATCCAGGGCAACAGGCACCGAGCCCGGCGGCCCTGGATCGCCCGGTCAAGCCGGGCGATGACAACGTTGGTGGGAAGCGATCAATCGGATTTCGTCTCAGACCGGCGAACTAGGAATTGAGTCATATGACGCGCGGACGCGCTACCCCTCTCCCTTCCCTCTCCCACAAGGGGAGAGGGGTATTGGGGTACAGCGGCAAGGGCTTACCCTCTCCCCTCGTGGGAGAGGGAGGGGCCAGCCTGCCCTGAGCGACGCCGCAGGCGGCGTCGAAGGGCGTAGCGTTGGGAGGGTGAGGGCGAACCGCCGGAGGATAGCTTCATACGCGCGCCGGTATGAGCCGGTCCGAACGAGTGAGTGGCCTACGCCGGCGCCAGGTCGGACGCCGGCACGGTCAGCCGCACGTCGCGGCCCAGCAGGCGAAGCAGCACGGCGACGCGTTCCGCGTCGGTCGGCGCCACCAGGATCGCCTCGACGTCCCGGAGCGCGCCCGCGACGAAACGCAGCCGGTCGCCGCGATGGAACGGGTGCGCGGGCCCCAGCTCGACCACGCCGGCCCCATCGGCGCGCGACCGAAGGTCGGCGATGACGTCCTCGGGGACCGCCGTCGGCCGGCCCTCGGCCCCGACGACCGCCGCGACGCCGACCGTGGACAGCACCGAGCGCCATGGCTCCCCCGCCAGGTCGAGCTGCACGAACAGGTAACGCGGGAACAGCGGGCGCAGCGCCGCGACAGCACGCCGCGCGTGGCGGATACGCCGGCGGTGGCGCGGCAGCCACGCCTCGAAGCCCTGGCGCGCGAGGTGGCCCAATGCGCGCTCCTCGCCCTGGGCGTGGGTATGGACGACGTACCAGCGGGGCATGCGCCTCAGCCCGCCTCATCGCCCGCGAGCGGCGCGCGCCGCCCGTCCGGCAGCACGTCGGTCGAGACGATGTCATGGATGTGGACCGAACCCAGCAATCGCCCGTCGGCGTCGACGACCAGAAGGACGGTGATCCGGTGGCGCTCCATGAGCCGCAGCGCATCGATGGCGAACGCGTCCGCGCCGATCGACTTCGGGCTCGTCGTCATGATCGTCCTGGCGCCGACCCGATCAAACTCCTTGCGTTCGCGTGCCGCGCGGCGGATGTCGCCCTCGGAGATGACGCCGACGTCCGCGAGCCCGACGTCCGCCCCGCGCGGCTTGGCGCTGACCACGGCGAGGCCGAGCCGGCCCGGCATCGCGGCGAGCACCTCGTAGAGGTTCGCGTCGGGGCGCACCCAGGGCGTGCCCGCGAGCGGCGTCATGACGTCGGCGACCTTGAGCAGTCGGCGCCCCAGCGCGCCGCCCGGATGGAAGCGGCGGAACTGCTCGGGCGTGAAGCCACGCAACGCGAGGCTCGCCATCATCAGTGCGTCGCACAGCGCGAGCGTCGTCGTGGTCGAAGATGTGGGCGCGAGCCGGTGCAGGCCCGCCTCGACCTCGACGCCGGTCTCGATCACGAGATCGGCGTGGGCCGCGAGCGGGCAATCGCGCGCCCGCGTGACCAGGACCGTCGTGACCCGAAACCCCCGGATCGCGGGCACCAGCGCCATCAGCTCCTCGGTCGCGCCCGAGTGGCTGAGCAGCAGCGCGAGCGTCGCGTGCTCGGCGTGGCCGAGATCGCCGTGCGCCGCCTCGACCGGATGGACGAACGCCGCGCGGTGCCCGGTGGAGATCAGGCTGGCCGCGACCTTGCGCCCGATGTGCCCCGACTTGCCGACGCCCACGACGATCGTGAAGCTGTCGCGGTGGGCCAACGCCCGCGCGGCGGCGGCGAAGTCGCGTCCGAGCAGCCCCGCGGCGCGGCTCACGCACGCCGAGGCCTCTGCCAGCACGTCGCGGCCGGCGGCAAGGATGGCGTCCTCGTCCTCGGATCGTGGCATGGGTGTGATGGTGCTCACGGGCTCGGCGTTCGCTTCCTGTCGAGTTAGGGCATCGTTAAGATCGCAGGGATTATCGCCCTTGGCGCGTCCACTGCAACTCGCGGCATCGATCATGACGGCGGAGATCCGGACGTTTCCAGAAGGCTCGGGCACGGGCCCGCGCTCGCCGCGCAAACGCGCGATCCTCGAGCTCGCCGAGCGCCAGGCGCCCGAGCGGCGCCGCTGGATGCGCCAGAGCGCTTACTACTACGAGGAAGACTACCGCTACATGCGGTTCCTCGTGCCGCCGGGGCGCAAGGTGCTCGTGCTCGGCTGCGGCACCGGCGAGCTGCTCGCCGCGCTCGATCCGGCCGTCGGCGTCGGTCTCGACATCAGCCCGCGCATGGTCGAGGTGGCGCGCGCGGCGCACCCGCAGTTCGCGTTCCACGTCGGCGACGTCGAGGATCCGGAGGCGCTCGCCCGGCTCGACGGGCCGTTCGACGTCATCGTGCTGTCGGACACCATCGGCGCGCTCGAGGACTGCGAGACGACGCTCGGGCTTCTGCACGGGCTCGCGACGCGCGAGACGCGGCTCGTCGTCGCGTACTACTCGAAGATGTGGGAGCCCATCCTCGGGCTCGCCGAGCGTTTCGGGTTGAAGATGCCCCAGGCCGAGCTCAACTGGCTGTCGGCCGCTGATATCGAAGGGCTGCTCGACCTCGCCGACTTCGACGTGATCAAGCGCGAATGGCGGATTCTCCTGCCCATGCGGCTCCTCGGGCTCGGCCGGCTGGTCAACCGCTTCGTCGCGTCGCTGCCCTTGCTGCGCCACGTCTGCCTCAGGACCTACGTCGTCGCCAGACCCGCGACCGACGTCACGCTAGGCGAGCCGTCGTGCACCGTCGTCGTTCCGTGCCGCAACGAGCGCGGCAACATCCGGCCGCTGATCGAGCGTCTGCCGCGCTTTTGCCGCGACCTCGAGGTCGTCTTCGTCGAGGGCCATTCGCGCGATGGCACGTGGGACGAGATCGGCGCCGTGATGGCCGAGACCCGCGACCTGCCGATCCGACGCCTGCGCCAGGACGGCAAGGGCAAGGGCGACGCGGTACGCAAGGGGTTCGCCAACGCCAAGGGTGACATCCTCGTCATCCTCGACGCCGATCTCTCGGTCGCGCCCGAGACGATTCCGAAGTTCTACGCCGCCCTGGTCGCCGGCAAGGGCAACTTCATCAACGGCTCGCGCCTGGTCTACCCGCGCGAGGAGCAGGCGATGCGCCTCTTGAACCTGGTCGGCAACCGGGCGTTCTCGCTCCTGTTCAGCTGGCTCCTCAACCAGCGCTTCACCGACACGCTCTGCGGCACCAAGGCGCTGACCAAGGCGCATTACCTGCGCATCGCGGGCGATCGCGGCTACTTCGGCGACTTCGACCCGTTCGGCGACTTCGACCTGATCTTCGGCGCGGTGAAGCAGAACCTGAAGGTGGTCGAAATCCCCATCCGCTACGCCGCGCGCGGCTATGGCGAGACGCAGATCTCGCGTTTCCGCGACGGCTGGCTGCTGATCCGCATGGTGGTGTTCGCCTGGCGCAAGCTCAAGGCCATCTGAGAATGGTCGACCCGCGCCTCGGCGCGCACCGCGCGGCGTGGGCAGGGAAACCGGCGCTGCGCGCGGTCTACGAGGACACCTATCGGCGCATCGTGCGCGCCCTGCCGCCGGGCCCCGTGCTCGAGGTCGGCGGCGGGTCGGGGCACCTGAAGTCCGCCGTGCCCGCCGTGGTCGCGACCGACGTCCTGCCGGCGCCGTGGCTCGACGCCGTCGCCGACGCGCATCGCCTGCCGTTCGCCGACGCGAGCTTCGCCGGCCTGGTCATGGTCGACGTCCTGCACCACCTGGCCGCGCCCGCCGTCTTTCTCGCCGAGGCGGCGCGAATCTTGCGCCAAGGCGGCCGGCTCGTCCTGGTCGAACCGGAGATCACGCCGGTGAGCCGGCTCGCCTTCGCGCTCGCGCATCCGGAGCCGGTCGATCTCTCGGTCGATCCCCTCGCGGCGCTGGCACCCCCGGCCGCGCGCGACCCGTTCGAGGCCAACCAGGCGATCCCGACGCTCATGCTGCGCCGCCATCGGGACAGGCTCTCGGCCATGGTGCCAGGCCTCGCCGTCATCGAGCTGCGCCGGTTCGGGCTCCTGGCCTACCCCTTGTCCGGCGGCTACCGCCGCTGGTCGCTGGTGCCCGCCGCCCTGGTGCCGGCGCTGCTGCGATTCGAGGACGCGCTCGCGCCGCTCCTCGGCGCCGTCATGGCCTTCCGGCTGTTCGCTGTCCTGGAACGGCGATGACGGGGCGCACCGTCCTCGTCGTCTTCCTGGTCGCGCTCGGAGTCCGCCTCGCCTATCTCTGGGCGGTCTACGACGGTACGCCGAGCCTGCTGCAGCCCGACTCGCCGACCTACCTGATGCTGGCGCGCGACTTCATCGACACGGGCGGGTTCAATACGGTAACCGGCCTCGGCATCGAGCCGGAGACGGAGCGCATGCCGCTCTACGTCCTGTGGCTCGCCGCCTTTCGGGCCGGCGTCGGCCCCGACGCCTTGTGGCCGGTGCTCGGCCAGGCCGTCATCGACGCGCTGACCTGCGTGCTGATCACCCTGATCGCCCGCCGGATCGACCCCCGGCTCGCATTGCCGGCGGGGCTGCTCGCCGCGTTCAACCTGACCATGATCGCGGCGGCCGGGGTGGTGCTGACCGACACGCTGTTCCTGGCGCTGCTCGCCGGCTGGATGCTGGCGACCGTTGAATGCCTTGAACGCCCTTCCACGGGATGCGCCGTGTTCGCGGGTCTCTTGCTCGGCCTCGCGACCTTGACGCGTGCCATGATGCAATTCTTCCCGCCGCTGCTCGCCCTGGTCCTGCTCGCCGGCGCGCTCCGCCGTGGCCAACGGCTTGGCCCGTCGCTCGGTCTGGCCGCGCTCGGGCTCGGCGTGTGCCTCGCGGTGATGGCGCCGCTCGCGGCCCGCAACCTCGCGAGCTTCGGCCACCTGGCGCTGACCAGCCAGGGCGGCACGCACGCACTCCATTGGGTCATGCCGGCGGCGCTCGAGTTCGCCGAGCATAGGCCCTTCGAGGACGGGCAGGAGCTCATGCGCGGCAGGCTCGAGGCCGTCTCGCCCGTTCATTCAGCCAACCCGTTCGTCGAGAGCGCGCGGGCCATGGCGGTCGCGCGCGCGGCGGCCGCGCAGCTCGGGGTCGTTCGTTTGGCCAAGGCGTGGCTCGCCGGGGCGACGGTCAATCTGGCGGCACCCAGCGTCTTCGCCGTGCCGCCGATCCAGCGCCTGGAGCGGCCGAGCTTCTACGCGACCCCCGGCGACGGACTCATGGCCAAGCTCGCCAACTACGTGACGTCGACCCGGTCCAGCCTGGTGCTCGCGCTCCTGGCCGGCTCGGTCGCGGCCACCTTGGCGGTGCGCCTGGTCCAGCTCGTCGGCCTGTTCGCTCGCCGACGCGAGCTCGCCGGTGCGGCGTGGCTCTTTCTCCTGCTCGTCGCGGCCTACGTCGTCGTCGTGACCGGACCGGTGACCGGCGTGAAATACCGGCTGCCGCTCGAGCCCCTGCTTACGATCCTGACGGCGGCCGGGCTCGTCCGCCTGTGGCCAGCAGGAAGGCGAGGAGTATCAGCAGGACGCCCTGCCACCACGCCGCCCACAGCGAGAAGTTGACCAGCCCCGAGCCCCAGAACGCCGCCATGAGCCCGAGCCCGGCGGCGCTCCCCGCGCGATCGAGGTGTGCGATCCGCACGGTGAGCTGGGCGATCGCTGCCATCAGCGCGGCGCTGCCGGCAAGCCCGGTCTCGACCATGACCTCGACCGCCCAGTCGTGCGGGTGCGAAGGGATGCGCGCCTGGTTGAACGCCGGAACGATCGCGTCCGCGCCCGGCAGCAGGTTGGCGACGTCGACGCCATGGCCGAACAGCGGCGCCTCGGGCCAGTAGGCGAGCGCGGCGGCCCAGATCGCCTGGCGGTGCGGGTCGATAGCGGCAAAGCCCGGGCCGAGCGGGCCGAAGCCCGCGAGCAGCGCGGCCACGGCGCCGCCCAGCACGATCGCGAGCGTCGCCGCGAGGCCGAGGCCGCGCCGGAACCAGGTTGCCGCGCCCGCCAGCAGGGCGAGCGCCGCGCCGGCGAGCCCGGCCTCGCTCTCGGTCACCGCCATGGCGGCGACGGCGAGCGGCTGGAACGCGAATGCCGCGAGGCGCCAGCGGCCGTCCGCGAACGTCCCGGCCCACAGCACCACGGGCATCAGGCAGGCGAGCGCCGAGCCGAAGCCCTTGAGCGCCTGCGCCGCCTCGTAGCCGTGCCAGCCCGGCGCCTTGCCGCGCACCAGCGCGACGAGGTCCGGGAGCACTGTAGGGCCGATGATCGCGATCGCGGCAGCGGCGACGGAGGCCGCGACCAGCGTCTTGCCTCCGAGCGCCAGCGCCGCTCGATCGGCCTTTAGCCTATGCACCAGAAACGCCGTCGCGCCGACGAACACGGTGACGCGGCCCCAGGTCTGCGCCGATGTCCAAGGATTGTACGAGAGAGCTGTCGAGACCAGCCACGACGCGAGCACGGCAAGGACCCCGAAACCGAGCGGCGTGACGGCCGCCTTCAGGGTCCGCCGCCACGCGGCGCGCAGGCCGGGCGCCGCCAGAGTCGCCGCGAGCGTGACGAGGCACAGCAAGCCCAAGGTCGCCCGGCCCGAGACCAGCGCGGGCACGGCAAGGCCAGCCGCCACCGCGGCCATGCGCATCAGGAACACGAGCGCTCGATTGACGGTGCCAGGGGCCGCCGATAGGGTCGCCGCGCCCAACGGCGACGAACTCCATGATCCTGCTCGGCGCCTTTTCCGGCAGCCACGATGCCTCCGCGGCGCTGTTCGACGACTATCGCATGATCGCCGCGGTCGCCCAGGAGCGGCTCACCCGGATCAAGGCCGACGGCGGCAGGTTTCCCGACGAAGGCGTCGACGAGGTGCTCGCCATCACCGGCCTCGCCCGCCGCGACGTCGACGTCGTCGCGCTCGGGCGCGGGCCGTTTCCGGCGTCGTGGTACCGGCACCTTCACGGCCTGCGCGGTCTCGAAGCCCGCACGCGCGAAACGCTGGGCCGCGCCAAGCCCAAGAGCATGGAGCGCGAGCTCGCCCGCCTCGGCCACGCGGACTCGGCATCGATCTTCGATGCGCCGCGCTTCCTGGCCGATGCCTGTTTCCGTCCCGATTGCGCCGTCCGCTTCTTCAATCACCACCAGGCCCACGCGCTGCCCACCCTGTTCCACACGGACTGGGACGATGCGCTCCTCTACACGGCGGACGGGGGCGGCGACAATGTGCAGTGGAGCGCGCGCATCTTCCGCGACGGCCGGCTGACGACGATGTGGGGCGGCGACGAGGCGTTCGCGCGCGCTTCGGCGATCGATTCCCTCGGACTCGCCTACGGCTTCGCGACCGAGGCCCTGGGGTTCCGCATGAACCGGCACGAGGGCAAGGTCACGGGTCTGGCGGCGTTCGGCGAGCCGACCGTCGCCGACCGCCTCGCCACGCGCTTCCGCGTCGCGGACGACGGCCAAATTACCAGCGACTTCGCCAGCAACGAAGACATGCGCGCCTTCGTCTTCGCGCTCGCCCGCGAGGCGAGTCGCGAGGACCTGTCGGCTTCGATCCAGCACGTGCTGGAAGAGAAAATCCTCGCCGCCGTCCGCCGTCTGCTCGAACGCCATGGCGTTCGCCGGCTCGGGCTCTCGGGTGGCGTGTTCGCCAACGTCCGGCTCAACCAGCGGCTCGCCGAGGAGACACCGGTCGGCGAGGTCTTCGTCTATCCGGCGATGAGCGACGCGGGACTTCCCGCCGGCGGCATCCTCCAGGTTCTGCTCGAGCGCGACGGGATCGAGCCGTGGCTCGACCGGCGCTACGCGCTGGACCACCTGTACTACGGCCGCGACCATGGTGACCGTGCTGACGCCGTCTTTCGCTCGACGCCGGGCCTCGCGCGCATCGCGGACGATCCGGTCGATGCCGTCCCCCGCCTGCTGGTCGAGGGTAAGGCGGTCGGGCTGTTCACCCTCGGCGCGGAGTACGGGCCGCGCGCGCTCGGCGCCCGCTCGATTCTCGCCGCCCCGACCGATTCGCGGATCAACGACGCTCTCAACCGCCGGCTCGCGCGCAGCGAGTTCATGCCGTTCGCCCCGGTCATCGCCGCGGCGGACGCCGAGGAGGTGTTCGATCTGCCCGCCGCGTCACGCCTCGCCGCGCGGTTCATGACGGTGACCTGCCGGGTGCGCGAGCGCTGGCGCGACCGCATTCCCGCCGCGGTGCATGTCGATGGCACGGCGCGACCGCAGCTCATCGAGCGCGCCCCCAACCCGCTCTACTTCGATATCCTCGCGCGTTACAAGCAGCTCACGGGCGTGCCGGTGCTGATCAACACGAGCTTCAACGTCCACGAGGAGCCGATCGTGAACGCGCCCGACGAGGCCGCGCGGGCGCTGCTCGACGATCGGGTGGATGCCGTTGCCACGGCCGGCGGCGTCTGGGCGCGTGGCCGGCGATGACGGGGCTGCTCGCGTTGACGGTCGCCGGTACGGTCGCCGCCGCCTGGGCGGGCACCGGGTTCATCGTCCCATGGCTCGGCCGTCGGGGCCTCGTCGATCGCCCCAACGAACGATCGAGCCACGGCGTTCCGACGCCACGCGGCGGCGGCATCGCGCCGGTCGCGGTCACCCTCGCGGCGTGGTTCGCCCTCGCGCTCGGCACCGGACTTGGTCGTCACGTCGCACTCCTGGCGGCGGGCGCCATCCTGCTCCTGGTCGTCGGCTGGGTCGACGATCGGCGCGGTTTGTCGCGCGCCTTGCGCCTCGCGGCCCAGGCCGCCGCCGTGACCATCGGTCTCGCCGCCTTGCCGCCCGCGCCGGTGCTGCAAGGAGTCGCGCCACCCGAGTTCGATCGTGTCGTCGCCGGGCTGATTTGGCTGTGGTTTCTCAATCTCTACAACTTCATGGACGGCATCGATGGGCTCGCCGCGGGCGAGACGACCGCGCTCGGGCTCGGGTCCGCGCTCGCCGTGCTCGTGCTCGGCCAGCCGTCCAGCGTGGTGCCACATGCGGTCGCGCTGTCCGGCGCGGCCGCCGGTTTCCTCCGCTGGAACTGGCCGCCGGCGCGCGTCTTCCTCGGCGATTCGGGAAGCGTGGCGCTGGCCTATCTTGCCGGCTGGCTCCTGCTCACGCTCGCCGCGTCGGGCGCGTGGGCGGCGGCGCTGATCCTGCCGCTCTACCACCTGGCCGACCCGACCATGACGCTGGCGCTCC
>JBBDQV010000200.1:0-16212 GCA_040905845.1 Alphaproteobacteria bacterium | reverse complement strand
CCTCACCCCGCGCCCCTATCCCAACCATCGATCACAGGGGGGGTGAGCAATTACCACCGGCGATGAACAATGCGCGTTTGCCATTGCGAATTGCGTTGGTGAGTGATCGTTCGGCAAGTTCTGGCAGGTCGTACCCAAGGAGATGCTCGCCGGCCTCGACCACCCGCTCTCGGACGCAGTGGAGGAGAGAAGGGCTTAGGGGTTCATCGCACTCGCGTCATGTCCGACCATGTGCCACGGCTGTCCGGGTCGCGCTTGCCACGCGGTTCGAGACGCGTGCCTTCGGTACGCTCCTCACCGCGAACGGTCCTGGTGGGCTCCTTGCACGGGCGGCTTTGGACCCCGTTCGTGCTGAGGGCGACCCGCAGGGTCGCGTCTCGAAGCACGGACGGGGTCCTGTGCTCGGTCGGCGCCGAGCCAGTCCCTGCCGATGTCCGAATACCTGCCGAGTCCGGCGCGCCCGGTGACGGCGGCGGGTTGCGCGCTTGATGTCCTGCACTACCGCCCATACGCTCGGATCATGGTCAAGGTTGTCGCCGTCGAACTTCCGACCGGGGTGACTGTCACCTACGTCGAGTCCGGCGATCCGGCGGGGGTGCCCGTCGTCTGCCTGCACGGCTACGCCGATTCGTTGCGCTCATTCGAAACGATGGCACGCGCGATGCCGCGGAGCTTACGCGTCATCGCGTACAGCCAGCGCGGCCACGGCGACGCGACGCGGCCCGAAACCGGCTACCGGCTCGCGGACTTCGCCACCGACGCCTTGGCGTTCATCGACGCGATCGGGCTGCGCAAGGCGGTGCTCGTCGGCCATTCCATGGGCAGCCTGGTCGCCCAAAGTCTCGCGCTCGACGCGCCCGATCGGCTGTCAGGCATGGTGCTGATCGGTTCGGCCGCGGCGGTGACGGGCAACGCCCCCGTCCAGGACCTGTGGCAGGGCACGGTCAGGCACCTGACCGATCCGGTCGATCCGGCGTTCGTGCGCGACTTCCAGACCGGCACCTCGGCGACGCGCATCGACCCCGCGTTCCAGGAAGTCGTCGTGGCCGAGTCCATGAAGCTGCCCGCCCGGGTCTGGCGCGAGACCCTCGGCGGCCTCTTGGACTTCGATCACACGGACGCGCTGCGGCGCGTCAAGACCCCGACTCTGATCCTGTGGGGCGACCAGGACGTGCTGTTCTCGGCGGCTGACCAGGAGCGCCTGCGCGCCGCGCTGCCCCACGCCGTGTTCACCGCCTACCAGGGCGCCGGGCACAACACCCAATGGGAGCAGCCGGAGCGGGTCGCCAAGGACGTCACCCGCTTCGCCCTGCGCCTCGCGCGCTGAGCGCCGGGCGTCACGCCCTCGTGAAGACGAACGGGTCGAGCGCGGGCACCTCGAAAGGCCGGAAGTCGCGCACGTTGCGCGTGACGACCGTTAGGCCATGGGCAATCGCCGTCGCGGCGATCAGCGCGTCCTCGATCAGCGTGTCGGAGCGCCGATGCATCAGCCGCGCCCAAACGCGGAAGGCTTGGGCGTCCATGGCCAGGATGTTCGACGTCTCCATCACCCGGTCGATCCACGCCTCGATCTCCGATGCCTTCGCCGCGTCCTGCTCGCGCGTGATTTCGACGCCGGCCTGAAGCTCGCCGAGCGTCACGGCCGACAGGAAAAGTTGCTCGTTGGGCACGCCATCGAGCCAGGCGAGGACGGCGCCGTG
Organism: Alphaproteobacteria bacterium; assembly: GCA_040905845.1. Taxonomy (GTDB): domain Bacteria; phylum Pseudomonadota; class Alphaproteobacteria; order SP197; family SP197; genus VGDP01. Next base: position 14,512 of record JBBDQV010000200.1, on the reverse strand, counting down.
CGGCTTGGGCCTGCGCAGCTCCGAAACGACGTTGGTATCGAGCAGGTACAAGGGTCAGCCGAGGGCTTCGGCGCTCCGGCGGCGTAGCCGGCCGCGCGGCAGCACGGCGAGGTCGGTGCGCGCCTCGTCGGCGAGCAAAAGGTCCTTGAGCGTTGGCCTTGCCGCGCGTACGAGCCGGCGCCACTGCTCGACGGGAACCAGGACGGCGGCCTCGACCCCGCGCCGCGTCACGACCTGGGGACCCTCGCTCAACGTTGCGTCTAGCAGCGCGCTGAAGCGCGCCTTCGCGTCCTGAACGGGCCACGTCCGCATCGCCGGTACTCCACATGGTTCGCTGTCTGGCTAGTTATATGACTAGTCAGCCATAGTGTCAACGAACGACGTCGAATCCGTTGCGCTGTCCAACGCCCGCCGAAGAGACCGACCGAAGGCCGGCGCAGCCCGCTACCGCTTCGGGGCGTCGATCGCGGCCAGGATCTCGGCGATCTCGCCGCCGGTGTAGTCGGCCTTGGCGCCCGAGCAGTGGTAGCCGCGCACGATGTTGGCGCCCGGCAACTCCGAGCGCGCGCCCATGGACCCGAGCACGTCGGTGAACGCGAGGCACGTCGAGCGCGGGATCGCGAACTGCAGGCACTGCTCGGCGGCGCACGAGACGGCCTTGATCGCCGAGATCGCCTCGTCCTGGAGGAAGGCCCAGATGCGAAGGAACTCCTCGTTCATCGGATCGACCTTCTTCCAGTACTTGTTCGCCCCGATCTCGATGAACAGAATCTCGACGCGCGGCAGGCCCAGGATCGCCGTCCAACTGGCCAGGTAATAGCGCGCCGAATTATCGGCGTTCCACGTCCGCACGGTTTCCTGGCGGGCACCGTCGAGCCACGGCCAGCCGGCCTCGATGTGGACCGGCGTCATTTCCGGCGTGACCGTCTCCCACGACTCCGCCATGGCGAGCGAAGGCACAAGGGCCGCGAACAGACCGAACGATAGGAGTCCACGCCGACGATTGGCCATGGCGAGCCCTCCGAGCCGCGCAAAGGCGATCGGCGGCAGTCTATGCCGATCGTCGCGGCACGGCGATCCGTTCCTCTCGGTGCGCGCAAGCGATCCGAGGAGCCCTATCGGAGTGCTCGGGCGTCCCGCTCACGCCTTGTCGGGCTTGGCCTCCGGAAACGCGTCCTTCTTGCTGGTCGAGGGCGAGCCGGTGACCGGGGAGACCGCGTAGAAGAAGGTGCAGAGCTCGGGCCCGGCCTCGTAGACGAGCGGGGTGTCCTTGGGCAGCCAGATCATGTCGCCCGCGCCGAGCTTGTAGCGCGCCTCGCCGACCTTGATCGAGCACCTGCCGCTCATGACGTAGATGACCTCGTCGTAGGTCACCGTCCACGCCATGTCGCAGTTCCGCATGGTGCCGATGCCGGCGCCGAACGTGGTCGAGTAGCCGGCGTTGACCACCGGCACGGTCATCATGCCGTTCGGCTTGGGCGTGAGGTTCTGGTCCTTGGCGCGGAACAGCTTGACGCCGCTCATGATCGTCTCCCGTCGTTTGACACAGACGCGCACCCTGCCAGACTCCGCCGCGTCGGGACAAGACCGTCGATGCGGTTCGAGACGCGCGCTTCGCGCGCTCCTCACCGCGAACGGCAGACAAGGGTTCCGTTGGCCCTGAGGAGCCGGCGCAGCCGGCGTCGCGAAGGGCGAACAAGCCGCTACATGTAGAGCGGCTCGTTCCCGAGGCCGGCGTAGAGGTGGGCGACGAACTCGGCGTAGCCGTTGTAGAGCTGGGTCGGCAGGCGCTCGCCGGTGGCGAGGAACCGTTCGGTGGCCTGGCTCCAGCGCGGATGGTCGACCTCGGGGTTGACGTTGGCCCAGAAGCCGTACTCCTCGGGCACGAGGGTTTCCCAGAACGTCTTCGGCCGCTCCTCGACGAAGGAGACCTTGACGATCGACTTGATCGACTTGAAGCCGTACTTCCACGGCAGGTGCAGCCGGATCGGCGCGCCGAACTGCTTGGCCATCGGCTTGCCGTAGGCGCCGGTGACCAGAAACGCGAGCTCGTTGGCGGCTTCGGCGATGGTCACCACCTCGGTGTAGGGCCACGGGTACCAGACCTGGCGCTGGCCCGGCGCCACGTCCGGGTCCATGAACGTCTCGAACGCGACGTATTTGGCCGAGGCCAAGGGCTTGGCCATGGCGAGGAGGTCCGCGAGCGGGAACCCGGTCCATGGGATGGTCATCGACCACGCCTCGACGCAGCGGTGGCGATAAACTCGCTCCTCCAGGCTGACCTGGCGGAACAGCGTGTCGACGTCGATCGTCCGGGGCGCCTCGACCAGGCCGTCGATCGCGATCGACCATGGGCGGACCTCGAGCTCCTGGGCGCGATCGTAGATCTCCTTGTGCGAGCCGAACTCGTAGAAGTTGTTGTAGCGCGCCGTGATCTCCTCGTCGGTTAGCGGCCGGTCGAGCACGTAGCGCTCGTTCCTGGCCGCGGGATAGAGATCGGCCGTGGGGTCGGGTTCCTCCTTGGCGCGCGCCGGCAAAGCGAGACCGGCGGCGAGCAGAGGCCCGGCGGCGATGGCGCGGGCGAGCCGGCGCCGATCGAGATAGGCCCATTCGGGAGTGGCCCGCGATTCGGGTGTCTCCCAGCCGCGCTTCAGGTGGACGAACATGGCGAGTCCTCGTTCGGTGGTCGCTTTCGAAGTGGCCTACGCCCGACGAAAACGCAAATCAAGCCGTCGTGAGCCGCGCGTCAATCACTCGATCCCTACGCGAGCAGGCTGCGCAGCATCCACGCCGTCTTCTCGTGGACCTGGAGCCGTTGGGTCAACAGGTCGCAGGTCGCCTCGTCGCCGGCCTTCTCGGCGACGGGAAACACCTTGCGCGCCGTGCGCACCACCGCCTCCTGTCCCGCAACGAGATGCTTGATCATCGCCTTGGCCGAGGGCACGCCGTCGTCCTCAGCGATGCTGCCGAGGCGCGCGTAAGCCGAGTAGGTGCCGGGCGCGACGGCGCCGAGCGAACGGATCCGCTCCGCGATCAGGTCAACGGCGAGCGCGAGCTCGGTGTACTGCTGTTCGAACATCAGGTGCAGGGTCTGGAACATCGGGCCGGTGACGTTCCAGTGGTAGTTGTGGGTCTTGAGATAGAGCGTGTAGGTGTCCGCGAGCGTGCGCGACAGCCCTTCGGCGATCGCGCGGCGGTCTTTTTCCGGGATTCCGATGTCGATCGCGGGCCCGCCGTCGGACTTCGCCCGCGCCTTGCTCGATGCCTTGGTCATGTCGTCCCTCCAGGATTGGATTAGAATTGTTCTAGATATAACATCCAGGCGCGGACCTTCAAGGGGCCATGGCGTTGGTTCAGCGCAGGTTCGCGCAGGCCCGTTGAATGCGGCCGCAGGCGTCCTCGAGCAGCTCGGTCGAGGTCGCGTAGGAGATGCGGAAGTAGGGGTCGAGCCCGAACGCCGCGCCGTGGACCACCGCGACCCCCTCCGATTCGAGCAAATACGTCGCGAACGACTCGCTCGAGTCGATGGCCGTGCCGTTCGGCGTCGTCCTGCCGATCACGCCGGCGCATGAGGGATAGACGTAGAACGCGCCCTCGGGCTTGGGGCAGCGCAGGCCCTTGGCCTGGTTGAGCATGGCGACGACCAGGTCGCGGCGGTCCTTGAACACCTCGTTGCGCTCGGCCAGGAACCCCATGGGGCCGTTGAGCGCCGCAAGCGCCGCGGCCTGGCTGACCGAGGACGGATTCGAGGTGGACTGTGACTGGATCACGCCCATTGCCTTGATCAAAGCCTCGGGCCCGCCGGCGAACCCGATGCGCCAGCCGGTCATGGCGTACGCCTTCGAGACGCCGTTGCAGGTGAGCGTGCGCTCGTGGAGCCTGGGCTCGACCTGGGCCGCGGTCGTGAACCGAAACCCGTCGTAGACCAGGTGCTCGTACATGTCGTCGGTCATGACCCAGACGTGGGGATGGCGCACGAGGACGTCGGTGATCGCCTTGAGCTCGGCCTCGGTGTAGGCGGCGCCGGTCGGGTTGCTCGGCGAGTTCAGGATCACCCACTTGGTCCGCTTGGTGACGGCGCGCTCGAGATCTGCGGGGCGCAGCTTGAAACCGTTGGACTCCGGACAATCGACGAACACCGGCGTGCCTTCGGCGAGCAGCACCATGTCCGGATACGAGACCCAGTAGGGCGCCGGGATGATGACCTCGTCGCCGGCATCGAGCGTCGCCATGAGCGCGTTGAACAGCACCTGCTTGCCGCCGGTGCCGACGGTGATCTGCGACGGCTTGTAGGCGAGCCCGTTGTCGCGCTTGAACTTGGCGATGACGGCGGCCTTGAGCTCGGGCGTCCCGTCCACCGCCGTGTACTTGGTCTGACCCTCGCGGATCGCCTTGTAGGCCGCCTCCTTGATGTGGTCGGGGGTATCGAAGTCGGGTTCGCCGGCGCCCAAACCGATGACGTCGTGGCCGGCGGCCTTGAGCTCGCGCGCCTTGTTGGTGACGGCGATGGTCGGCGACGGCTTGATGCGGCCGAGCCGCGCGGACAAAAAGGCCATGGGTTCCCCTGGGCGAACGGCGCAACCCTACGCAGGGGACGGGCCGGGTGCAACGGCCGGCGCATGGCCGCCCTGGCGACGGCGGCCGCGCGACCCTATAAAGGAGACATGGCCAGCATGACGAAGACGGCGCCGACGCCCGCCCATGCGAGCCCGTTCAGGCTCGTCTCGGACTTCGCCCCGGCCGGCGATCAGCCCCAGGCGATCGAGGAGCTCCTCAAGGCGGTCGAGGCGGGCGAGCGCGACCAGGTGCTGCTCGGCGTCACCGGCTCGGGCAAGACCTACACCATGGCCCAGGTCATCGCGCTTACTGGCAAGTCCGCGCTGATCCTGGCGCCGAACAAGACGCTCGCGGCGCAGCTCTACGGCGAGATGAAGGGGTTCTTTCCCGCGAGCGCGGTCGAGTACTTCGTGTCCTACTACGACTACTACCAGCCGGAGGCGTACGTCCCGCGTACCGACACCTACATCGAGAAGGACGCCTCGATCAACGAGCAGATCGACCGCATGCGCCACGCGGCGACCCGCGCCCTGCTCGAGCGCGACGACGTGGTCATCGTCGCCTCGGTGAGCTGCATCTACGGCATCGGCTCGGTCGAGACCTACCAGAGCATGGCGTTCAGCCTCGGCGTCGGCGAGGCGGTCGAGCGCAACGGGCTGCTGCGCCGGCTGGTCGAGCTGCACTACCGGCGCAACGACACGGCGTTCACGCGCGGCGCCTTCCGCGTGCGCGGCGATTCGGTCGAGCTGTTCCCCGCCCACCTCGAGGACCGCGCGTGGCGCATCGCGCTGTTCGGCGACGAGATCGAGGCGATCAACGAGTTCGATCCGTTGACCGGCCAGACGACGGCCGAGCTCGGCGCGGTGAAGATCTACGCCAACAGCCACTACGTCACGCCGCACCCGACGCTCGAGCAGGCGATCAAGCAGATCAAGGTCGACCTCAAGGAGCGCCTCGCCGAGTTCGAGCGCCAAGGCAAGCCATTGGAGGCGGAACGGCTGGGCCAGCGCACCGGCTTCGACATCGAGATGATGGAGGCGACGGGCACCTGCGCGGGGATCGAGAACTACTCGCGCTACCTGACCGGACGCCGGCCGGGCGAGCCGCCGCCGACGCTGTTTGAGTACCTGCCGGAGAACGCGCTGCTCATCGTCGACGAGAGCCACGTCACCGTGCCGCAGCTCGGCGGCATGTTCCGCGGCGACTTCAACCGCAAGTCGACCCTCGCCGATTACGGCTTCCGGCTGCCCGCGTGCGTCGACAACCGTCCGCTCAAGTTCGAGGAGTGGGACGCCATGCGGCCTCAGACGGTGTTCGTCTCGGCGACCCCCGGCCCGTGGGAGCTGGCCCGCACCGGCGGCGTCTTCGTCGAGCAGGTGATCCGCCCGACCGGCCTGATCGATCCGTTGTGCCTCGTGCGCCCAGTGGCGAGCCAGGTGGACGACCTGCTGGCCGAGTGCCGCGAGGCCGCGCGCAAGGGCCAGCGCGTCCTGGTCACGACGCTGACCAAGCGCATGGCCGAGGACCTGACCGAGTACATGCACGAGGCCGGCGTGCGCGTGCGCTACCTGCACTCCGACATCGAGACGCTGGAGCGCATCGAGATCATCCGCGACCTGAGGCTGGGGGCGTTCGACGTGCTGGTCGGCATCAACCTGTTGCGCGAAGGGCTCGACATCCCCGAGTGCGCGCTGGTCGCCATCCTCGACGCCGACAAGGAAGGATTCCTGCGCTCGGCGACGTCGCTGGTCCAGACCATCGGGCGGGCCGCGCGCAACCTGGACGGGCGCGTCATCCTCTACGCCGACACAATGACCGGATCGCTGCGGCGCGCGCTCGACGAGACCGAGCGGCGGCGCGCCAAGCAACAGGCATACAACGCGCGCCACGGCATCACCCCCGAGAGCGTGCGCAAGTCGATCGCCGACATCCTGGGCGGCGTCTACGAGGCGGACTACGTCACGGTCCCGACCGGCGACGACGCGCTACCGCATCTGGTGGGCCACAACCTCAAGGCGACCATCGCGGACATGGAAAAACGCATGCGCGCCGCGGCTTCGGAGCTCGAGTTCGAGGAGGCGGCGCGGCTCAGGGACGAGATCCGCCGGCTGGAAGCGGCCGACCTGGGGCTCGACCGGCCGGGCGTCGCGCCCGCCCACGCGGTGCGCGAGCGCGGCCGGTCACCCTACCGCGCGACGCCGGCCCGACGCGGCAAGGGCCGGCGCCGCCACGGGCCCTGACGACGCGCGGCCTGGCTGGCGCGGCGCTCCCGTCGCAAGTTCCGCGACTACTGACCGATGCGCAGGTTGCTGAGCTCCTTGCCGATCGTCTTGAACGCCTTCTTGAGATCCTCGTTGGTCGGCGAATCGAAGAACTTCGCCGAGTCCGTCGCGCATTCCTCGAGCAGGTCGAGCACGTCGTCGTTGCCGGCGACGTCGAAGCCCACGGTGTAGACGATGATGCCGACGTCCTTCATGTTGTCGCAGACTTCGATCAAGCGGTCGTCGAGCCTGCTCTCCTTGCAGCTCTGCGAGCTGCAGCCGAGCTTGGCCGTCGCCTCGCTGACCGTGCCGTAGGACGAGTACGTCCCGCTCGTCGTGCTGATGACGTTCTCGCCGTCGGTCATGACGATCGCCGCCTTCTGGAACTCCTCGTCGTCATAGGCGACGCCTTCGGTGTAGGGCTCGGTCGGCGAAAGGAGGCGCCAACCCCAGACCGCGCCGACGTTGACGTGGGTATTGCCCTGGGCCGCGAGTTCGTCGATCCGATTGTCGAGCGTCGCCTTGGTGCTGGTCATGGCGAGGACCTCGGCGTCCGGGCAGTTCTTGTTCGGTCCCCTCGTGCTGGTGATCGGCGGCCAATTGTTCTGCGTCGAATGGGGCGGCCAGGCGTAGGCGCGCCAGCGCCCGTCATTGGCGGTGTTCGAAGCAACGTAGGGATCGGTCGTGTCGTGGCCGCCGGGGCGCACCTCGACGCAGCCCTTCCAGGTCGTCGGGCTGAACCGCGAGGAGAAGATTTGCTTGACGTAGGCGATCATGCCGGTGCCGAGGTTGACGGTGGTGTTGAAGGGCACGATGCCGATCTTGAGCTTCTCGTTGGTCGTGTTCTCGCCGAACAGGATGTCGAGGAAGTCGTGCGAGGCCTCGATCAGCGCCTCGATCTTGTCGCCCGACATCGAGCCCGTGACGTCGAGCACCATGGCGACTTCGAGCCCCTTCGTCTCCTTGACGATGGTCGAGGTGGCGGCGACCGTGAGCTCGTGGATGCCGACGATGTTCATGAGGGTCGTCGGCAAGTCCGCCGTCGCCGAGAGACGGATCTCGTCGTCGTCGATCGTCATGACCGGCGTCGCCGCCACGCCGAGCCGCTCCTCGGGGTAGTTGGCGTCGAAGTAGTCCTGCAGGATCGCTTGCAGCTCTGCCTCGTCGGTCTCCTGCGACGAGCCGACCGCGAGGCCGGCCGCGTCGAGCGCGGCGGACAGCCGCGCGCGCACCACGTAGGCGCGGCCCATGTCGATGCCCGCGCCGGCCGCGAGCGCGATCGGGATCAGGGTCAGGGCGAAGAGCAGCGCGACGCCCCCCCGGCTCGCGCGCGCAAGCCGGCGCAGCGAGCGCAGCACGCCGTCACCTCCGCGCGTGGCGAGATCAGTGGACTGAACCATCGTCAACTCCTCGAGTGACGGCGTCGGCCGCCGCATGGGCGTGGTCGACACCAGCGCACACAACACCATCCTGCTCGAGCCCAAGCCGCGCCTTCGCGGGCGGTCTATTGTCGTATGACCTTGACCGTGCGGCGGGGCCGCAGGTAGGCCACGTCGCTGATCGTGAACGTGTCGAGGATCAGGTCCGCGAACACCGGCGCATAGTCGTAGCTCACCTCGACGACGATGACGCTGCCGCCTGGCAGCACCAGGCCTTCGGGTATGTCGACCGCATCGCCGGGGTCGCCCCCGTCGCCGCCGTCGACGTCGACCCACTCGATGACGTTGGCGCCCCCGTCGTCGACCACGCTCTCGATGACGTAGCGGGCGGGGCCGAGCGGGAACGGCTCGAGGATCGCGTCCATGGCGCCGAACAGGTTGGTGATGTCGGCGTCGTCAAGCGCCGTCGCCTGAGCCGTCAGGTCGGCGCCGGTCTGGGTCGCCGCGGTGATCTTGCGGTGCATCAGCAGGGCATTGCCGACCTCGACGGTGCCGAGCAGGAGCAGGAGCATGACCGGCAGGATCAGCGCGAACTCGGATGCCGCGACCGCGCGTTGATCCCGTATGAAGTCGAGCAGGCGCGTCATCGTCGCTAATCTTCGGCCACGCCGTCGTACGGCTCGTTTTGGAACGCCGCGGCGGCGTAGAGATCGTAGTGACCGCCGCCGGTGCCGATGAATTGGCCTAGGAACGGCGTCATGATCGGGTAGCGATAGGCGATGCGCACCAGCACGACGTCGCCGCCGCCGCCCGGTTCGAAGTTCTCGTTCTGCGGGTTGCCGTCCTCGTCGATGAGCGGCGGCCGGTCCATCGCGCCGAAATCGGGAAAGGTGCGCACGTCGATGACGAGGGAACCGCATGTGGCGAGGTTGCCAAGGTTGCTGCACAGGGCCGCGCGGAACGCAGCGAGCGGGTCGGCGGAGTTCTGGATGTTGCCGGTACGAACTTGACGCGCCGCGATCTGCACCTCGCCCTCCATCGACGTGGCGACGTAGTACATGATCGAGGTTTCGAGCGTGCCGAACAGGATCATGATGAAGACGGGCGCGATCATGGCGAATTCGACCGCCGTGACGCCGGCACTCGCCTTTACGAACCGCCTGATCGACCTAGGGTGCAAGGTAGCGTACTCTAAACAGTTTCTCCGCAAGCAGACTGGCACAAAAGAATTAATCAATCATCAATGAGCGACGAGCTACCGAACTGGCGCCAGGTACCCAAGAAGGCCTTGGTCGTCGGGCCGCGCAAGGACTAGTCCTTCTTGGCCATGACGCTAACCAAGCGGATGGCCGAGGGCCTGACCGAGTCCATGCATGAGGTGAGTCAGATGGACGACCTGCTGGCCGAGTGCCGCGCGGCCGCTCGCGACAGCCAGTGCGTCCTGGTCACGACGCCGACCCAGCGCATGGCGGAGGAGTTGACCGAGGTACGTGCACGAGACCGGCGTGCGCGTGCGCGAGCGCGGCCAAGCCCCCTAGGCCCGACGGCACGAGCCATTGCCCCTGACGAGGCGGCCCGGTCTGGCCGCGCTCCTCGAAGGTTTCGGCTACTGGCCGATGCGCAGGTTGACGAGCGCGTTGCCGATGGCCGTGAACGCCGCCACCAGGTCCGCGTTGCTCGGTGAGTTGAAGAAGTGCGCCGGTGTCGTCGCGCAGGCCTCGAGCAGCGGGAGCGCGGTGCTGCCGGCGAGATCGAAGCCGACGGTGTAGACCACGATGCCGAGGTCCTTCATCTTGGTGCACACCTCGAGCATCCGCTCGTTGAGCTCGGCTTCCTTGCAGGCCTTGGTGGTACAGCCATCGAGCTTGGCCGTCGCCTCGGCAACGGTACCGAAGGACGAATACGTCCCCGACGTCGTGCTGATGACGTTCTCGCCGTCGGTCATGATGATCGCCACCTTGCCGAACTCCGTGTCGCCGTAGGCGACGCCTTCGGTGTAGGGCTCGGCGGGCGACAAGAGGCGCCAGCCCCAGACGGCGCCGATGTTGACGTGGGTGTTGCCAACCGCCGTGAGCTCGTTGATGCGATCGTGCAGCGGAGTCTTGGAGCTGGTCATGGCCAGGACTTCGGCGTCAGGGCAGCCTTTGTTCGGCCCCGCCGTGGCGGTGACCGGCGGCCAGTTGTTCTGGATGGCGTGCGGCGGCCACGCGTAGGCGCGCCAACGGCCGTTGTCGGCGGCGTCGGAGGCGACGTACTCGTCGGTCGTGTCGTGCCCGCCGGGGCGAGCCTCGACGCATCCCTTCCACGTATCGGGACTGAACCGAGCGGCGTCCTCGTCCTTGACGTAGCTGCCCATCCCGGTGCCCAGGTTGACGGTGGTGTTGAACGGCACGATGCCGATCTTGAGCTTGACGTTGGTCTCGTCGTCGCCGAACAGGATGTCGACGAAGGCATGCGAGGCGGTGATGAGCGCCGCGATCTTGGAGCCCGCCATCGAGCCGGTGATGTCGAGCACCATGGCGACCTCGAGGCCCTTGGTCGTCTTGATGATGGTCGAGCTGGCGGAGACCTGGAGCACGTGGATTCCGATCACGTTCATCAAGGTGGTCGGCAGCTCGGCGGTGGCCGACAGGTTGATCGTGTTGCCGTCGATCGTCATGACCGGCGTCGCCGGCACGCCGAGGCGTTCCTCGGGGTAGTTGGCGCTGAAGTAATCCTCGAGGATCGTTTGCAGCTCGGTCACATCGTTCGTCGGCGCCGAGCCGACCGCGAGGCCGGCCGAGTCGAGCGCGTAGGACAGCCGCGCGCGCACCACGTAGGCGCGCCCCATGTCGATCGACGCGCCGGCCGCGAGCACGATCGGAATCAGGGACAGGGCGAAGATCAGATGGGTGACGCCCCGGCTTTCGCGCGCGAAACGGCGCAGCAGGCGCAGCAGGCGCAGCGCGCCGTCACGTCGGCGCGTGGCGAAGGCAGTGGGCTGAACCATGGTCATCTCCTCCAGCGACGACGTCGACCGCCCATGGGCATGATCGACGGCACCGCATGAACCGTATCCTGTCCGACCCCAGGGCGCGCGGCCTACTGCCGAACGACCTTGACCGTGCGGCGAGGCCGCAGGTAGGCCACGTCGCTGATCGTGAACGTGTCGAGAATCAGGTCCGCGAACACCGGCGCGTAGTCGTAAGTCACCTCGACGACGATGACGCTGCCGCCGGGCAGCACCAGGCCTTCGGGTATGTCGACCGCGTCGCCGGGGCTGCCCCCGACGGCGCCGTCGACGTCGACCCACTCGATGACGTTGGCGCCGCCGTCGTCGACCACGCTCTCGATGACGTAGCCGGCGGGACCGAGCGGGAACGGCTCGAGGATCGCGTCCATGGCATCGAACAGGTTGGCGATGTCGACGTCGTCGAGCGCCGTCGCCTGGGCCGCCAAGTCGGCGCCGGTCTGGGTCGCCGCGGTGATCTTGCGGTGCATCAGCAAGGCGTTACCAGCCTCGACCGTGCCCAGCAGGAGCACGACCAGGAACGGCAGGATCAGCGCGAACTCGGACGCCGCGATCGCGCGTTGATCCCGCAGGAAGGCGAGCAGGCGCGTCATCGTCCTTACTCGTCGACAAGGCCGTCGTAGGGCTCGTTCTGGAAGGCCGCGGCGGCGTAGAGGTCGTAGTAACCGCCGCCGGTGCCGATGAATTGGCCGAGGAACGGCGTCATGATCGGGTAGCGATACGCGATGCGCACCAGCACCACGTCGCCGCCGCCGCCCGGATTGAAGTTCTCGTTCTGCGGAGTGCCATCCTCGTTGATAAGCGGCGGCCGGTCCATCGAACCGAAATCGGGAAAAGTGCGGACGTCGATGACCACCGCCCCGCAGGCGGCGAGGTTGCCGAGGTTGCTGCACAAGGTCGAGCGGAACTCGGCGAGCGGGTCGTCGGCGTTCTGAACGTTGCCGGTGCGGATCTGACGCGCCGCGATCTGCACCTCGCCCTCCATCGACGTGGCGATATAGTACATGATCGAAGACTCGATCGTGCCGAACAGGATCATGAAGAACGACGGCGCGATCAAGGCGAACTCGACCGCCGTGACACCGGCGCTCGCCTTGGCGAAACGCAGGATCGGCGCGAGGAGCAAGGATCGTACTCTCATGTGCACCCCCCGGGGCATGCTAACCTGAATAGACTATCCAGCGTCGCCGAGCGGGCGGGCCGAATTGCGGACGCGAAACCAATTGTTCACCATGGGCGTTGGTCGTATGTGACGCGCATCACCCGAGACCTCGATGCCGACCTCGGCATATGCGTATCGCAAGCGACCGCTGCAATTCGCGTGCCAATCTTCGAGCCGGGGAGACAGGCGGATCTCGAGGCGAATCGTCACGCACGATCGTCGATGAACGTATCCAGAACATCGCCTACCGAATCATGGGTCCTGGCGTGGCCGTGGCGCGCCGCCGCGGCCGTTGTCGTGCTTCTGGCATTGGCATCGCCCGGACGGGCGGAGAACCTGCCGTTCGCTCTCGAGCCGAGCATCGTCTACGAAACGGACAGTCGCTTCATCGATGGCACCGTGCGACGGTACCCGGCCGACATCGGAACCGTGCGGGGTCCGCTCGAATCGGCAACGCGAGGTGTCCTGGCGGCGTTCGGCGCCCGCCTGGTGGACACGGCCGATGAGCAACCGGCCGCGCGGCTCGAGGTCCGCGCCCGCGCCGTCGCGCTCGGCCAGTACTACGACCGCAGCGAGAGCGGCCAGCGCATTCGTGCGTGGCGCTACCCCGGCGCGCGCGTCGCCGGCACGCTGACTGTCGTGACGGCCGAGGGCTGGCTCTGCGCCGCAGCCTTCGACGGCACGGCGCCGCTGCCCGACTACCCCCTCAAGACGTTCGGCTACGATCCGCGCGAAGACCCCGTGCTCGCCCCGTTCCAGGCGGCGCTCGCGGCGCCCGGCGGGTACGCCGATGTCCTCGCCGTCCTCGTGGCCCGGCTCACCAGTATCGACGCCGACGTCGCCCGCCCGCCCCGCGGCGTTCGTCCGCCACGGAGCGGCGCGTGTGCGCCGGGGTCATCCCGCCGGCAGCGCCGCTTCGGCCGAGGACGACTTGGTCGAGGCCGGGCCCGCGCGCAGGGTCGCGACGTTGTCGCCCTCGCTGCGGCGGCACTGGCCCTCGAGAACGCCGCCTTCCTCGACCGACAGGGTCCGATAGGTGATGTCGCCCGATACGCGCGCCGTGCGGGCGATGGCCACGTTGGTCGCCTTGATGTGACCACTGACCGTGCCGCTGATGCGGACCGTTTCCGCCGCGATCGAGCCTTCGACCCGCGCGCTCTCGCCGATGGTGAGCGTGCGGCTCGAGATATCGCCTTCGACGGCGCCGTCGATCCTGAGATCGCCGGCCGAGTTGAGGTTGCCGACGATCTTGAGCTCGGCGCTGATCAGCGAGCCCGCGGCCGCCGGCGCGGCTCTGGTGCCCGTCACGTGACGCTCGATCGGCTCCGTTGCCGGTGTGACTGGCGCGTTCTCCGTCCTTTGGCCGGTCTTCGAAAACATGGACGTCTCTCCTTCTGGTTGGTCCTCCCTCGTGCCTCGGTGGATCCCGAGGTCACGGCGATCAAACATCGGCCCGGCGGGCCGAGGCAAACCCAGGGCCTTGCTCAACCGGTGGCGACGTGTCCGGCGGGCCGCCAGGGGCGGCGCCCGTCGATCTCGGCGCCCGGTTCGATGCTGATCGAGCTGTGCGTTACGTTGCCGACGATGCGCGCACTCGCGCCGACGTAGACGGTCTCGCCGAGGACGTCCCCCGTGACGACCCCATCGATCCTGACGGCGCGAGCACCCACGGGCCCTTCGATGCGGCCGGTGCGCCCGACCACGAGCTGATCGGCGTGCACCGCGCCCAGCACGGTGCCATGGACGACGAGCACGCTGGCGCCCTGTATGTCGCCTTCGACGACGAGGTCGCCGTCGATCAGCGAGGCCGCCCTCCTAGGGACGGCCGGGGCTGGCGCCATGACGTTGCTGCCACGCCGCGATGACCTGAACATCGATCTCCCCTCGGCCGGCGCCAGCTTAGTCGATGGCGCCGCCGCCGTCACGTCGTCCGCCTAGGACCGACCTTCCGATCGAATCGACTCGGCGAGGAACCTCATTCCTCGATTGTCATTCCCGGGCGACGCGAGAGCGGCGAGCCGGGAATCCGGGGCGATAGCTCGGGTGGTTGCCCTAGATACCCGGTTCCGGCCTACGGCCGGCCCGGGCATGACAACGGAGATGGATCAACGTGGTCGAAATCCGCTTTAGTCCCCGATCGCGG